>UQMO01000101.1 GCA_900542125.1 uncultured Collinsella sp. | reverse complement strand
TGGGCTCGGAGATGTGTATAAGAGACAGGTGTTGTAGACGATCGGGATAACCAGTCCGCGCGCCCGTGCCGCGGCAATCGCGGTCGGCAGTAGGTGCGCGTAGTGCGTCGCCGTCACTAGGTTAATATTGTTCGCACCCTGGTCCTGCAGCTCCAACATAATCTCGACCAAGCGCTCGGGCGAAATCTCAAGCCCAAAATTGCCCGTCGAGATCTCGTGGTTCTGGCAATAGACGCATTTGAGCGAGCAGCCGCTAAAGAAGATCGTGCCCGAACCGGCCTCACCCGAGATAGGCGGCTCCTCCCACATATGAAGCGCCGCGCGGGCCACCTTGAGCGTGTCGTTAGCACCGCATACGCCGCGTGCGCCCTCATCGCGCGCCGCACCGCAACGGCGCGGACACAAATGGCAGGCGGGTGAAAAAAGTTCAGTCAACGACGTCGGCATAAAAACATGCTCCAAAACAACGATTCAGCAGCTCAAACGCAAAAGGACCAACCGCACAGACGGCTCGAGCCCAAGGCGCCGTAATCGTCCGACACGATTTTTGTAATGTCAAGACTGGAATCCACAAAGTGCCGCTTTATGATGTAGGTATTCCGCCCCCCGCGGAGCAACTGGGTGAACCGTCGCGTTTATTTAGGGAGCCCACACAGTCGTACCTAGTACAGGTATCCTTCGTTGTTAAGGACGCTGGAACAGTCGATGAGGGCACCCACCTGTTTTAGGTGGGTTCATTTTCGTAACGTGGGGGGTGGTTTTCTTTTGCCGAAAATCGCCATTACAGTCCATATGGATCCCCACCGGCATCCCGACAATCCATCGACAACATCCCAATATCTGGTAAGCGCGTGATAATCAGACGGTGCAAACCTCCGCACCCCCTCGGTCGAGTATCATGGGACAGCTATGCCTTTTTGCGCTTAGCAACCTTTGACCTTTTCCTTCGACGCTTGGCGGTTTTTAGATTCATGGCTTCATCCCCGAGCTACATACCGTACCTATGCGTGGCAACGGCGGCCTTTATCACGACCTTCCTCATGGTGCCCCTGGTCAAGCGCTTGGCAATTAAGCTCGACGCCGTCGACTATCCTTCCAAGCGCCGCATCAACACCAAGCCCATCCCGCGTTTGGGCGGAACGGCGGTGTTTTTGGGCCTGGTCGTTGCCTGCATTGTGCAAATCCTAGGCACCTGGCACCTAGGCTGGCCGCCCGTCCTGGTGCCGCACCCGCGCCTTCACATTAGCTATCCCATGCTGGCGCTCTCCTTTACCGTCATCTTTGCGACCGGCGCTATCGACGACGTCATCCAGCTCAAGCCCAAGCAAAAGCTGGCCGGACAGGTCCTCGCTGCGCTCATCGCCTGCGTGGGCGGCCTGCGCATCGGCGTCATCGTCAACCCGTTTGCCCCTGGCGAAATCATGCTCGGATGGCTCACCTACCCCATCACCGTGATCTATCTGGTGGCATTCACCAACATCATTAACCTCATCGACGGCCTCGACGGCTTAGCCACGGGCATCTGCGGTATCGCGTCGTTCACCATGTTTTCGATGGCCGTTCTCTCGGGCCGCATCGACGCCGCCGCGCTCTCCATTGCGCTCTTTGGCGCCTGTCTGGCCTTTTTGCGCTACAACTTCAACCCCGCAAGCATCTTCTTGGGCGACTCGGGGTCGCTGCTTCTGGGCTTTGCGCTGGGCTCCATCTCGCTACTCAACGTGAGCCGCACCGCCGCGCTCACCTCGCTTATCATCCCGCTCATCGTTGCCGGCGTGCCCATCATCGACACGTTTAGCGCCATCGTGCGCCGCAAGCGCGCCCACATTAGCATCGGGCAGGCCGACAAAGGCCACATCCACCACCGCCTGATCCAAGAGGGCTACAACCAAAAGCAGGCTGTGCTGCTCATCTATGCCTGGTGCATTATGCTTTCGGCCGGCGCCGCCGCGATCAACCAGGTCGAGGTGCCCATGCGCGGGCTCATCTTTACCGTGCTCGCCATTGGCTCGGCGGCCTTTGCCAAGCATCTACATCTGTTTGAGCCCGTGTTGCGTCACCATTACAACAAGCGCACGCACGAGGACGAGCTCGTCACCCCCGACGATCCCGCCTTTAAGCAAGAGGAGCAGGCAGCAGAAGAACGCAAGGAGGAGCGCCACCACAGGCGCTAGGGTAAGCTGCCGAGGATGCGTCCAGACGCCGCCGGCCAAACGTGCAGCCACGCCGCGCCCATCGCACAAGCCGCCGCCTGTCTCTTATACACATCTGACGCTGCCGACGAAGGCTTAGGTGTAGA
>UQMO01000100.1 GCA_900542125.1 uncultured Collinsella sp. | reverse complement strand
CAAAGGCGCGACCAGAAGGTCAGCGCCTTTTCATTTCACGGCACCTTGGCTCAAACGGCAGGCTCTCGCTGACTTTTATTCGACCTGCGGGATCTTCAAATTGCTAGAGCGTTGCTAAGTAATTCTTTGCGTCTTCTGCGCTCATTGCTGCGACGGGTGCGTGTGAACAGAGTTTGGCATCGTTAGTAACCAGGAGATCTGCCTTTGCGCGCATTGCCGCAGCGATGATTAAATCGTCTTCGTAATCGCTATGGAGATTACGCTGCTTGCTCGCCATCCATATGTCACTCAGGTCGCAGGGTACCGGCGTGGCAAGTTGCGACAAAACGTCGAGGCAATCCCATGCAAGTGATGTCGCCGCCACGGCGGCATCTTGGGATAGTGAGCCATGCTCGCGCCGATACCACGCCTTATGTTCGCTCGAAATCAAATAGAACAGATCTTTGGACGATGTCGCCGCATACAGCAAATCCACCTGCGCCGTGCATGCATCGCGTAAAAACTCAATCGCCACCGAACGACCACGTCGTGAGGGAATAAAGTAATCGAGCCACACGTTGGTGTCAACCAAGATGCGCTTTGGAGCCTCACTCATAGAGCCAGCTCATCTCCTCGCCATAGCGATCCGCATAGGCATTCCGTTTGAGCTCTTCGTCGTCCGATGGCTGAGCCCTGGCCATATCGATTCCCGACTCACGGCAAGCGGCAGCGAACAGCTTCGACCCCTGATCCATGAGCTCGAGCTTACGTTTGGCGGCCTTTTCGCGCTCGCGCTGTTCCGCCCGGGCACGACTGGGCAGCAGGATATCCTCGAGCGCACCGGGGCGATCGGCCAGCGACGCTGCAAGCTGCCAGAGCGCTCGCACCGCTTGGCTCGGCGTCATACCGGCCCTGGAGAGAGCGGCGTCCCCACTCCTTTTAAGATCGGCATCGAGACGTACGTTGATCTGAGCGGCTGTTGTGGTCATGACCCCTCCTTAATACTTTAGAACTATCATAAAACTCTATGGTAGATACGTAAAGCATGTATAGCATTTATTAGCATTAGCCGTACTCCGTACACAAAAAGCCGCCGAGGCACACTGCACCTCGGCGGCTACGTATCACCGATCTAGTTCGGTTTCACCCTTTGCATTCGTCCAGAGAAAACCTGCCAAAATTAACATCCCTTTTTGGCAGGTTTTAGAGCTCCGCGCTTTCGGCTCCGTTGATATGGAGGTCGCGCTCGTAGAAGGCGGTGAGGGCGCGGATGGCGTACATCACGTCGCGTACGCCGCCGGTCTCGTAGCTTGAGTGCATGGCCAGCTGCGGCAGGCCCACGTCCACGGCATGCATGCTCGCCTGCATATTGGACAGGTTGCCGAGTGTGGAGCCTCCGGCCATATCGCTCTTGTTGGCGAAGGCCTGTGTGGGTACGTCGGCGTCATCACAGATGGCCTGGAACACCGCGCGGCTAAAGGCATCGGTGCAGTAGTGCTGGTTGGCGGCTTCCTTAATGACAATGCCGCCGTTGAGCACAACCTGATTGCGAGCATCGCACTTCTCGGCGTGGTTGGGGTGCACGGCATGCGCGTTGTCGCAGCTCACAAGCATCGAGGCGGCAAGTGCGCGATGGTACGACTCGTCGTCAAAGCCCAGCGATCCGTTGATGCGGCGCAGCGCGTCGGCCAAGAACGTCGACATGGCGCCCTGCTTGGTCTCGGAGCCAACCTCCTCGTTATCAAAGCAGCAAAAGACCGAGATGTCATGCGCATTCTCGGCACCCAAAAATGCCTGCAGCGAGGTGTAGGCGCAGGCCAGGTCGTCGAGCTTGGGCGTCGAGATAAACTCGTCGGCCCAGCCCCAAATGCGCGCATCCTGACGATTGACCAGGAACAGATCGCGACCTAGGATCTGCTCGGGTTCAACGTCCAGTTCGTCAGCGATCAGTGCGTCAAAATCTCCCTGTTTAAGCTCGCCGGCGCTGATGAGCGGGCACAGGTCGACGGCTCGGTTGGGAGCAAAGCCCTCGTTAACGCCGCGGTTCATGTGGATGGCAAGGCTCGGGATAATAGCGACCTCGCGCTCGGTGGCAAGCAGGCGGCTCTCAATACGGTCGCCCTCGCGCACCAGCACACGTCCGGCCAGCGCCAGCGGGCGGTCGAACCAGGTGTAGTCGATCATGCCGCCGTAGGCCTCGGTGTTCAGGCGCAGCGTCTCGCCTGCGCCATCGAGCTCGGGCACGGCCTTGACCTTAAACGTCGGCGAATCGCTGTGCGACGCCGTGAGCTGAAAATGATAGTCACCGGCGACGCCGTCCTCGCCCCACGTCGCGGCCAGGTCCTCGCCCACCTGTCTCTTATACACATCTGACGCTGCCGACGAAGGCTTAGG
>UQMO01000099.1 GCA_900542125.1 uncultured Collinsella sp. | reverse complement strand
ATACGAGATTCATGAGCGTCTCGTGGGCCCGGAGATGTGTATAAGAGACAGATCTTGGGCGGCGTGCTCACGGGCCTGTTCTGCGTGCCGCAGCTTTCGTGGACCGGTAAGGGTGGCCTGTTCTACACGGGCGATGTGTCGCTGCCGGTCTCGCAGATCCTGGGCATTGTGGTGACGGTCGCTATTGTGCTGGTGCTCGATTTGGTGATCGCCGCGGTGGTCAAGGCACTGTTCCACGGCAGCCTGCGCGTGGACGAGGCCGACGAGGCGCTGGGCCTGGATGCGAGTCAACACGGCGAGAGCGCATACCCCTCCTTCTCGGGACTCGATTAGCAGCTTCCCCAAGTACCGCACCTTGCCGTTCAATCGTCGCTCACGTACTTAAGTACGCTTCGCTCCTCTTTCACGGCAATCTGCGGCACTTGGGAAACCTGCTAAGACCAGTCAGTTGAATTTTTATGGTCTCTGAGGTTGGTTTGCGGCATTTGGAAAACCCGTGCCATGTGAAGGACAATTCATTTCTTTTATTGAAGAGAGGAATTCACTATGAAAAAGATCACGGCTATTGTGCGCCAGGAGAAGCTCGAGGTTCTTAAAGACGCGCTGTTTGCTGCTGATGTTCGCGGCATGACTATCAATCAGGTGCAGGGTTGCGGCGCACAGCATGGCTGGAAGGAATACGTGCGCGGCAACGAGCTGCTTGTCAACACGATCCCTAAGGTGCAGTTCACCCTTATTTGCGCCGATGAGCATGTCGACGGAATTGTCGACATCATCTGCAACGCCGCTCGCACCGGTGCCGTTGGAGACGGCAAGATTTGGGTCGAGCCGGTCGAGGAAGTTATCCGCATCCGTACCGGCGAACACGGCCCCGCCGCGGTGTAGGATCGACCACCTGTCATCCGCAACGTTAAAATGCTGCAATGAGGCACAAGACTTGCGTTGCGGATGGACGGATTATGGGTCGTAATAAATATCCCGAGGAGACGGTCGCGAAGATTCTCGACGCGGCGCTGGAGCTATTCTGCGCACAGGGTTATGAGGGGACGAGCATTCAAGATATCGTCGACCGCCTCGATGGCATGACCAAGGGTGCTATCTATCATCACTTTAAGAGCAAAGAAGAGATTTTCAACGCCGCATTTGATCGGGCAATGGCTCCGATTGTTGAGCGCCGCCGCGCGACACTCGGTGCTGGCAATATGACGGGAGCCCAAAAGCTCAAACGACTTTATGCGCCCGAGTCCGTCGTTCCGCAAATCGATCTATGGGCTCGCATGCATCCTGCGGCAGATCCGGTAAAAAGCTCGCGGCTGCTGGCGATGCAGTACCAAGGTTCGTTTGACGAGTCGGCCGATGGCTATCTCCTGCCAGTGATCGAGGAGGGCATCGCCGACGGCTCCATTGCGTGTGCATGCCCACGCGAAGCGGCGGAGGCGGTATCGTTGTTGGCGAATCTTTGGCTGTTGCCGCTGTTCCGTCCGCTCGAGCCCAAGGAGCGAATGCTCGCTCGCGCACAATGTTTGGCGCAGATGGCAGCCGCGGTGGGGCTCGATTTGGGTAATGAAGTGCTTCAGACAACGGCGGAGATTTGGGACGTATGGGACCGCGCCGGGTGGTAATATAGATACCAATGGTATGTAATTGATTTGTAAGGGTAGCCACGGCTGCCCTTTTCAAGTCATTAAATACATACTAACGGTATGTATAGGGGATAGGCTTATGGCTGAAATGCGGAGGAGTAGTGTCTCGTTGGCGCAAAAAACAGTGCGATCTATCAGGCTTTTCGGTCTTCTTGTTGCACAGCTGTGTGCGTATTCAATGTTGTCAGCACTGTGCTTTGCGTGTCCGCTTTACTTATTCGATTGCAGCGGCTCGTCAACGTTATATGGCGCCGTCGCGGCGATAGCGTTCATACCGGGCGTGCTCGCGACTCCGGTTGGCGGGATTTTGGCGGATCGGGGAAGACATCGCGGGGTTCTTGTGGTACTCGGCATTGTTCTGATGGCTGCATCACTGCTGTTTATCCCCATGAAGTGTTCGCTGCCTCTTGCGGTTGTCGTGGCAGCAATGCTTTGCGTCCAATATGGCATCCAATCGCTGCTGAAGCCGATGCTTCAAATTGAGACGGTGCGCATGACGGGCCCAGAAAAGGTTGAGCGTGCCACTGCGTTGGTCTCGCAGATAACCATGGCGAGCAATATCTTGGGGCCTGTAGTCGGGACGGCAGTCTATGGGTGCTTTGGTATCGATGCTCTATGCGAAACCGCGGCGTTGACGTTTGCGATGTCAGCCCTACTGTTCGGGGGCGCACTCAAGCAAAATGCCTCATCTGGAATGACAGGGGACAGTACGACTTGCTCGACATGCCGAAGCGATTTTCGGGAGTCGATTCGGTACCTGTTTCAAAACGCATCATTGCTCGTTGTGTTTTTGCTTGCGGCTATTTTGAACCTTGCGTTAGTTGGGTTAACGATTGGTGCTCCCGTTATTGTTGCAAAGCATCTCGGAATGCAATCATCCTTTGTTGGGATTATTGAGGTGGCTATGGGCTTGGGTGGTCTTGTCGGCAGCGGTTTGGTCGGTATTTGGCCGCATCGTTTTTCCTTCAAGGGCATATGTCGATATGTTGCGATGATCTGTTTTGGAGTCGTACCGATTATTGTCACGCTACTGAGCGGTCCTGATGAATTTGCGTTTACCGCGCTTGCGGCCGGCTCGGCATGGGTTATGGCGTGGGCAAGCATTACATCGGTTGAAATCGTTTCATTTGTTCAGCGGTCAGCGCCAAAGGAACTCTGCGGAAAAGTGCTGGCACTCGTTTATATGATGCTTTCCTGTGCAACGCCTATTGGCCAATTGGTTTACGGG
>UQMO01000098.1 GCA_900542125.1 uncultured Collinsella sp. | reverse complement strand
GAGATTCATGAGCGTCTCGTGGGCTCGGAGATGTGTATAAGAGACAGGTTCTGCAGTGCGAGGTGGCCGAGGCTGGCGATCCGGAGGCTGACGAGACGCCTTCAAAACAGGAATTTGCCCAGCGTATTCTGGCAAATCCCGCGAAGGCGGCAAAAATAAACGCTGCCAAGCGTAATATGTGTCTTGGTATGGGCGTTGTCGTGGCGGTTCAGACGGGAAAAGACGAGGTTTCCAAATTAGAGATTCCCGTTATGACCGACGAAGTCAAACGCGATTCAAACCTATATAAGTCGTATCGGAATGTCGCCGAGAAGATCAAGGCCGAATTTGATGCCATGGGAGGGCTGGCCTAATTTTGGCGGCATACGTTTCTGAATGAGGAGTCTGTGCAATGGCAGGCGAATCTTATGCAATTCCCCCCAAAGATCGTGCTGTTGAGGGAATTCTTTGGTATATCCAGCACCATCAGCTTGCCGGCGGCGATCGCCTGCCGGCCGAGCGCGTGCTGTGCGAAGAGATTGGCGTTTCGCGTACGGCGTTGCGTGCCGGTATCACGCGGCTTATCTCGTGTGGAACGCTCGAGAGCCGTCGCGGATCGGGCACGTATGTGTGTCCTCCCAAGCCGCTGAACATCTTCCAGGAAACGTATAACTTTTCCGATGCTGTGCGGACTGCCGGCCTGCACCCCTCTTCTCGTCTGGTTTCCACCGGGACCATCGAGGCGGATGAGGCGCTTGCCGACAAGCTTGGGGTGGCTGTAGGCGCTCCCTTGCTCCGCATGCAGCGCGTTCGACTTATTGAGGGCGAGCCAGCGTCAATCGAGACCGCTCACGTTAACCTGTCCCTGTGCCCATCGCTTCCCGAGCACGATTTTGAGTGTGAGAGCCTTTACGATGTCTTGCTCAAAGAAGGTGGCGTGCGTGTTGAGCATGGACGTGAGCATATCTCCATCTCGCGTTTGAACGTCGAAGAGGCCGAGCTGCTCCAGCAAGAAGAGGGAACGCCGGTGTTCTATGAGAGCACGATCGAATTTGATAAGGACATGCGTTTTGTGGAGCATTGCAAATCGGTGATTCTGCCCACAAAGTTCCGCTTTGCCGATAACGGCGAAAAGAACGGCATGAGGAGCGTGGCAGGTGAACAATGGCTGAAACAGTAGATGCCACCCCGGTCTATATGCGCATTCGACGCCGCATCGAGGAGCGTATCGAGCGCGGTATATATCCCACGGGTTCCATGATTCCGTCCGAAAAAGACCTCGCCGAGGAATTTGGTACGACACGCTTGACCATTCGAAGTGCTGTCGATGAGCTGGTTCGGCGCGGGCAGATTCGACGCGTCCGCGGAAAGGGCGCGTTTGTGGCGCAGAAAGTGCCCGTTGCCTACGAGCGAACAGGAGGCTTTCGCGAGTCGGTTCGTGCTTCGGGCGGCGAGCCGTCCGTCCGCATCCTCGCGCGTTCCAAGCGTTATGCGGGCCCTTATTATGCCAACCTGTTTGGCATTGCCGAGGACGATTTGCTGTATTCGATTCGGCGTTTGAACTGCGTCAACGGCGATCCCGTATCGATTGAGATGGCGTTCATTCCGTGCCTGCTGTTTCCCACAATCGAAAATATTGACGTGTCGGTCTTCAGTTTGTACGAGACCTATGAGATGTTGGGCCGAAAGCCGGTCATGGCGCAGGAGAAGCTCGATATCGAGGCGGTGGGCGCACGCGACGCGGGCTTGCTTGGCTTGGAACAAGGGGATCTTGTTTTGCTTTTGGAATGCGTGAGCTATGACGCGAGCGGTCAGGCTATCGAGTATGTAAAGTCCTTCAATCGTGGCGATGCGGGCGGCTACACCTATACGTATTAGCTGGTGCTTTGCATTACGCGCGGTAACAGCCGGTCTGTTTGGGCAATTTGACCGACTGTATATACAACCTTACATGGCTCAAAATCGACCGTTCGCCGAAGGGGATAAATTAATCGACAAAGAGGTATCAAAAAGCCGTATCCTGTAACTGTGATTGGTATCAAATACTAATGATTTGTTTCAAGGTGAGACGATGAAGATGTTCGATTACGTTCAGCTTGCCCATGTGCGTATGGGGGAGAACCTCGAGCGTTCGTCTGAGCTGGTGTCGCAGCTCGTTGATATTTTCCAGTCCGGTTCTTTTGACGCGCTGCGCATCGTTGCTTCGGGTTCGTCGCGCCATGCCGCCGATTGCGCCCGCGATTACTTGCAAGATGCCCTGCAAATGCAGGTGTCCGTTGTGACGCCCGAGGCCTTCGTCGATTTTGAACACACCTATCCGCAGCATGCGCTCAACATCGCCGTCTCGCAGAGTGGCTATTCGACCAATACGATTGCGGCGCTCGATTACATGCGCGCACACGATATGGCTGCAGTTGCGCTCACGGCAAACGTCGAGGCACCCATCAAGGAACACGCTGACATCGTTCTTGACTACGGTGTGGGCGTCGAGTCGGTGGATTTTGTGACTCTGGGCGTCGAGGTTCTCGTTGAGTACCTGGTGCTCTTTGGTATTTACGGCGGTCAGGCGCGCGGAACGATTGACGCCAAGGGCGTTGCCCAGCGTCTTGACGACCTGCGCGAGGCTATTCAGGCCAATGCCGTGATGTGCAAGACCGCCGAGGCATATGTCCAAGACCACATGCTCGAGCTTTCTGAGCACACGCCCGCCATGGTCGTCGGCAACGGCCCCAACTACGGCGTTGCCGAGGAGGCGGCGCTCAAGCTGAGCGAGACCATCAAGATTCCTGCCATGCATCACGAAGGCGAGGAGTTCGTCCACGGTCCCGAGATGCAGATCGTTCCGGGCTATCTGGTGTTTATTGTCGACGATCCGCAGGGGTCGGAGCGTCTTGCGAATATCGCCGATGCGCTATCGAACGTTACGACAAAAACGGTGCTGCTCACGGCCCATCCCAAGGGTGGGGCTCACGAGGTTGTGGTGCCTCAGGTGGCTCCGCTGCTCAGCGCAATTCCCAATCTCGTGTTCTTCCAGACGATTGCGGCAATAATCGCCGCGCGTCTGAAGTCATGGGACGTTCACCCGTATCTCGATGCCGTCTCCAAGCAAATGGAGGTCAAGGCAGAGGGCTACGAAGAGTCAGTCAATGCGCTTAAGGCCAAAGCGGCTGAGTGTTACGGAATATAAGCGGGTTTTGATGCCCGTTGGCATGGGGGATGTGGAAACAACCCCAGAAAGGAGAGACAAATGAAGGAAACCGAGAAGATCGAGATCATGCATTTCGACCAGGAGGGCTATCTCGAGGACGGCAAGGCGCTCTACGAGACCGGCAAGAAGATGACCGCGCTCGCCGACAAGGTCGCCGACGAGGGCTACGACGCCGTGTTCCTGATGGGCGTC
>UQMO01000097.1 GCA_900542125.1 uncultured Collinsella sp. | reverse complement strand
ACGAGATTCATGAGCGTCTCGTGGGCTCGGAGATGTGTATAAGAGACAGACCGCGAACTGATCACCCGCGGCGACGCCAACGAAGGCATCGATGCGCATCCGGCACTGTACGAAAACGTTGTTGGCCGCGCTGTGAACCAGATACCGGGCATCGGCTATTTCGTTATGGCGCTGGCATCACTGCCGGGAAAGCTCGTTTTGGGTTGGGTCGTCCTCATGGGAGCCGCCTTCTCCATAATCGGCACCGCCATAGCCTCCCTCGCGCGTCAGTAGCAACCAGAGTATGTGTTTCTGGTGCCGTTTGCAGGACGAAGAGCGCCGCCCGCCACAGGTTTATTTCGTTTAGGCTTCATTTTCGGCGTTCTTTACCATGTCATTAGCCTATCTGTTTCTTTTTGACAGGGTTGGGCACTCTTCCAAGAAACCGCAGTTCAAAGCCTTGAAATTCTGAGAAAAGTCATAATCGTTAAACTGATCGTCATTTTTGTCAGTGGATAAATGCGTACGGTACGCCTGAGCGGTGACTGTTCCACGCTACGCCGATGATGTATGTCCACAGCGCCGATGCCTGTTCCATGCAGCGCCGATAATCGGGAGGGGCCGTTTCGACCCCTCCCGCTCTTCGTCGGTTTGCTCCTATTCCATTCCTCTCATCCGCTTGCGCATAGATTCCTCGCCTGCAATGTGGATGGTGTAGGACTTGTACACCACGCGGTCGATGACGGCGTCGGCAATGGCCCCGTTGCCCAGGTTCGCGTGCCATGCCGACGGCGGGAACTGCGAGCACAGGATGAGCGATCCGGTCCTGTCCCTCGCCTCGATTACCTCCATAATCTCCCTGGCCTCATTTGGCTTGACCTGCTCCAGCAGCCAATCGTCGATGATCAGCAGATCGCACTTGATGTACTTCTTGCGCTGCTTGAGCCATTCCTCGTCTTTGAAGACGGTGAGCTCGTCCAGCAGCTCCGGCAGCCTGGTGTAGCGCACGGTGTAGAACGCGTTGCAGGCAGCCACTCCAAGGGCGTTGGATATCCAGGTCTTGCCGGCTCCGCTCGCCCCTGTGACGATGATGTTGCGCCTGCTCGCGATCCACGAGCAGTTGGACAGCTCGACCATCTGGGCGCGGTCGAGTTTTCGGTCGTCATCGTAGCGGACATCGGCGATATTCGCATCCTGCTCGGGAAAGCCCGCCTGCCTCAGGTGCCGAAGGCGCTTGTTGGTCCTGCGCGAGTCCCATTCGGCGTCGACGATCATGGCGAGGCGCTCGTCGAAGCTCAATCCTGATGCCGCGGGAAGCTCTTCTTGGTCGCGATAGGCCCGGGCCATCACCGACAGCCTCATGTCGTGCAGCTTGTCCATAGTCGATTGGCTCGCCATCATCGTCCGCCTTTCTCGCCGTTGTCGGCGCCTGCGCTCTCGATCTTTCGGTAGTAGTCCTGGCCCCTCAGATAGGCGCCTGCCGCCTCGTCGGTGCGCCCGACTTCCCGGGCAAGTGCCGCTATTACGCCCTTTATAGTCTTGTAGCTGGGCCTCTGCGTCCTGAGAAGGGCCTTTTGGCACGCTTCCTCCAAAAGCTCCCCTCCATAGGTCTTCTCCAGGGCGAGCACGGCGCGGCACGAGCGGTACGACTGCTGCTCGATCCTGCGCGACGACAGGATGGCCCCGATCGCCCGCGCGGTGGCCTCCCCGATGCTCTCGGCCCACGACCTGAACCGCGCGCCGTCCCATTCGGCGTAGTCCCTGTGGGCATCCGGCATGTGGTCGGGGTTGGTGCGGTACTCGCCCTTGCGGTGAGCGCGCTCGTGCATGGCGATCCGCGTGCCGTCCGCCATCACCGACACGGTCCTCGCCGTCGCGACCACGGCGACCGTGCGCTTCACGAATTCGAACGGAACCGAGTACCAGCAGCCGTCGAAGCACACGTGGTAGTTAAAATTGACGGTGACCTCCTTGCGGGCCGTCATCTCGTAGGGAGTCGCCGGCAGCGGGATGAGCAGCGGTTTTTCCTGGGCGAGGAATACGCTCTCCCTGCTGCCCTCGCGCCTTTGGAAGGGGCGCGAGTTGATGGCGGCGACCTGGTCCGCAAGGGCCGAGTTGAACTCGCCGAGGGACATGAACCGCCTTCCCCTCAGCGCGAGCATGGCCTGGCGCTCGATGAGGCCGACTCCCATCTCCACGCTCGCCTTGTCCCTGGGCCTTCTGACCCTGGCGGGCACGACGGCGCACCCGTAGTGCTCGCTCATGCGGCGGTACTGCTCGTTGACGATGAGCGCCTCTTTGGTGTTCTTGGACACCGCGGTCTTGCAGTTGTCCGGCACGAGAACGGGGGTCGCGCCGCCGAAGAAGGAGAACATATGGGCATGGGCGTCGATCCAGGCCTGCTCGTCGGTTCTGTAGAATCCCTCGGCGAACAGGTAGTTGGAGTAGGGCAGGCATCCCGCGAACACGTAGACCCTCAGAAGTTCGCCCGTATCGGGATCGACCACTTCCGCCGTGTCCCCGACCCAGTCCACCTGGATGGTCTCGGCCGGCCTGTGGTCGATGCGCATGCGGATGTCGTGGGCCTGCGCCCACTTCCTGTACTCCCTGCAGAAGGCCGAGTACATGTAGGGCTCCTCGCCCCGCGACACGGCGGAATCGCAGTACTCGTTCCACAGAAGCGACAGCGTCATGCCGCGCCGTCCAAGCTCCCGGGCCACATGCTCGAAGTCGATGGCGGCCTTGTCCGTGGCCTTACGGCTCCTCTTCGGGTAGATAACGGACCGGATCGCCGCATCGTCCATCTCCTCCGGGAGCGGCCAGGAAAGGCCGCGCGCTCGTGCCGCTCGGATAACGTCCGAGACGGTCGATTGCGCGCAGCCGCAAGAGAAGGCGACGCTTTCCTGGCTCACCCCCATCGCGATCAATCGGAGGATTTCTCTGTACTTGACCATTCTTCTTTCCTTTCCCTAGATGGCCATAGGCGCCCTTTTGGCACCCAGGTGAATTCTAGGAAAGGAAGTGGAGGAGGAAAGAGCCTTAGGCTATCGGCAACGCGTGGAATGAGTATCGGCGACGCGCGGAATCATCATCGGACAAGCGCGCAGGAGGCATGCCGGGCCCTCCGAATGGTCGGGATTGCGCCGCGCCTACAGCGTGCCGTCGCGCCAGGCTTCCAGGCCCCCAATCACAAGTTTGTGGGCGCTTTCCACTTCGGGGAGGTGCTTGGCGGCCGCCTCATACTCGCCGGCGTACAGCGCGTCGGAGACCAGCGCCGCGCACTCGTAGAGGTCCTTGAACGAGAGGTTTCCCGCCACGCCTTTCAGCGCATGGGCCTGGCTGTAGCCTTCCGAGTAATCCTTGGCCTCCATGGCAGCCTGAAGCGCCACCAGATGACCGTCGTCCAGATACTTCAGCGCCAGGCGCTCGTAC
>UQMO01000096.1 GCA_900542125.1 uncultured Collinsella sp. | reverse complement strand
TATGGTTCTTGCCGAGGAACCAGACCGCAATATTCATCTTGTCAATTCACGCGCGGCTGGCGGCAAAATGGATCTCATTTTCTTGCTGTTCGACCGCTATCTTGCAAGCAATCCGGATGCCTCATTCGAGGACGCTTGCGCATACTTCGATAACCTTGAACAGAACAGCAAAATCCTCTTCAGCTTGTGCAATTACGAAAACCTCGCCAAAGCCGGACGTATCCCTAAGGCGGCCGGCGTCATTGCCAACAAGCTCAATATTCGCATTTTGGGCACGGCGAGTGAAGCCGGTAAAATCGAACTCGTCGGGCACACGCGTGGCGAAAAGAAGATGCTAAACAAGATCATCGACACCATGGAAGCCGAAGGTTTTACGGGCGGCGAGGTCGTTATCGACCATGTCGAGAATGAGGCAGGCGCCCAAGCACTTGCCAGCCGAATTGTGGAGCGCTGGCCCGGCTCCAAGACCATCATCATGCCCTGCAACGGCCTGGATTCCTATTACGCCGAGATGCACGGACTCATCATCGGCTACGGCATGGGCGTAGCTTCGGGCAAATAAAGTCCAACCAAGCAAAAATACGGGCGGGACAAAGCGACAGATGGCTCTTTGTCCCGCCCGTTTTATACGTCGGCTAGCTATTAAACCCGTTGAACTTGAGATAGCTCATCAAGTAAGCCTTCGAAACAAAGGATGAAACCGCGCTGCGCACAAGCAGCGACTCACGCGTTACCTGATGCGCCGTATCGGGAACCGGCGTCGGCTCGACGGAAAACGCCGAACGAATCGATGCCTCGAGCTGATCAACCACATAGTTGAAGGCCGTCGGGGCATCGTAGCTCAATCGCTGAATGTTAAAGAGTGCCTGCACCGCAGCAATAGGTAGCACCTGCTTAAAGATGCAGATAGCGATCAGACGGGCAATCTGCTCGCGGCCATATTGCTTTTTAACCGGAGCAGGCACCAGGCCGACCTTCACGTAGTTATTGATCATCGATGGCGTAATGACAGGGTGCTCAACGCAAATGGACAGCGGCTCCATCCACAGCGCAACATACTCAATGACCTGGTCGCGGTAGAGCGTCACATTGGGCAACTGGTTATAGCGCGGCAGACTCAACGTATTGAGTTTACGCACGATATCGGACTGAATGAATGCATCGGGTAGCACCGTGGGCTGAATATCCTCGGGCTTAATGCTGACCGACGAATCGGACATCGGAATAACGTATTTAGCGTGGTTCATAAGAGGCCTCCGTTCGTTTTCTATATTGTATTCTAGGTTATCTAGTTTTGCATACCACATAGCCGCCAAGAAAATTGGCGGGACAGTGCACTGATGCTTCGTCCCGCCATTTAGTAAATTGATAACAACCTTACATAAGATATATTATCGTACTTATCCACGGAGAAACGCGTATGCGCTCGTTGCTGCTATGGCTCCGTCCGAAACAGCGGTCACAACCTGGCGTAAACGTTTGGAACGGATATCGCCAGCGGCAAATAGACCTGGCGTGCGGGTCGCCATGGATTCATCAGTCAGAATGCCGCCATCAGGCGCCAGATCGACTAAATGCTCAACGAGCTCGGTATGGGGCTGCGTTCCGGTAAAGACAAAGATGCCAAACGAGCCGGGCTCAAATGACTCGGTATGAGTCTCGCCGGATGCATTGTCCTTAAAGGTAATCGTCGTTGGCATGACTTCGCCCGATAGCTCCACAATACTAGTTTGGTACCTAACTGTAATATTGTCCTTTGCGAGTACTTTCTGAACGACACCATCAGGCGCACGAAACTGATCGCGGCGCAGCACGATGGTCACGCTGTTGGCGATTTCTGACAGGAACAGAGCCTCTTCGCATGCCGAATTGCCACCACCGATTACAAAGACCTGTTTGCCGCGGAAGAACATGCCGTCACATGTTGCGCAATATGAAACGCCACGACCGCGATACGTATCCTCGCCAGCGAAACCTGCCGGACGCGGCGTGGCACCCATGCAAGCGATAACGCTCGAGGCCAGCGTATCGCCCATATCGTGATGCACCGTAAACAGCGCTGCATCGGCATCGTAGTCGACGCCCGTCACCATACTCCATTCAACCTGAGCCCCCAAGCCTTCAGCATGTTGTTGGAACCGCTCACCAAGTTCAGCACCGCTCAGCAGCGGAATGCCCGGATAGTTCTCGACCTCATTGGTTGTGGCGATCTGCCCTCCCGACATGCCCTGTTCAATCACGGTCGTCGTTAGGTTGGAGCGCGCCGCATAAATGGCCGCAGCATAGCCCGCAGGGCCGCCGCCGATAATAGCAACATCGATCGGCTGATGGGTAGTCATGAAAAGACCTCCTGTCGAAAGATTGGCGTTCTTTGCGCTCATACCCAAATTTAGACGAACGTGACACTCATGCACTACAATGATTCCTTGCGAAACTAAGATGAAGGGGAGTTATCGATGGATCAAACGCAGATGGGCAATGACGCTCCCCTGCCCACGCACAGCACTCCCCAATCGGAGCAGACCTCGCTCTTGGCTCAGCAAAAACCCCTCGTGACCATCGTACACGCCTCGGTCGGCTCGGGCCACAAGGCCGCCGCCAACGCGATTGCACAAGCATTTGACCTTATCCGCGGCACCAAGGGAATCCCTGAGGATGTTGAGATCGAAGTCCTGGATATCCTCGATTTTGGACGTATTAAATTCGACGGCAATAAGACCGCGGCTTCTTTTACGGGAGCCACGCGCCCCATTTACGACCTGACCTGGCGATATACGCTTACGGGACATCTTCTCTGGGGTGGCGGCACGGCATGGTCGCGTATTATGTTCCCCGCCTTCAACGAATATATTCGTCGCCGCAGGCCTATAGCCGTGGTCGCAACGCACATCACAGCAGCCAATGTTGCCGTCGGCGCCCGCGTCATTACGGGCATCGACTATCCCGTCATTTGCGTACCGACCGATTACGAGGTCGAGGGTTGGTGGCCCCATAAGGACACCGACCTATTCTGCGTGGCAAACGAGTTTATGGCCGAAACGCTGCGCCCCCGCAAGGTCCCCGAAGCAAAGATTCGCATTACAGGCATCCCTATTCGCGCCGGGTTTGACACGGATTACAATCGCGAGGAAGAACTTCAGAAGTTCAACCTCCCCGTCGACAAGACCATTGTGCTGGTAATGGCCGGCGCCAGTTTGCCTCAACCGTACGTCCGCTTTCGCGCGGAGATGGACCGCACACTCCCCTTCCTGCGCAGCTTCGAGGACATGCACTTTGTCTTTTTGCCGGGCAAGGATGAGGAATACGCCACCCGCCTCAAGACGCTCTTCGACGCCATGAAGCTCGAAAACGTCACGGTTCTGGACTACGTGGACGACATGGCGGCCCTCATGCACGGCTGCGACCTGGCAATCCTCAAATCGGGCGGACTCACCGTCACCGAGTGCCTGTGCGCACATCTGCCGATGATCCTGCTGGGCAAATCATACGGCCAGGAAAAGGCCAACACCACGATGCTCACCGGCATGGGCGCCAGCATGCATGTCACCACCGCACGTGAACTCATCGTAACCCTACGTCACTTGCACGACCATCCCGAATCACTCAAAGCCTGTCTCTTATACACATCTGACGCTGCCGACGAAGGCTTAGGTGTAGA
>UQMO01000095.1 GCA_900542125.1 uncultured Collinsella sp. | reverse complement strand
TCGGCAGCGTCAGATGTGTATAAGAGACAGGCCCCACGTCGCGGCCAGGTCCTCGCCCACCTTAAAGGCAACAACGCTCGAGGTGTTGCGCTGCGTGTAATAACGCCCGCCCGGTTCGATGTCCCACGCCGTATTCTCGGGCAGGTAGGTAAAGCCCGCCTCGTCGAGCTCGGCCATAATGGTCGCCGCCGTATGGAACATACTGGGGCATGCCTCGATAAAGTCGATAAGGTCGTTGGCGGCCTCGATATCATCGGCCGTCACATGCGCGCGCTCGGGCGTTTCCTGATCCGTCATGCTCTCCCCTTTCGCTGGGTTGATGGTCCCCTCCAGCATACCCCGCCACGCCAGTGCCGCACTCTTCATTCCGTGCTTAATTCCGCGCCACTCACCAAGTTGAGCCATCATGCCCGCGCTCCTTTTGCGACAATTGCGCTAACAGGACGAGAGGAGCCGTCATGAAGCCACGTAACATTGCCATCACCTGCGGTGTCGCGGGAGTCGCCGTCGGCCTTGCCGCTGCCACCGGTATCGTTTATCACAAGCAAATCAAGTCCGCCGCGTCGCTCAAACGCTTGACCGGCTACGCGGATGGCTATGACCTGTACGCAATCGACATCGCCTACGACTACGATCTCGATCGCATCATCGCCGCTGGCGTGCGCGACGACCAGGCCTACATCGATGCCGTGGTGGCGCAGGTGCTGCCCGGTGTGCCGGCACATGTCCAGGCGCCCCAGTTTGCCTGCAGCGCTTTTGTCGCCGTAGATGCCGAAGGCCGCGTGCGCACCGGTCGCAATTACGACTTTAAGGACGACACCTCGGCGCTGCTGGTGCGCAATCACCCACGCGGCGGCTATGCTTCCATCGGGCTTGCCGCCCTTAACAACCTGGGCGATAACACTCCGCTTGACTCCGTCGCCGGACGCGCCGCGGCGTTGATGGGCCCGTTTGCCCAGCTCGACGGTCTTAACGAATGCGGCGTGTCCATTGCCGTACTCACTCTGGATTCCAAGCCCTGTGACCAGGACACGCAACGTCCCGTCATCAATACCTCGCTCGCCATCCGTCTGGTGCTCGACCGTGCCGCCACCACGCAAGAAGCTGTCGACCTGCTTTCCGCCTACGACATGCACGCCATGGCAGGACGCGATTACCACTTCTTTATCAACGACGCCGCCGGTGACGCGCACGTAGTAGAGTGGGATCCGCGCGATCCGGACCGCGCTTTCAAAGCGACTCCCGTACGCCAGGTTACGAATTTCTACGCCTGCTATGGCGACGAAGTGCTGCCCAACCAAAAGAATGGCGAGCTGGGCCATGGCAAAGAGCGCGCCGTCGCAATCGCCGATGTCCTTGACGCCCATGTCGGTGCCCAGGACGAAACGATTGTCTGGGAAGCCTTGCGCGCTGCAGCGCAAGAGCCCAATCCGGAAGACATCACCAGCAATACGCAATGGTCGGTCGTCTTTGACAATACCGAACCCGCCGCCGCTATTACGCTGCGCCGCCACTGGGGCGACGTCGACGCCTTCGCACTGTAAGGAGCCAGGCCCGTCGGCCTTACGCTCGCCTGACGTTGTTTACATTTCCATACGCTTGAGCTAACACGTTTTACCCCGTATCAACAGTGTGCGGGGGTAAACTTATGCGCATGTTATAACTTGCCCGGAAGGATTCATCATGCTTAGGATCGGTCTTCTTACCAGTGGCGGCGACTGCCAGGCACTCAACGCCACCATGCGCGGCATTGTCAAAACGCTTATGACCAACAGCGAAGAGCCTATCGAGATCTATGGTTTTGAGGACGGCTACCAGGGCCTTATCTACAGCAGATTCCGTGTCATGACTCCCGCCGATTTTAGCGGCATCCTCACCCGCGGCGGCACCATCCTGGGCACGAGCCGTACGCCGTTCAAGCGCCTGGACACTCCCGAGGCCGACGGCGTCGAGAAGGTGCCGGCGATGGTCCACACCTATCATAAGCTGCAGCTCGACTGCCTGTTTATGCTGGGCGGCAACGGCTCCACCAAGACCGCCAACCGCCTGCGCGAAGAGGGCCTCAACGTTATCGCCCTGCCCAAGACCATCGATAACGACACCTGGGGCACCGAGTTGACGTTTGGCTTTACGAGCGCCATCGACGTCGCTACCAAGTGCATCGACGACATCCACACCACCGCCTCAAGTCACGGCCGCGTGTTCGTTATCGAGATCATGGGTCACAAGGTTGGCTGGATTCCGCTGTATGCCGGCGTCGCGGGCGGCGCAGATGTCATCTTGATTCCCGAGATCCCCTACGACATGGATAACGTCATCAAGACCATCGAGCATCGCATGGAGACCGGCAGCCGCTTTACCATCGTAGCCGTCGCCGAGGGTGCTATCTCCAAGGAGGACGCGGCGCTGTCCAAGAAGGAGTACAAGAAAAAGCTCGCCGAGCGCACGAGCCCGTCAATCGTGTACGACATCGCCAAGGAGATCGAGACCAAGACCGGTCGCGAGACCCGCGTCGCCATCCCCGGCCACACGCAGCGCGGCGGTCAGCCCGACGCCCAGGACCGCATCTTTGCGACTCAGTGCGGCGTCGAGGCAGCGCTCGGCTGCCTGCGCGGCGAGTTTGGCTACATGATTGCCCTGCGCGACGGCAAAATGTGCCACATGCCGCTCGAGGATGTCGCCGGCAAGCTCAAGTTTGTCGACCCCCAGAGTGATCTGGTGCGCGAGGCCAAGGCGCTGGGCATCAGCTTCGGCGACGAATAGCCTCGGCTGGAACCGCCCCCATCGGAGCCCCCAGGGCTTACCTCCCAAATCGTCCTCGGACATGTCAGGATCCCGCCGTGCGCTTCGCGCGGCGGGATCCTTCCGTCCTGCGGAAAGATTTGGGAGGTAAGCCCTAGGGCCTCCTGCGGTGACTGGGGAGGCCGAGACTATTCGTCTTCTTGCTGCGGGTGCCTGGGGTAGGATGCGGCGTGCATTTTTGGGAGTATTCAGCAGCCGAGGGTGCCTGCATACTGGATTTTGGGCGAAAGGCAGGCACCATGGGCCGCATCCTGTAAAAAAACGAGCGGCTCTAGAGGCGTTGGGACTCAGAATCGGGGCTTTCAGCGCAGTTTTGCACCCCCGCCCCCGCGCCCGCGGACTCCGGGATGCTGAATACTCCGAAATTTGCACGGCGCCCCCTGGGTTACCCGTAGGCAAAAAGCAACCGCCCCGCCGAAATATGCAATCGGCAGGACGGTTTATGCAATTTAGTGGCTGTGGGCGCGTCGGTGGCTCGCTACAGCTTGAATCCCAGAACGGGTTACTCGGCGCTCTTAAAAGCGCCGAGTAACCCGCCAAAAAGGGACAGGTTCATCTTTGGCAGGTTAATCTGGGCAAACGCCGGACAACCATTTAGGTGGCCCGGCGTTTGCCCCGCTTTGCTGGGAATGTCTGTCGTTCAGTGCTCTTACTGGCCAGTCCAGTGTTGCGCATAGCTTTTAATGTCTTCGGTAAAACCATCAAGATCGTCGAGGGTAATCACGCTGTCGATAAGCAAATTAGCTATCTCACGGTGCACTGTACTGCGGCGAAGGTCGTTCACCAGCACTCCTGAGGACAGCTTATCCCTATTGATACGCTCTTCTAGTGCCCAAAATCTACTGGACGCTTCGCTGTCGCCGTTCAGCATCTCAACGTACTGGCCGATGAGCTTTTCCATATAACGTTCTTGCCATTGGGGAAGCATTTTCTTAAACAGCTTCCAGTCGCTTTCGGCTACGTCGCGCATATGTCCTCCGCTCGCTAAACGGGCTTTTCCATTTGCCTTTCATTCTATTTGGTTTTCGTTCGCGGGCGTGGATGAGAGGCTCTCTTTAGCCTTCGAGATTGGGCCTGAATGGGTCGTATGCCACAAAACGGGCCTATCTACTACGTTTAATTGGATACCCTCAACCATGCCGGGAAAACGAAAAATAAAACCGACGCTCCTATAAGTTGTCAAGAGGCAGTTTGCGGGAGCGTTCTC
>UQMO01000094.1 GCA_900542125.1 uncultured Collinsella sp. | reverse complement strand
CGGCAGGCCGGCATGTCAATCCTGGTCTAACAGAGCCTTATTTAATCCCCGTCCCAGAAAAATCATCCCGCGTGGGCTTGTAACTCACGCGGGATGATGGCGTCTTATTTATCCTGCTCCAGCAGATCGGACGGCGTGCGATCGGGCTTGCCACCGCGGAAGATCTCGCGGCCATGCAGACGATGCTCCAGGTCACGTTCGGCCTTTTCCTCGTCAATCTTGGTCTGGCTCACCGACGGGTCCTCAATCAGCGACGACACCGAGTTCACCTGCTTTTGAATGCGCTCGGAAATCGTGTCGTCCATACTCACGATATGCATCTTCCAGTCGATGTTCGTGGCGGTCGATGAGCTCTTAGTCCACACGAACGTCAGAATGGCGCTCTGATGACCCCTCGCGGGGAACATACCAAAGAAGGAATCATGCTGGATATTGCTGTCCTCATCGATATAGGCGTGCACGTTGTACACCACGCGGTCGATCTTATCGTTGAGCAACGCGTTGGTCGCAAGTGCCGCAGCCTGAATCTGCCCGTTGGACAGCAGCTCGAGCTCGTTGGCAGACGATGTGTCCAACACCGTTACCTCGACCGTACCCGTGCGCTCGTCCGCCTCGTCGACGCTAAAGTCGAGCGGGAACTGCGTAAAGCCGTTACCCCACTCAAGGCCGCCCTTCAGTGCCGTGGAAACAGTATCCACCGAAACGCTCTCGGACAGATTGGCGGTGTTCAGGCGGCGCATCACGCCGTAGCCAATCTGCATGCCCACGATCAGTACAAGGATGCCGATGACCACAGCCATAGCGGTCTTCGTAATGGTATGGCTCACCTGCGAGCCCGAAGGGTCGTCCTCGGACAGCGGGTCGATCTGTTTTGTCTGGCTTGCGCGATCTTCGCTGCGAAGCTGCGCCAGCGCCGCCTTGTCGCCGCGCTTGGCCGCTGCCTCTTTTTCGCGCATGCGCTCGGTGCGCTTTTTGGCAAGCGTCGGATCCAAAACGCCGGATGCGTCGATCTCGGAGAATAACTCCGTCACTTCTTCCGGAGTCAAAGGGTTCTTCTCAGCCATATACTTCCTGTCATATCAATCAGTCGAGCTCGTGCGCACGCGCACCTTCGAACTGCATTCGATAGTAACGGGCATAGGTGCCACCACGGGCGAGAAGCTGCTCATGCGTACCACGTTCCACAACGCGACCATGCTCGACGGTCGCAATCTCGTCGGCATGCTTAATGGTCGAGAGACGATGAGCGATGATGATCGTGGTGCGACCGCGCGCCAGGCGCTCGAGCGACTCCTGCACCGCCTCCTCGCTCTCGTTATCCAAGGCGCTCGTCGCCTCGTCCAGAATCAGGATCTTGGGGTTCTTGAGAAACACGCGCGCAATGGCTACGCGTTGCTTCTGGCCACCCGAAAGACGGCTGCCGCGCTCGCCCACCACGGTGTCGTAGCCTTGCGGAAGCGACTCGATAAAGGCATCGATATTGGCGCGGCGGGCGGCCTCGGCAACCTCTTCCGCCGTGGCGCCTGGCTTGCCGTAGGCGATGTTCTCGCCAATCGTACCGTCAAACAGATAGACATCCTGCTGCACCAGGCCAATGGCGCGGCGCAGACTCTGTTGCGTCACGTCGCGCACGTCTTGGCCATCGATGCTGACGGATCCAGCAGCCACGTCATAAAAGCGCGGCAGCAGCGAACACGTTGTGGACTTGCCACCGCCCGAGGGGCCAACCAGGGCAATAGTCTGGCCGGGCTTGATGGACAGATTCATGTGGTCGATCACGGGACGAGCTTCTTCGCCGCTGCTCAGCTCAACATCCTCGTAGCTAAAGCACACGTCGCGATATTCAACCGCGCCAGCCGTCACCTGCAGGTCCGCGGCATCCGGCTTATCCTGGATATCCGGGGCGGTCGAAAGCACCTCGTCCATGCGTTTAAAGCCGGCGATGGCCTTCTGATACGTTTCGGCCGAATTGACGAGCGTCTCGAGCGGCGTGCAGAACAGCGAAATATAGAGCGCGAAGGTCGCCATATCGACCGCCTGCAGCTGTCCCTGGGCGACCAGCCAACCACCCAGCAGTACCACGATCACGTACAACACGCCCGAGAGCAGGCCATACGTCGCAGTGTAGACGCCCATGGCGTGATACATATTCTCCTTGGACGAAAGATAGCGGTCATTAGAGGCGCGGAACTTGGAGCGCTCAGCCTCCTCGTTCGCAAAACTCTTGACCACGCGCATGCCTGCCAGCGAATCCTGCAGCTGAGCATTAATACCGCTGATCTTTTTGCGGTTGTCGCTGAAGACCTCGCGCATGCTCATGTTCTGCCAAAACATGATGACCGCAAACACCGCCGTCACCACGGCCATAGCAAGCGCCAGCACCGGGGCAATAGCAAAGAGGATCACAAACGAGCCGACGATCTCGATGCCGCAGATGATAATCCACTCGGGCACGTGGTGTGCCGCCTCGCAGATATCGAACAGGTCGTTGACCACGCGGCTCATCATGTCACCCGAGCTGTTGCGATCGAAGTACGCAAAGCTAAAGCGCTCGTACTGATCGAACAGGTCCTCGCGCATCTTGGACTCCATGCGCGCGCCCATCACGTGGCCCCAGTAACTCACAAAGTAGCGACAGGCGCAACGGATGGCATACATCAGTACCAGGCCAACCGCGATCATGCCGAGTGCCTGCATAATAGCAGCCTGACCCTGGGTAAAGAGCCCGCCGGTCAGATTGCGCAGAATGATAGGAAACGCCAGGTCAATGGCGGCAAGCACCAGGGCACAAACAGTATCGGCAACAAAAAGCCCCATCTGGGGCTTGTAATACGAAAGAAACCTCTTAAACATGCAGTCCTCGGAGAGAAATAAATAGTGTGAGAAATCCGTTTGAACCGGTCGGGCTGAAAATAAAGCATTCAAACAAGCATAACGCCGATGTTCTGGCAGCGTCAGCGAAAACGTCCCTAAGCGAGCAAGGCGCCTTGAAAGAGGAGCGACGCGCACTTCGGTACGCGAGCGACGATTGAAAGGCGGATTGCCGCTTAGGGGCGTTTGCAGCGTCGACTCGTTACGCGGTTTGGTAAAACCGCGTAACCTAGAGCTCGGCTCCGCCCAACCTATGCGCGATGCTATCGCAGGCCAAGGCGCCCACGACGGTCTTGGCATCTTCGATCTTGCCGTCGAGCACGGCGTCGATCAGCTCGTGCAGCGGCACCAGATCCACGTTGACAAACTCGTCATCATCGGGGTTGGGTGCATCGAACTCGAGCTTGGTGGCCAGGTAGATGTGAATGATCTCGTCACAGAAGCCGCAGGACGTGACAATCGACGTCAAAAAGCGAATGCGACCGGCCCTAAAGCCCGTCTCCTCATGCAGCTCGCGCTTGGCGCAATCGAGCGGGTCCTCGCCTGGATCGAGCTTGCCGGCGGGAATCTCGACCGTCACGCGGTCGATGGCGGTGCGGTACTGACGCACCAGTACAATCTTGCCGCTCTCGGTCAGTGCCACAACGGCCGCCGCACCCGGATGGCGAACGATATCGCGAGCGCTGCGGTGACCGTTGGGCAGCTCAACCTCAAGACGGTGGACGTCGAGGATCTTGCCCTTCCAGGCGCACTCCTCCGAAAGAATCTTCTCGTGCAGCTCGGCATCGTGCGGGTCGTCGTCGCCCAGCACCAGCGCCGGCTCGTCAGCGACCTCGCCACCAGGCTCGCCCTCGGCGTGCCCATATATGCGGCTATCTTCCTCGACGATCTGCGCATCCACGAGCTCTTCGTTCTTCTCGTCCATCCGTCTCATCCCTCTCGGACTTTAGGCATCCCAGGCGTCACGGCCACGCAGCGCGCGCAGACCGATGTCATGACGCAGGGTCTTGCCCTCAAAATCAATCTTCTCGCAGGCCTCGTAGGCAAGGTTGCGGGCGTTCTCGAACGTGTCGCCCAGCGCGGTCACGGCAAGCACACGGCCGCCGTTGGTCACAAGCTGGCCATCCACCACGGCGGTGCCGGCATGGTACACGGTCACGTTCTCCATGGCCTCGGCGTCGGCGATGCCGGTGATGACTTTGCCCTTCTCGTAGCTGCCAGGGTAGCCCGCGCTCGTCAGGACAACAGCCACAGCCCACTCGTCACGCCAGTCGAGTTCAATCTGATCGAGCTCACAGTTGGCGCAGGCGAGCATAACCTCGACCAGGTCGTTCTTGAGGCGCGGCAGCACGACCTGCGTCTCGGGGTCGCCAAAGCGGGCGTTGAACTCCAGCACCTTGGGGCCGGCGGGGGTAAGCATAAAGCCTCCGTACAGGCAGCCGCGGTAGTCGATGCCCTCGGCGGCGAGCTCGGCCACGGTCTGCTCCATGACCTTCACCATGGTGGCGTGCTCCTCGTCGGTCACGATGGGCACCGGGCTGTAGACGCCCATGCCACCGGTGTTGGGGCCCTTGTCGCCCTCGAGTGCACGCTTGTGATCCTGCGAGGTGGCCATGGGGCGCACGGTCTTGCCGCTGTCTCTTATACACATCTGACGCTGCCGACGAAGGCTTAGGTGTAG
>UQMO01000093.1 GCA_900542125.1 uncultured Collinsella sp. | reverse complement strand
AGAGCGCTTGACTGGCAGTCAAGAGGTCAGGGGTTCGATCCCCCTCGTCTCCACCATCGTGAATGCAGAGCCTTCGGGAAACCGAAGGCTCTTTTCATATGCAACCACCATGTGTCCCAAAGTATCGCCACAAAAAGTTGCGCAATTAATTTCCCATATCTGTACATAGTTTGTTAGACAAACACAATTTAACGGGACGATACGTTGTGCCAACCCGCCCCAATTATCGCCACGCAACACACGCCGCGCCCCAATAATCTGCGCCAACGTGAACAACATCCCAAAACAACCCCCCTTGAGCACGCTAAATGAACGAAGTGAACGAAATGTTGTTAGCAACTACCCAAATAAGTTTCGCCACCAGCTCGTGCTAGGATACCTAACGTTACATGAGTTCAACTGTGCTCACGGCTCCAACAAGTCACAAAGCGTAGGGTCGATCAGCATCCGGCCGTAACGGCGGTGCCAGAAACACCACGAGCTCCAATAAAGAAGTCATGCGACGTTACTTATTTGTATTGAGTTAATTCACAGGTGCAAATAGTTATAAGCTTGCATGCCAAAACGTAGCAGTCCTGCAGCTGTTTGCGTGCGGTCCAGTTTTGTACCCGCTTGACTGGGTCGCACGCAGCCAGCTGGGGTCGCGGTCATTTTTGCGATACACGTCCGCGACTCTAGCGCCTGCTTCTATACATACCGTTCACGGTGGGACAGAGCCACGTGCTTGTCTGACTGGGCTCAGGGTTTGAATATGGAGCGCCTTCGCGCACAAGCGCCCTGGCGAAGCCATACCCAAACCCCGTGAGCCACACGTAAGACAGCAAGGGGGTGATACTCGTGTGGTATGTGATCCAGGTCATTAACGGTCGCGAAGACGTAATGCGCGAGCGCATCGAGCGCATGGTGCCGGCTGGCACCATGCAGGAGCTCTTTTATCCCCAATTTCAAACCGAGATTAAGGTACACGGTGAATGGGTCAATACGACCAAGCCGCTCTTTCCCGGTTATCTTATTTGCGATACGGCAGATCCACGCACCGTGCAACAGTATCTGCTTCGCATGGACGACTTTGCCCGGGTGCTTGCCCAGGACGGTCAGTTTGTGCCGCTGGCAAAAGAAGAGGCTCAACTCATAAGCAGCTTTACGCATAGGGGAGACCGCGTAGTACCCATGAGCGAGGCCCTAAAAGACGGCGACCGGGTCGTAGTTACGGCTGGTCCGCTACTGGGCCACGAAGGCCTTATCAAAACCATTAACAGACGCAAAAACACAGCTTTTTTGGAGCTCAACCTGTGCGGCCGACACGTAACTACGCGCGTTGGCCTCGCAGTGCTTTCGGCCGAGCAGCGCGTAATGCGAAACCTTAAAAAGGCGATCGCCTAGCTGTTGGCGACCGCTACACAGAACAGGGAGGATCCCCGACCCGGGGACGAAGTCTTGGAAGAAAACGTGTCGGATAAAACTCAATTTGCAACGGATGCGCCTGCGGGGGCAGCGCTCATTTCTCAGGCCATGGACCGGCGTGAGGGCGCCGCCAGCTACAGGGCCATGCAATCCATCATGGACTGGGACAACTCGCGCCTGGCCTACCGGGCCATAAAGCGCACGTTTGATATCGTTTTCAGCGGTGTTGTACTCGTCCTCATCGCGATCCCCGGTCTGGTGTTGGCCGCCGCCATCCGCCTGGAGAGCGAGGGCAACCCGTTTTACAGCCAGATCCGCGTTGGTCAGACCCGCCCCGACGGCAGCCTGACCACCTTCCGCATGTGGAAGTTCCGCTCCATGTACAGGGATGCCGACGAGCGCCTGGCCGAGCTCAAGGAGCAGAACGAGATCGCCGGTGCCATGTTCAAGATGAGGGAGGACCCCCGCGTAACGAAAATCGGCAAGTTCATCCGCAAGCACTCGATCGACGAGTTCCCGCAGTTCCTGAACGTCTTTCTGGGTCAGATGTCCGTGGTGGGCCCGCGTCCGCCGCTGCCGAATGAGGTGGCCGAGTACACGGAATACGACCTGCAGCGCCTGGCCGTGAAGCCGGGAATTACCGGCTGGTGGCAGGTTACGGAGCGCAACTCGACCGGATTCGACGGGATGGTTCGTCGCGACCTGGAATACATTGCGCGACGCGGGCTCCTCACCGATTTGAGAATTATCGCTCTCACCATCATCGAAGTGATCACGGGAAAGGGTGCGTGCTAGATGGATCTTTCAAAAGCCAAAGTGTGTATCCCGAGTTCAAGTGGAGGACATCTGACTCATATGTGGCTCTTGAGGCCATTTTGGTCACAAGCTGCCGATAGGTTCTGGGTGACCTTCGACAAGGAGGACGCGAATTCTCTTCTGGAAGGGGAGCGCGTCTACCATTGCCACTATCCGACGAACCGCAACATCCCGAACCTGCTGAAGAACACGGTTCTCGCCTGGAAGGTGCTCCGCAAGGAGCGTCCTAACCTAATTATCTCGTCTGGAGCTGCCGTGGCAGTTCCTTTCTTCGTACTGGGCAAGCTGCTGGGTGCCAAATGCGTTTACGTAGAGGTGTTCGACCGCGTGGATAAGCCGACCATGACAGGTCGGATGCTCAACGGGATCGCTGACCTGTTCGTTGTCCAGTGGCCGGAGCAACTGGAAGTATACAAGCACGCCGTGAACCTCGGCTCGATTTTCTAAGAAGTGGTCGAATGATTTTCGTTACCGTGGGCACCCACGAGCAGCAGTTCAATCGCTTGGTCAAGGCTGTCGACGAACTCAGGGCGGACGGGATACTTACGGAACCGGTTTTCATTCAGACAGGCTATTCAACATATGAGCCTATCCATTGTGATCACTCGCGTTTTGTGCCGTTCCATCAGATGAAGAATTATATGGAAGTTGCGGATGTGGTGATTACGCATGGTGGCCCTTCGAGCTTCATTGAGGCGATGGCGGCCGGGAAGGTCCCTGTTGTTGTTCCGCGTCGAGGGGACCTTGGCGAACACGTGAATGATCATCAAGCGGATTTCGTTCGCATTGTGACGGAGCGCCAGGGCGGTATCGTGCCTATTTATGACGTTAAAGAACTGCCTCAAGCAATAGAACGAGCCCGTGAACTTTCATGCGGAACCTATTTTAAGAGCCATAACTTAGAGTTCTGTAAGGAGCTCTGTGGTTTGATTGAGGAGCTTTAACCCCATGATACCCAAGAAGATTCATTACATTTGGTTTGGCGGTAATCCGCTTCCCCCTCTAGCTGAACGCTGCATTGCTTCATGGGAAAAATATATGCCAGGCTACGAGATCGTTCGTTGGGACGAATCAAACTTTGATACTGATTGCTGTGATTATGTTCGCGAAGCTATAAGCGTAAAGAAATGGGCATTTGCAAGCGACTATGCGCGATTCAAGATTTTGTATGAGCATGGAGGGGTCTACTTAGATACTGATGTCGAGCTTTTGAAGCCTCTCGATGAAATTATTCAAAGGGGCCCTTTTATGGGTTTTGAACAGGATTTCAGCTCTGGTGCTGCCGGCGCTGTCGCTCCGGGGCTTGGCCTTGCGGCCAATCCGGGGCTTGGCCTTGCGGCCAATCCGGGGCTTGGCCTCTACAAGACTATCCTCGATTCCTATGAGTCTGATCACTTTATAAAGACTGGTGGTGTCTACGACCAGACCACTGTCGTTGTTCGTACAACTGATATTCTTAAAGGTCTTGGACTTGAAGATAAACCTGGCATCCAAGAAGTTGCTGGGATAACTATTTATCCAAGTGAATATTTTTGCCCAAAGGATTTCCTTACGCATGAGATTAACGTAACTGAAAATACGTATGCCATTCATCATTTCGATGGATCATGGGCTGGACCGGCGACGCATTTTAAGCATAAAGTTATGAGAGCGGTTGGCCCTAGAGGGGTTATTCTTTTCAAGGCGTTTAAGAACATAATTAAGGGTGTTCGTTAATGGGCAACGCATTATTAACGATATTTACACCGACCTATAATCGTATTAATGAGCTTGAGCGCCTGTATGCATCACTAATATCTCAGACCGACTTTCGATTCGAATGGCTCATTGTGGATGATGGATCGACTGACGATACTGAGAACATGGTTATCTCTTGGTTAGACACGTCGCCCTTTCCTATTCGATATATCAAACAGCCGAACTCTGGAAAACACGTTGCACATAATCTTGGTGCTGCTGAGGCATCTGGAGTGTATTTTATTTGCGTTGACTCGGACGACTGGCTTGAGCCCAACGCTGTGGAGACTATCTTGCACGACATAACAGCTTTGGATACGGAAGAAGGTCTTCTGTATCCAAAGCTGTTTGCTGCGCAAACGGCTTTGGATACATGGTTTCCCGATGGTGCTGACAAGATTGAGCTTGCCGATATGCGCATGAAATACGGTCTCGTCATCGAGACGGCGATTGTCTTTAACACTGATGTTTTAAGGCGGCATCCATTTCCCGTTGTTCAGGGCGAGCGTTTCATTCCTGAAGGCTCGGCTTACTACGACTTCGTTGCTCCCGAGCTGTTTTGCGTGCACAACGAACCCTTCTACAGATGTGAATACCTCGAGGAAGGTCTCACCAAAAACATCTGGAAGAATTGGCTGGGCAGCCCGGTGGGTACGCGCATGGCACTTGTCAAGCGACATGAATCTGCCAGGCGGTACTCGAGCGTCCGAGCGCTGAGGGAAAGAATTTCGGCCCTCGTCGGAATCGAGTCCCTGAACATGGCGGTCGCTGAGCCCGTCTTCTCCGGAATCGATT
>UQMO01000092.1 GCA_900542125.1 uncultured Collinsella sp. | reverse complement strand
GCATACGAGATTCATGAGCGTCTCGTGGGCTCGGAGATGTGTATAACAGACAGGTGTAGGAGCGGTCATCGTCGACTAGGATGTCCTGCTCACCGAGCCACTCGTCGGGGACGGCCTTCTGCTGGTTGTCGACAAAGCGCTGACGGAACAGGCCGTAGTGATAGTTGAGGCCCACGCCATCGCCGGTCAAGCCCAGCGTGGCGATGGAATCCAGGAAGCACGCGGCCAGGCGACCCAGGCCGCCGTTGCCGAGCGACGGCTCGACCTCGAATTCCTCGATCTTGTTGAGGTCGTGGCCTGCGGCGGTGAGCTGGTCCTTAACCTCGTCGTAGATGCCGAGGTCGATCATGTTGTTGATGAGCAGCTTGCCGATCAAAAATTCGGCGGAAATGTAATAGAGCTTTTTCTTGCCGTTGTTGAGCGGGCAGGTGGCGGAGCGCTCCTGCACGAGTTTGACCAGCAGCTTGTAAATGCGACGGTCGTCGAGCTGCTCGAGCGAGGTGCCAAAAGACTGCTCGGCGAGTTCCATGAGGTTAATTCGGGGCATGTTTTCTCCTGTGATGGGTTGTTTCATGTCTGCAATTCATAAGAAGCCCGCGCGAGGGGATTGGGGTGGCCTCGCGCGGGAAAAGCAAGCGCGTCCGCACGGTGGGGAGGGGTCGGGCGCGGTAGCTCCTATTGAGGAAGCTCGATTTCGGCTTCCGACGGGATGCGGAAGTAGGTCTCGGTCCAGTCGGTGAGTTTGTGCTCGAGCTCGCGGGTGATGGCGCCGTCGAGCATGCGCCAGGTCCAGTTGCCGCCCAGCGTGGCAGGGGTGTTGATGCGCGCCTCGTTGCCCAAGTTGAGCAGGTCCTGCATGGTGTAGATGCACGTGTCGCTCACGCTGGCGGCGATGGTGCGATTGAGTGCATCTGCCATGGGTTCGCCGGCCTGCTGATGGGTGTACAGGGCTGCCTGCTCGCGCTGACGCGGGGTGGCCGTTCCCTCAAACCAACCGCGCGCCGTCTCGTTATCGTGGGTGCCCACATAGGCGACGGTGTTGGCGATGTAGTTATGCGGCAGGTAGTACGAGTTGGTGCCCTCAAAGGCAAACTGCAGGATCTTCATGCCGGGGAAACCCGAGTTGTCGCGCATGTCGATGACGCCGGGGGTGAGGAAGCCCAGGTCCTCGGCGATGATGGGCAGCGTGCCGAGCTTTTCCTTGAGCGTCTTGAAGAACTTGAGGCCGGGACCCTGCGTCCACGAACCGTAGGACGAATCGGGCGAGGAGAACGGCACCTCCCAATAGGCCTCGAAGCCGCGGAAGTGATCCAGGCGGATGACGTCGTACATGTCGAGGGCGGCGCGAATGCGGCTCTCCCACCAGGAGAAGCCGTCGGACTCCATGGCGTCCCAGTCGTAGATGGGGTTGCCCCAGTACTGGCCGGTGGCCGAGAACTGGTCGGGCGGCGTGCCGGCGACGCTCACGGGATTGCCGGCGGCATCGATCTTAAAGAGCTCAGGCGTCGCCCACATCTCGACGGAGTCACGCGAGACATAGATGGGCAGGTCGCCGATGATGAGAATGTCGCGCTCGTTGGCATAGGCCTTGAGGCGGCTCCACTGGCGATCGAAGAAGTACTGCGTCATCTGGTGGTAGAGCATACGCGCCGGATGGTCGGCGCAGACCTTGGCGGAAGCCTCGCCGCGGGTGTGGAGCTCCGCGGGCCACTCCCAGAACGCCTTGAGACCGCACTCCTCTTTGACGGTCATGAACTCACAGTAGGGGATGAGCCAGTCCTCGTTGGCCTGGATAAAGTCATCGAAATCGGCCGGCTTGTCGGCAGCAAAGCGCTCGGCGGCGCGGTCGAGAATCTGACGGCGGCCGCCAAAGATAGCACCGTAGTCGACATTGCTGGGGTCGGATCCCAGATACACGCCATCGATATCGCGCTGCTCCAGATACCCTGCCTCGATAAGCTCGGCAAAGTCGATAAAGTTGGGGTTGCCTGCGCGGGCCGAGAACGACTGATAGGGCGAATCGCCATAGCTGGTCGTCGTAAGGGGCAGAATCTGCCAGTAATGTTGTTTGCACGAGGCGAGAAAATCGACGAAGTCGTAGGCATTCCAACCAAAGCCGCCGATTCCGTATGGTCCGGGCAGAGATGAGACGGGCATGAGGACGCCGCTTGCACGCTCCATGAATGCGCTCACCAACCTTCTTGTTGTGGGGTCGGCCTGCCGATGGGTGTGCAGTCCGCCTCCGATGTTCTGATTCGATACGCCTATTGTAAAACATGTTGTTTAAACATGTATAGGCAAGATAAAAAAGTTGGTCGATTTTCGGCGAATGGTTACATGCCATGAAAAAGCCCCGACCTCACAACGTGAGATCGGGGCAAGAGCGGTATGTAGGTTTTTGCTACTCGGCGTCGGCGAAGCCGTTGGGGTTGTGGCTCTGCCAGTTCCAGCTATCGCGGCACATGTCCGCGATGTCGTATTGGGCCTTCCAGCCCATCATGCGCTCGGCCTTGGAGGCATCACACCAGTTGGCAGCGATGTCGCCGGCGCGGCGCTCGCGGATCACGTAGGGCAGCTCCTTGCCACAAGCCTTGGAGAAGGCGGCGACGACCTCGAGTACCGAGGTGCCGGTGCCGGTGCCCAAGTTAAAGATCTCGACGCCGGTCTTGCCGTTCATCCAGTTAAGGGCGGCAACGTGACCGGAGGCCAGATCGCACACGTGGATGTAGTCGCGCACACCGGTGCCGTCGGGTGTGGGGTAGTCGTTGCCAAAGACCTGAACGGCCTCGAGCTTGCCCACGGCAACCTGCGCGACATAGGGCACCAGGTTGTTGGGGATGCCCTTGGGATCCTCGCCGATCAGGCCCGACGGATGGGCGCCGATGGGATTGAAATAACGGAGCAGCACAACGTCCCACTCGGGGTCGGCGGTGTGAACGTCCATAAGGATCTGCTCGATCATCCACTTGGTCCAGCCATAGGGGTTGGTTGCGGGCTTCTTGGGGTCTTCCTCGGTGACGGGCGGGTTGTCCGGGTCGCCGTAGACGGTCGAGGAGCTCGAGAAGATGATGGACTTGCAGCCATGGTTGCGCATGACGTCGATGAGCACCAGGGTGTTCTCGATGTTGTTGTGGTAGTACTCGACGGGCTTGCTCACCGACTCGCCGACGGCCTTAAAGCCGGCGAAGTGGATGACGCGGTCGATCTGATGGGTGTCGAAGATCTTGTTCATGGCCTCGCGGTCGAGCACGTTGGCCTCGTAGAAGGTGAGGTTCTTGGCAGCCTCTTCGCCCACGATGGTCTTGACGCGGTCGACGGCGACGGCGCTGGAGTTGGAGAGGTCATCGACGATGACGACCTGGTAGCCGCCCTCGAGCAGCTGAACGACGGTGTGCGAGCCGATAAAACCGGCGCCACCGGTTACGAGGACGCAGGTGTCTTTGGGGTCGAGTGCTTTGGACATGTAGTCTCCTATCGAATCAGGAACACTTCTTCAGGGGAGTATAGCGCAGGCAGGGGCACCCAAAAGGTGCAGGGCAGGAAAAGCAGATGAACATGCTAACGTACTCATTGAAATGTTTGGCGTGGGCGTAACCTTGACTTTGACGTTTGCATACGAGCCGCCGACCATACGGTTTGCTGCCGTTCGTGGAAATCGTTGGGATGCGCCGGATGTACGCTAATATGTATGAGTTGAGCGACATATAAATAAACATGTAACGGAGTAGATATGTCACCAAACAGCGATTCCATCCTTTCCCAGGAGCTTTCGCGTCGCACTGCCCTCAAGGCCCTGTTCGGCGCAGCTTCTGCAGCCGTTCTTTTTGGTCTGCCCGCTCGCGCCCATGCTGCGGAGGCCACCAAGGAAACCACCGACAAGCTCAATGCGGCCCAGGCTCAGCTTGACGAGGTCCAGGCCCAGCTCGACAGCATCGCAAATGAATACGCGGCGCTGGCCAACAAGAACGCCCAGACCCTCAACGATATCGAGGGTGTACAGGGCCAGATTGACAGCACGCAGGCGCAGATTGACGAAAAGAAGGCCGAGCTCAAAAAGAAGCGCGGCGATCTTTCCGATCGCGTTTCCGCCAGCTATAAGTCGGGCGGCACCAACATCCTGTCGCTGCTGCTCGCCTCGGGCTCGTTTGAGGAGCTCGTCGCCAATGCGCACTATGTTGAGAAGATCAACAAGAGCGACCGCGACGCCATCGAGGACATTCAGACCATCCAGGAAGAGCTCGATGCGCAAAAGACCGAGCTTGAGTCGCAGAAGGCCGACTTGGAGAAGCTCAAGGATCAGCAGACTGCCCAGATGCAGGACATGCAGGCCAAGCAGCAAGAAGTCCAGACCGTGCTGAGCGGTCTTTCCGACGACGTCAAGGAGCTCATGGCTCAGCGTGATTCCGAGATTCTCGCTGCCGCCCAGGCCGAGGAGGCTGCCAGGAAGGCCGCCGCTGCTGCCGCGGCCGCCGCGAACAAGAACAATTCCTACTCGGGTGGTTCGAGCTCGGGTGGTGGATCGTATGCGCCCGGAACTCCGCAGCAGAATGCCGGCTCGGGCAAGCAGCAGGCCGTCGTCAACGCGTGCTACTCCACGCCTTCGCCGGGTCAGAACTGGTGCGCGGCGTGGGTTACCAATGTCTTCCGCAACGCCGGCGTTGGCTACTTTGGCGGTAACGCGTGCGATATGTTTAACGCCTGGTGCTATAGCTCCGACCGCTCGGCGCTGCAGGTGGGCATGATTGTTGCCGACTCATCGCATAGCGGTACCGGCATACCGGGCCTGATCTATGGCCACGTGGGCATCTACGTTGGCGGCGGCATCGTTATGAGTAACGAGGGCGCCATCACGTCGAGGTCGCTTGACTCGTTCATTGGGTTCTACGGCACTGGCTCTGGCGTGCGTTGGGGCTGGCTCGGCGGTATTGCGCTGTCGTAACTGCGGCTTGAAGCTGGTTGGTCCGGGACTGCGGGCGAGGCATAAGGTTGCCTGCTCTACAGTCCTGCGCAAGACGAAGGCCACATTAAGTGGCCTTCTTTGCGT
>UQMO01000091.1 GCA_900542125.1 uncultured Collinsella sp. | reverse complement strand
AAGCCTTCGTCGGCAGCGTCAGATGTGTATAAGAGACAGGGTGTGGAGTGCGTGCACGTACAGACCGCCTCAGAAATGCTCAAGGCAGCGCTGAGCGCCTTCCAGACGGCCGACGCGGCCATTTGCGCCGCCGCCGTCGCCGACTACACGCCGGCGGCCCCGGCGGACCATAAGCTCAAAAAGGCCAACGAGCGCCTGGATCGAATCGAGCTCGTCGAGACCGTTGACATCTTGGCCGAACTTTCACGCCAAAAGGGCGATCGCCTCGTAATCGGCTTTGCAGCCGAGACTGATAACGTCGTCGAGTACGCCGAGCGCAAATTGACCCGCAAAGGCTGCGATGCCATTATCGCCAACGATGTCTCACGCGCCGATTCGGGCTTTGGAACCGACACCAACAAGGCTTGGATCGTGAGCATAGCGGGTACGCAAGAACTACCCGTACTAACAAAACCCCAGCTCGCAGATACAATTTTGGACTTGCTTCAAAATTTGTAAAAAAGTTCTTGCACAAGGACAAAGTTTCGGGTTAATATACTCCCTGTTGCGAGCGAGAGCAGAGCAACAAACAAAAGCTTCGGGACGTGGCGCAGCTTGGTAGCGCACTTGACTGGGGGTCAAGGGGTCGCTGGTTCGAATCCAGTCGTCCCGACCAGAAGTTTGCAGGTCAGGCACCTAGTGCCTGACCTTTTTTGTTTTAATCACCATGATTATTTTGCTTAAAGCAACAACGTTCCCGCTCGATGTAATCACCGAATCAAAACGTGTACATCAGCCACCAAAATCGACATTTTTCGACATGTTTGGAGGCTGATGTACACGAATGCGAAATCCCCGCCGCCTAAAAGCGCCCTCCACATGTCTGGACTCTCTATGCTTACGCTGGATAGACATCGCCGGAACGGGTATAGTATCGAAAGTTTTGTCGTTAACCAGCGGGGGAGTCCTGTGGGCATCAAAAAGAAGATCAAAAAGGAGCTTATCGGCACTTCCGATTACCCGTCGAATAAGATCTTTACGATCTCCAATTTCATCACCTTTACGCGCCTGATCCTCACCCTGGTATTTCTGTACCTGTTTGTGACGGATAACAACCGCGTCATCGCCATCGCAATCTACGCCGTTGCCGCCTCCACCGACTGGATGGACGGTCAGATCGCCCGCATGACTAAGACGGTCTCGTGGCTCGGCAAGGTCATGGATCCCATTTGCGACCGTGCACTGCTGTTTACCGGCGTGTTGGGCCTGGTAGTCCGCGGCGAGCTTCCCATCTGGGTCTGCGTGCTCATTATTGGCCGCGACATCTATCTGGGCATCGGCACACTTATCGTTCGCCATTACCACCCTCGTCCCATTGACGTCGTCTTCCCCGGAAAGATTGCGACAGCGCTGCTCATGACCGGCTTCTCGCTCATGCTGCTCGGGTTCCCCGTTATTGACGGCCTGCATCTTTTACCTTCAACCCTCACGGCCTTCCCGGGCCTCAACGGAAGCTCGGTGCCCCTCGGCATCTTCTTTGTGTACGGCGGCGTGATCTTCTCCATGCTCACGGCTGTCATCTACTCCATTAAGGGCGGAGCGGCCATTAAACAGGCTCTCGCGCATCCCGAGGACGAGGACATCGACTTTCTGAACCCTGAAATCGAAGACTGATTCGTTGGGGTATGATTACGTACGGTTCATTATTTGCGGCACGTCCGCGATAAGTTAGGGGTTGTCATGGACAACATGGTTAACAATATGCCTCAGAATGATAAGACTGCTGACGCTACCTGCGTATTCCGCGTGCCTTCAAGCGACGTCACCGTTCCCGACCTCATGGCCAACGTGCGCATCACCGCCCCCGTTCTGTCCATCGTCAAGGGTCCGCAGACGGGTGCCGCTTTTGAGCTCGAGGACGACGTGACCACCATCGGCCGCGATCCCGCGAACGGCATCTTCCTCAACGACATGACTGTTTCGCGCAGCCACGCGCGCATTATTCGCGAGGGCCTCGGCGCTCGCATCGAGGACTTGGGATCGCTCAATGGCACCTGGGTCGACGGTGCCATCGTCAATGCAGCCCCGCTGCACGACGGTTCTTCCGTTCAGATCGGTACGTTTACGCTCATCTACCACGAGAGCACGCCGGAGCGCATCGAAACCGGTGAGTAGGGCATGGCCGAACGCAACTATCTGAGTATCGGCCAAGTCGTCAACCTACTTCGAGGCGCATACCCCGATCTTTCGAACTCAAAAATAAGATTTCTAGAGGATGAGGGGCTCATTACCCCTCATCGTACGCCTAAGGGATACCGTCAGTACTCCAAGGAGGACGTTGATCGCCTGGAGGTCATTCTGCACTTGCAGAAGACTCGCTACATGCCGCTCAACGTGATTAAGCAGCGCTTGGAAAACGCCACGGACCTGTCAACGCTCGCCTACGAGGTGGGCTTGCTGTCCGATGTTCCACTCAAGACGGAGCCCAAGGAGACTAAGCAAAAGCTGCATCCCATCGAGACCATTCCCGATATGCTGGGCGTCGAGATTTCGTTTATCCGCTCGCTCGCCGAGAACGACCTCATTCGCATCATCAAGAGTCCGCAGAATCGTGAGCTCGTCGATGGTCGCGATTTTCCGATCATCCGTTACTGCTCCGAGCTGTCACGCTTCCATATCGAGCCGCGCAACCTGCGTCAGTACGTGTCTTCCGCCAACCGCGAGTCCTCGATGTTTGAGCAGGTGCTCGTGAGCATGCTCGGCATGGACACCTCCGATGACGAGCGCGACGCCAAGCTCGAGCGTGCGTTTAAGAAGCTTCACGACCTGACGGAGGGCGTGCACACCGCGCTGCTCAAGAACCGCGTTTTTGAGTCGCTCAACGCCGTGGTCGAAGACGCCGACATCGATGCACTCGATGAGGAAATCACTCGCTCCGAGTCCACCAAGGCCAAAAACGAAGAGACAGTCGCGCCGGCTTCACACGAGGATTCTCTCGTAAAGCCGCTCAAGGTCGTCGCCCCTTCGCAATCCGGCACCGTCACCGCGGGCAAGTAACAGCTGCCGCTTATCCGGCAACCCATTGAAAGGTCATGCAATGTACGACTTCGAATCTCAAATCGTCGACATCCCCGACTATCCCGAGCCCGGAGTCATCTTTAAAGACATCACGCCGCTCTTCGGCAATCCCGAGGCGCTCAAAGCCATGACCGATGCCCTCGCCGAGCACTTTGCCGGCATGGGAATCACCAAGGTCGTAGGTCCCGAGGCTCGCGGCTTTATGGTGGGCGTTCCCGTGGCCGTCGCTCTGGGCGCCGGCTTTGTTCCCGCACGTAAACCGGGCAAGCTGCCGCGCGAGACCGTAAGCCAGAGCTACGAGCTCGAGTACGGCACCGATTCAATTGAGATCCATGCCGACGCTATCAGCTCTAAAGATACCGTGTTGATTCTGGACGACTTGGTCGCGACGGGCGGAACCGTCGAGGCAACAGGTAAACTGGTGCGAGATATGGGCGCAAAGCTTGTGGGCTACGGGTGTATCCTTGAGCTTGCGTTTCTCAACCCGCGCGAGAAGCTCACGTCGACTGACGACGATGTTGAGCTCTTTAGCCTGGTGACGGTGGACTAGCCGTTACCCTTAGTTACTGGAAAGGAAGCTACATGCGCACAGCAAACACGCACAAAAACATGGCACGCTGCGCTGCTACGGCAACCCTCGCTTGTGTTTTGGGCTTGGGCCTCGCGGCTCCTGCCTACGCCGATACCGCATCCGACCTTGCCGCTGCTCGTACGAAACTCGAGCAGATCGGCACCCAAACCCAGCAGATTTACGATGAGCTTGCCACGCAGACGCAGGCGCTCGATCAGACTGCCGGCGAGATCACGCAAAAGCAGCAGGAGATCGCCGATGGTCAGGCCAAGCTCTCGACCTATGTCGCCGGCGAGTACAAAACCGGCGGTCTGAGCCTGCTTCAGGTTTTGACGGGTGTCGATGATCTGAGCGATATGCTCAACCGCCTGTTCTACTACGGCAAGGTGTCCGACAAACAGGCCAAGACCATCCAAGAGGTCAAGGAGCTTAAGCAGCAGCTCACCGATAAGCAGGCCGAGCAGGAGAAGAACGTCGCCACCACGCAAAAGAAGGTCGACGAGCTTAACGCCCAGCAGGCTGAAGCCCAGAACGTCGTAAACTCCCTGGATTCGCAGCTGCAGGGCGAGCTTGCCGCAGAGGCCGAGGCCAACGCCGCGCTGCAGGCCGGCATCAACGCCAGCGCTGCCGAGAAGGCCACGGTGAGCAACGAGACTGCCGGTACAACCGAGAACACCAACAACGGTGGTCAGACCAGCAATAACAACAACCAGGGCGGCAACACTCCGGCTCCTACGCCGGCACCTGCTCCTACACCGCAGCCCTCCACGCCCGCTCCGGCTCCGACGCCTTCTGCTCCGAGCCAGTCCGTCGATGGCGGTTCTGTTGTCTCGCGTGCATACAGCAAGCTTGGTTGCGCCTATTCCTGGGGCGGAATTGGACCGAACAGCTTCGACTGCTCTGGTTTTGTTAGCTATTGCCTCACGGGTCGCTATTGCCGCCTCGGCACCACGGGTACCTTTATGGGCTGGACGCGTGTGTCCGATCCGCAGCCCGGTGACGTTGTGGTCAACTCGTACCACACCGGCATTTACATCGGTGGTGGTCAGATGATTCATGCTTCCGACTACAACACAGGTGTTATCATCAGCTCCGTTGCCGCCGGCATGAACAACAACTATATCTTCGTGCGCTACTAAGTCATCTTACACAGCGTGTGAATGTGGACCTCGTGGCTTAAAGTCGCGAGGTCTATTCTTTTGTCTCTAATCTTGTACGGCTATCTAGTATTCAAAACTAGATAGCCGTACATTCGGTTTGCAAGATGGCTATAATTGTTGAGGAACAATTAGAAAGGACCCTCTATGAACTGGGCACTTATCTCCGATTCAAGCTGTAACCTCCGCGATTGGCAACCGACCGCGCCCCATACCACATTTGCATTTGCGCCCCTCAAAATTCGAGTGGGGGAGCGTGAATTCGTCGATGACCTTTCGCTCGATGTACATGAGCTCAACTGCGCTGTTCAGGCGGAGACGAACGCTTCTTCGAGCGCTTGTCCCAGCGTAGGGGAGTGGGTCGAGCTCTTCAAATTGGCAGACAAGACCATCTGCATGCCGATCTCTGCGGGCGTGTCGGGCAGCTACAATGC
>UQMO01000090.1 GCA_900542125.1 uncultured Collinsella sp. | reverse complement strand
ATACGATATTCATGAGCGTCTCGTGGGCTCGGAGATGTGTATAAGAGACAGTAATCGATGAGCGCGGCGCAGTCTTTTTCGACATCGCGCTTGTTTGCGCGGTAGTAGTTTGATGCATCGATAAACACTGGAGCGAGCTCGCCATCACTTGCATTCTGTTTACCGGGCTCAAGCTCACAAATATCGGGCACGCCGTTACCGTTTAAGGTAAAGCACTTGACAAGATCTTCGGCATCCACGGCGCCGGGTAGACGTACGGTGAGCAGACGGCTGTCTTGTTCCAGGTTAAGCGCGCGCGAGAGGGCGGCGGCTGTGAGGCGTGGCAATGATGATGTAGTTTCACGCATATATAGAGCCCTTTCTTCTTAGTGGGTTTATATTAGCAGAAAAATTTGACAATTTCTAATGACGAGAACAATATACTATGTTATCCTCGAAGCAATCAAAATCCAACTCAATATCAACTGCTTGATTCGAACGCCTTGCAGTCTTTAGGTAGATTGCATTATCAAGCAGGACGATTCCACTTATGAAACTGCAGGCTAGGTCGACAATCATTGTCCTAGCGCCAGAACATTCTAAAGCCTAGAACAAACTCTCTGCTAGCATCAACCACAGAAAGGAAGGTCATTCGTGAAGAGCAAAGACGACATCTACAAAGCATTTCTCGACGAGATCGACGAGGATCTCCGCAGCATGTGCGAAATGAACGGGAAGGCCGAACGGCCACTTCCGTGTCCGTACTGCGGCGAGAAGAACGTTGAACGCCTAGCCAAGACGCTCGTTGACGTGCTGGAAAAGCGCTCGCCCGATATTCCTGGGCTGGTGCCCGAGCAGTATCGAGCCGATGTGCACGAGGCCCGCGAACTTTTGGCTGCTGCGACGCTCGCTTTGCTGCCGCAGTATTTCCCCCCGCGCGATAGTCGCATGGAAAGCGTGGCGACTGTGGTGAGCATGTTTGGACACGGGCGCTCTGCGGGTTTCAAATCGGCTGGCGTTCTCTTGTTTGAGGAAGTTACGACAGGGATGAAGTACAGCACCAAGAAGCATGCCTATGTCCCGTCCATCTTCGTGCGCTATATCGACGGCAGAAAACCATACGACCGGCTGCACCGCGATGGATCGCGTGGCTTTACGGCGGACGAAGACGATGCCGTCATGTTTTATAAGCGCTACCTCAAGGTGCAGCGGCGCGTGTTCGATGCGAGCCCGCGTTTCAACTTTGAGCTACGCGTCAAACGCCCGTTTGAGGCAATTTCGGACGAACGACACGCTTTTTATTGCATGGAGGAAAAGATGGAAATCAATTTGGCAACTAAGGTGCGGGAACTCCAGGACCGCTATACCCTCAACCGCGCTCAGGCAAAAGAGTATGACCTGCTCGATAAGCTGATGATTAATGCGCTGCTTGCGTATTTGCGAGATGAAACGGTCTCGGTCGCGGCACGCGAGAGCTATTTGTCGCAGACCGAGCGTCTGATCGACGGCGCGGTCAAATTTCCGCATATGACGAGCCCCAATGAGGGCGCCGATGTTGACCGTATTTCCTAGCAGCCAACCAGATCTTCCGACAAGAAAGGGGCCATGTCGTGTCAGTCATCAAGATGTTCGGCTACGAGGCCGCGCAGCAAACGGAGTATCAGACCAAGAAGTGGGCGACTAAGGAGGAGATGCGGGCGCTGTCGTCCGGCGATGAGCAGCGCGACGTGATCCTGGCGCAGGGTGCCACGGTGGCGTTCTACGAGGACGACAAGCATTGGGAGACGAGTGTGTCCAACAATGTTTTTGCCTTTGGAGGTACCGGCAGCGGCAAAACGGCGAGTTTCATTTTGCCCAACCTGCTCAATCACCACGAATGCTGTTATGTGGTCACAGACACCAAGGGTGAGCTGCTGCGCCGTACGGGGAAAGGCTTTGAAGAGGACGGCTACGAGGTAACGGTTCTCGATACTGTTAATCCCGAGCAGTCGGCCGGATACGACCCTCTGCGTTACGTGATGGATGTCGAGGATATCCCCACCACAGTGGCGGCAATCATGGAGGGGGTCGATCCTGAAGGCCGTAGCCTTAGGTATGATCCGTTCTGGAATAACGCGAGCGACCTGCTGCTTCGAGCGATTGTTGGAATCCTGTTCCTCCTGGAGACCCTTGCCGGCACCCTTACGCCGGGTGAGGACCCCAATGCCCCGCGCCGCTACCTTAAGATGAACAACGTCTTTAAACTGGCTGCGCTCATCAAGGTTACGGGAGATGGTGAGGGGCGATTCCCGTTGGACTACCTTGTAGAAGAGGTGGAGTCCAGGGAGTTTCTCGATAAGTTTGGTGCGGAGAACGCTGATCTGTATGGCGTTGAGCAGTATCGCGATTTTCGAGGTGCGGCAGATAGGACGCTTAAGAGTATTCTGATCACGCTCAATGCAACTATCTCGCGGCTTAAGACGCCTCAGCTCATGCGCGTTTTTGAGAATGACGAGATGCGTCTTGATCGTATTGACGAGGGCAAGCGCATGATCGATCTTAAGGTGAGCGACAACGATTCGGCTAATGCATGGCTTGCGAACGTTGCCCTTAAGCAGCTGTTTAACCTTGCCCAGCGCCGTGCCGATGCCAGCCCCAGCGGCCATTTGCAGCGTCGCGTGCAGTTTGTGCTCGATGAGTTTCCCAATGTGGGCCGCATCCCCGATTTTGAGCGCAGCATTGCGACTGTGCGCAGTCGCGGCATTAGCTTTTTGATGTGTGCGCAATCGCTGAGCCAGCTCGATGTCGTGTACGGCAAATCCACGGCGCTTACCATCCTCGATAACTGCGATAGTTTGGTCTATATGGGCGGCGGCAGCAACATCGCGACGCAGAACTACATAAGCGAACTGTGTGGCGAGTCGGTTTTGGGCACCAAGTACGTGGGCGCCGAGCGCACTGCCGTAGATGTGCGCGGTTGCGTGATGACCCCAGGCGAGGTTGGGCTTATGCCCCGCACCGATTGCCTGGTCAAAGTGACCGGCATGCGTCCCTTCCGCGCCAAGAAGTACTTTTGCGCCGATCATCCCAATGCTGCCAAGTGGCTGAGGGATTAGCCCTTGCAGCTTTGTGTACCCCATCTTGCATGTTTTGTCGCACGGCTTCCGTTAGTCGTAAGCCGTGCGGTCCAGTTTTTGCCTCCTTACCGATTCCGTTTAGAAGGGAATTGCCATGCCCGTTATGTATCGTGAGCCCAGCATCATAAAGAAGTCCAAGGACGGCCGTGTTGCCGCTGTCGATATGGCAAGCGAACTGCTCAACAGCCGTGTGCTGCTGCTGGAGGGCGAGGTCAACGATGCGACCTGCAACGGCCTTATTAAGTCCATGCTGGTGCTGGAGCATCAAAGTGCGACCGAGCCCATCACCCTCATCATCAACAGCCCGGGCGGCAGCGTCACGGCGGGGCTGGCGCTCATCGACACCATGCAGTCGCTCGATTGCCCCGTGATCACGGTGGGCGAGGGCGTCGTGGCCTCGATGGCCGCGGTGATCTTGGCCTGCGGCGACCACCGTCAGGTGTACCGCCACACGCAGGTGCTCATCCACCAACTGATGGGCGGCACGGGCATGGCGCAGCAGACCGATATCGAGATCGTGGCCCAGCATACAGCGGCCATGCGCGCCGAGCTGGACGAGCTGCTGGCCGAGCATGGCAACCTGAGCGCCCAGGAGTTCCACGAGCTCACCGAGCGCGACTGCTGGTGCAACGCCAGGCGCGCTCTGGAGCTGGGCCTGGTGGACGAGGTGATTGCGCCCAGCAAGAAGGCGCTCTAGCGGGGCGCATGCCTTACAAGTACGTTGTGCAGGGCGAACAAGTGCGTAAATTCACAGCCAGAAAGAGGTTGAACATGAACAGGATTTGGGACGTCGATGGCATTGAGTGGGAAGACCTGCCCACCGTGAGCGACCTGCTGTGCGCTGCGGACACAAAGATCCTGGCGCGTGAGGTTGCCCTTCGATACGGCGGCAAGCCGGACGGCCGCGGCCGTGGCGATGGCGAACGCAGCCTAAAGCGCGCCCGCCGCAAGGTCAAAAAGCTGCGGAAGATAGATCCCGAGCCCAGCGACAAGATCATCCTGTTGCCCAAGCATGTCATCAATCGTCGCGATGCGGGCCACGGTTTTGGCTATTACGACGTGGAGCCGTGCATCTTTATGCGCGACGGCGTGCAAAGGCTGGGGGAGGACGCACTCGCCAATGTGCTTCCGTGGGAATTGATCCTGATGGATGATGAGTCCGCGAGCGAAATGCTGGGCTTTCGCGTATGGCTCGAAGGCGAGTGGGATCTATGCGAACGTTATCGCTTTTTGGCCGTGGTGTGTGTTCGCATGCTGAACAACATCCGGGCGCAAAAGGAGCTGCGCAAGTTCCTCGAGCAGGGCGATGCGGCCTGCGATATGGACGAGGACGATGTAGTTGAGGACATTCGCCGCGACGTGCTGTATCCCGAGGAAGTAATTAACGCCAAACTCGGCGGCTATTGGGACGCGAGTTTGGGACTCAACCTGCCCTGGAAGGACGAGCATCGGCAGACTTGCACGCGGATTGACAGGGCTATCGATGACCTGTTTGCCGAGGAAACGAAGCGCTGCGCTGCGGAGCTTGGGAAGAAGCTCGAGCGCGGGTATGAGGAGCGCGGGGAGTTACTGAACGGGATGTCCTTGTGAACGGTTGCCGACGGTCCGATAAAATTCTGTCCGGACGAAATGATAGAACGATAGCGTAAATTGCATCTGCACTTTAAGGAGTTAACAATGGGAATCGCCTATAAGGAACTGTTTCGTGTAAACCGTCCTATCTGTGGGCCTGGACCAGGAGGTTTCTTCATTAAAAGATTCAAGGAAGGCGGCTACAGTGAGGCTGAATTGCTCGATTTAATTTCGGGAGTGGACTTTTCTCTTGGTGAAGTGGATGAGGACATTAGCCTGAAAAAGAAATGCGAAATAGTCGAACAGGCGGTGAGTGGGGTGCATTATACGAGTTGGGCCCCCAGCGTGATCAGCATGATCATCTCACTTACGGTCGGAGGGTGTCTGTCTGCATGGGCGGGCAACAATTCAATCGCTGCCGGGGTTTTCGTGACGCCATGCCTGATTGCCTTGGGAATATATGCATGGTTTCGTTTATGCTTTGAGCGAAATCAAACGGTACTGTTGGGTGCGCTGAACCACATAAAGACACTTCAGCCGTAGTTGCATGAAATCGCCGATCGCCTGCCGTGGGCCCTCGGGACCGCCCTCGCGGCGCCCTTCCCGCTCTTTCCGGACATGGCGTCCTCCGATCTCCCGGGGCCGGCCGACCCGGCCCTCAGGGTATCGGATTCCCAAATTCATCCGTACATGTACGGATGAATT
>UQMO01000089.1 GCA_900542125.1 uncultured Collinsella sp. | reverse complement strand
GAGATTCATGAGCGTCTCGTGGGCTCGGAGATGTGTATAAGAGACAGATCCCGGTCCTGGCTTTGGCAAGACGGCCAACGAGGACATCGTCATCCAGCGCGAGACTGCCAAGATGGCGTCACTGGGCTATCCGCTCATGTGCGCTGTATCGCGCAAGCGCTTTGTGGGCGCCGTCTCGGGCGTGACCGAGGCCGCCGAGCGCGATGCCGCTACGTTTGGCGTGTGCCTGGGCGCCATCCAGGCCGGCGCCAACATCGTGCGCGTGCACGACGTCGCCGGCTTTGCGCAGTTCCTGAACGGCTACTGGGCCGTTGCCAAGCCGCAGCCGCGCCGCGCGTTTGTGGCCGTGGGCTCCAACCTGGGGCATCGCTGTGACAACATCCGCGCCGCGCGCGACATGATCGCCGAGATTCCGCTCACCTGCGTGTCCAACTGCTCGCGCATCTACGAGAGCGAGCCGGCCTACGAGACGCGCCAAGACGCGTTCGCCAACGCCGTCATCGAGATCAAGACCGAGCTGGCGCCGCTGGTGCTGCTCGACGAGCTCATGAAGATCGAGGCCGAGCTGGGCCGCGACCGTTCCAAAAAGGCCAAGGCCAACGGCCCGCGCACTATCGACCTGGACCTGCTGTGGATGGATGGCGAGACCCACGGCGGCAAAAAACTGCGCCTGCCGCATCCGCTGATCGGCGAGCGCGACTTTGTGCTGGTGCCGATCGAGGACCTGATGCACGACCCGGCGCGGTTCTTCCGCTACAACGGCGTCGAGGTCAAGGAGCCCGAGGATCGCGTGGGCCATATCGTGGGCGAATTGGGGCGTATGTAGATGATCGAGATGAATGCTGTTGCCGCCGGTACCGAGCTCGACGCGGCGCGTGACGCGGGCCGCGAGGGCGTGTCCGCGGGCTGGTGCGCGTGGAGCGCGGGCGATGCTTCGCTGACGTTTTCGCTGGTCGTGCGCCCCGATGTGAATATGCACGCCTTCCACGGCCTGCCGTTTGTGGCCGCGATGGGCATGATGGATGCGCTCGTGGGCACGGCTTCGACGCCGGGGTTGGGCCTTGCCAGCAAGGTGGGTATCCAGTGGCCGAGCGATATCGTGTGCGGTGCGCCTGCGTTTGAGACGTCACTCGCGCGCGTTGCCGTGAACGGCGGTGCCGGTGCCGCGGGTATGTTTGCCGCGGTGACGGTGGATGTTGAGCGTGCGGCGCTGGGTGAGCTTGGCGTGGATATGGCAGATGAGGCGCTGATCGAGGCATTGGCCGCCGCCGTGCTGGTCCGCGTGGACACCTGGGCAGTTGCCGCCAACACGCCGCAGGGCGCCGCCGGCCCGCTGGCTCCGGTGCTGGGCGAGTACTTTGACATGGTGCCACTGCTGGGTCGTCAGGTCGCGGCGGTGTCGCCCAGCGGTTTGCCGCTTGCGGTCGGTGTGTTTGCGGGCCTGGACATCTGGGGTCGCGCGACCATCAAGACCGATGCCGGCGAGCAGGAGTTTCCGCCCGAGGCCGTACGGATTCGCGGACTGTAACGCGAGGCGCCCGCGCTCAAAGATAGCGATGACAACAAGACCCTCCTCGGCTGTGCCGGGGAGGGTCTTTACGCGACTACAGGGTGGCATCGCGGTTCTATTCCTCAAAATTGAAAATATTTCGATTTTGAGGAATAGAATTAAGCCAGCTCGGCCTTTAACGAGGTATATTCGTTGCAGAGTCTATTCCTCAAAACTGAATAATTTTCGTTTTTGAGGAATAGCGATAGAAGACCGCAGGGAGGCACCAATGAAACTCATCAATAGAACGTCATATATGGACACGTTGACGAGCCTTATTGGCGTACCGGACATCAAGGTCATAACGGGCATTCGCCGTAGCGGTAAGTCAAAATTGCTCGAGGCCCTCCGCGATTACGTGGAGGCAAATCTGTCCAATTCGAATGTCATCCATATCAATTACAACCTCGACGAGTTCGAGGGCCTGCTCGAATATCATGCCCTGCTCGCCTATGTGAAAGAGCATCGAGTGTCCGACAAGCAAAACTTCCTGCTTATCGACGAGGTTCAGATGTGCGACGGCTTTGAACGCGCGATCAACAGCCTCCATGCATCCGAGCAGTACGACATCTTCATCACCGGATCGAACGCCTTTTTGCTGTCGAGTGATCTGTCGACGCTCTTTACGGGGCGCACGTTCGAGATCGAGGTTTTCCCATTCTCGTTTGAGGAGTATCGCTTCTATAGTGACGAGGGCGAGGTCGATCGCGACTTCGATGAGTACGCGAGAACCGGCGGTATGTCCGGCTCTTACCCTTATCCACTGCAGGAGCAGCGCTACCAATATCTCTCCAATGTCTTCAAAACGCTCATCGTGAGGGATATCGTGCAGCGGCATAACGTGAGAAACGAATCGGCACTGCTGCGCATTGCCGATTACATGATGGACAACGTCTCCAACATAACGTCGGCACGCAACATTACAGATGTTTTGAATGCGGATGGGCTAAAGATTACGAACAAGACGGTCGGCACGTACATGGGGTACCTGTGCGATGCGTTTGCCTTCTATAAAGTTCGTCGGTACGACATTCGCGGCAAAAAATACCTTAAGAGCGGCGAGAAGTATTACCTGGCAGACCACGCGTTCAAATACGCACTGCTTGGTACACGTGATATGGATTGGGGACGCGTATACGAGAACATGGTGGCCATCGAGCTGCTGCGCCGCGGATACGAGGTATACGTCGGTGTGCTCTATAAAAAGGAAATAGACTTTGTGGCAATCAAGCGAAGCGAGAAGCTCTACATTCAGGTGAGCGACGACATCAGCTCGGATAAGACGTTTGAACGCGAGATTTCGCCACTGCTGAGCATTGGCGATGCGTATCCCAAGATGATTCTTGCCCGCACGCATCACGAGGCCACGGATCGCGATGGGGTGCAGATCGTGGACCTGGCGAGGTGGTTGTGCGGCGAGGCTTAGCAAAAAATCCTATTCCTCAAAACTGAAAAATTTTCGATTTTGAGGAATAGGATTGGAGGCTGGTTGCTGCGACCTGGCGTTTACTCTATCCCAGCTCCTGCATGCGGCGGTAGATTTCGCAGATACCCTTGATGGTGAGCTGTCCGTCGACCACGTCGAAGGCATCGGTCGAATCGGCGACGACGCCGGCGAGACCGCCTGTGGCGATAACGGTGGCGTCCTCGCGGCCCAGCTCGCGCTTCATGCGAGCGACCAGGCCTTCGGCCATGGCGGCGGCGCCCATCACGGCGCCGACCTTGATGCACTCTTCGGTGTCGCGACCGATGGCGTGCTCGGGCGCCTCGAGCGGCACGCTGGCGAGCTTAGCGGCACGGGCGGCAAGCGCGTCCATGGAGATGCGGATGCCCGGCGCGATCGCTCCGCCAATGTAATAACCGTCCTCATCGATGACGTCGATATTGGTCGCGGTGCCAAAGTCCACCACGATTGCCGGCGCGCCGTAGAAAGTCTCGGCCGCAACGGCGTTGGCGACGCGGTCGGCACCTACGGCCTGGGGGCGCGCCGCGCGCAGCTTGGTCACGGCGGCCGTCTGCGGCCCGATGACGATGGCGTCCGCCGCGATGCGGTCGGCCACGGCGTGCCACTCGCGCGAGAGCTGCGGCACCACGCCGGCAAAGGCGATCGCGTCGACCGCGTCGAGTGAGAGGTCGTACATCTTAAAGAAGCCCATCAGGCGCACGTGGATCTCGTCGGCGGTATAGGAGCGGTCGGTGGGCATGCGCCACGACTGCACCAGCTCGTCTCCGTCAAACAGACCCATGGCCGTCTGCGTGTTTCCCATATCGATAGCGAGCAGCATGTCTACTCCCGGTGTTGGCATAAAAGGACGCGCACCATTGTATACGCGCCGCCGACGGCGCTCGGCTGCGATTCGTTTACGGTGATAGGGGCTGAGGGGTTTAAATATGAAGGAATTATGCTCTACGAGATTTTCCTTGCCGTTTACCGAACTCCCACGTAATATTCTTTCTTGCGCACATGAGGCGCCCAGACATTGCGGGGTGGAGCAGTCTGGTAGCTCGCCGGGCTCATAACCCGGAGGTCGTAGGTTCAAATCCTGCCCCCGCGACCAAGAACTTGCAGCTCGTCGGCCTAGCCGGCGAGCTTTTTTGTTATTCCGGGACCGTGTTTTCGGTCCAATTCTCAGCCTCTCAAACAAAATCTCGATCTGTAACATCTAGACCCGATTTGGGCGGCTAGGTGTTACAGATTGAGATTTTCTAGCAGGCGGGTTTGGTTTGTCTCGATCTGTAACAGTAAGACCCAGTTTTGCCGCGTAACTGTTACAGATTGAGACAAACCGACGGGCCGCCCCGCCCCATCCACCTGCCGCTACCTGCTGTCCGCCGATTTCCGTTGCGCTGCTGTATTCCCATGCCATATCCTCTAGACAACTACGCGGCATCATCGCCGCCGCGCCTACAAGAGAGGAATGTCCATGACCACACCTGCATCCAAGCTGCTCCAGCCCATTACGGTTGGCCCCCTTGAGCTCAAGAACCGCATTATGTTTCCGCCGCTGACCACCGGCTACGAGGAGCGTGACGGTTCCATCGGCGAGCGCAGCCTGGCTTTTTACGAGCGCTTGGCCCGTGGCGGCGTGAGCTACATCGTCATCGGCGACGTCGCTCCCGTCATGACCGCAAGCCCCACGCCCAAGCTGGCAACCGACGCCCAGATCCCCACGTTTAAGGCGCTGGCCGATGCCGTCCATAAGCACGGCGCCAAGGTCGCGCTGCAGCTGTTCCACCCCGAGTACGATGTGCCCGGTGTCGGCCGCATGGTCATGGGCTCCATGGCTGCCGCCAAGGCCGCGCAGGAGGCCAAGGCCGCCGGCGACGAGGAGACCTTTGCCGCCAAGATGGCCGAGTCCAACGAGATCCGCAACCAGGCCTACGCCAAGCTGCACCATGACATGCAGCACTTTGTGAACGAGGCGAGCGTAGAGCAGCTTACCCAGATCAAGGAGGCCATCGCCGCCTCGGCCGCTCGCGCGCAGCAGGCCGGCATCGACGCCATCGAGGTCCACGGCGACCGCCTGGTAGGTTCGCTGTGCTCGGCCATCCTCAACCAGCGCACCGACGAGTACGGCGGCTCGTTCGAGAACCGCGTTCGCTACGCGCTGGAGGTCGTCGCTGCCATTAAGGAAGCCGCGCCGCAGCTGATGGTGGAGTACAAGCTCCCCGTGATCATGGAGAACCCCGACGGCACGCCGCGCGGCAAGGGTGGCCTGCAGCCCGACGAGGCCTGCGAGTTCGCCAAGCTGCTCGAGGGTGCGGGCATCGATATGATTCAGGTCGCACAGGCCAACCACACCGGCAACATGGGCGACACCATTCCGCCCATGGGCTGTCTCTTATACACATCTGACGCTGCCGACGAAGGCTTAGGTGTAGA
>UQMO01000088.1 GCA_900542125.1 uncultured Collinsella sp. | reverse complement strand
AACGATATGGCACCGTGGGGACACATGTATGTCAATCCTGGTCTAACAGAGCCTATCTTTATGTACTTCGTTTTCTGCCCCCTGTTCGTGAGCCATGGCGTGCTGTTCAACGACCTGGCGAGCGTCTACTCGGGCGCCGCGCTGGAGCAGATGCAGCTGGCCTACATCGCGCTGTTCCAGGCTGGATGGTTCGTCGAGTCTATGTGGAGCCAGACGCTGGTCATCCACATGATCCGTACGCCTAAGTTGCCGTTTATCCAGAGCCGTGCCTCGGCTCCGGTGATGCTGCTCACGATGACGGGCATCGCGCTGCTCACGCTGATCCCGTTTAGCCCGCTTGGCCCCACGCTGGGTCTGGGCGCCCTGCCTGTCGAGTACTTCTTGTTCCTGATTCCGTGCATCTTGCTGTACATGGCGCTGGCGACAAGCCTTAAGAAGGCCTATGTCAAGCGTTACGGCGAGCTGCTGTAGTGACTTCGATGTAGAGAGGAGCGTTCACATGAACTGGGCTCAGATTTGGATCGATTTGTTTGGGACTACGGAGTGGCTTGGGCTCAACATGGGCTTTTGGGTGGCCAATGGTGTTGTCCTGGTGATTGTCATCATTATGAACGTCATCTTTTGGAGCATGAAGCCGCTGCCCAAGGACGAATAACATGCATGGGATTGCCTGCGCCGCTGTGCCAAAATAAACACTCGAATGATGTACAAATGTGACAAAGGGACGGTCCCTTTGTCACATTGATTTGAAAGTTGATGTTGATGATTCTATCGCTGGCCCCCATGGAGGGGATTACCGGGCATGTATTCCGTCGTGTGCATGCGGAGTGCTTCGGTGCGCTCGATTGCTATTACACGCCGTTTTTGCCGCCGCCGCGGGTGGGAAACCGCTTTGGCGGCAAGGCGTTTAAGGAGATCGATCCTGCCAATAACCAGGGGCTCAACGTAGTGCCTCAGCTGATGTCCAAGAACGCGGACGAATTTGTGTGGGCGGCACGGGTGCTCGCCGACATGGGCTATCGCGAGGTCAATCTCAACTTGGGTTGTCCCTCGGGAACGGTTGTCGCCAAGGGCAAGGGCTCAGGTTTCTTGCGTAATCTCGACGAGCTCGAGGTGTTCTTGAGTGACGTGTGTGAGCGATCGCCGTTGCTGGTGTCGGTCAAGACCAGACTGGGTCTGGAGAGCGATGACGAGTATGAGCGCGTACTCGACCTTTACTGTCGCATGCCGCTGACAGAGCTGATCGTGCATCCGCGCGTACAAAAGGACCGCTATACGGGCTCGCCGCGCAAGGAGTTTTACGGCAAGACGTTGGAGCGGGCGCCGTTTCCCGTGGCCTATAACGGTGACATTTTTGATCTTGAGGATATGGACGCGCTGGTGGAGGCCTATCCCGGCACGCGCCATGTGATGTTGGGGCGTGGCCTGCTCGCGAACCCCGCGCTGGCTCGCATGGTCAAGGGCGGCCCAGCTGCAACGGCTGCTGAGCTGCAGCGCTTCCACGACACGCTGTTTGCGGCATATGCAGAAGAGATTGGCGGCAATGCGGTCTTCCGCATGAAGGAGTGGTGGTTCTACGCCAAGTGCGCTTTCGCTGATCCCGCTACCGTCCACAAGATCGTACGCAAGACCAAAAAGGTCGACGAATACCGCGCTGCCGTCGAGCGCGTCTTTCGCGAACAGCTGCTTGCACCCACAGCTCGCTTCCACGGCTAACTAGTCATCGGGGGCGTTCTTTAACGACTGGTCATTTAAGGACGTCCCCAATGGCTGTGTTGCACTAGAGCAGGTTCTCCTGCACCCATGCGATGATGTAGCTCGACTCGTAGAGCGGTTTTCCGTCGATAAACAGGCAGGGAACCTGGCGTTTTCCGCCGACGGCGATGAGCGTCTGCTCGGCAACGGGGTCGGTCGAGATATCGCGCTCGGGAATGGTCACGCCGTTATCGGCCAAAAAGCGCTTGACCTTTATGCAATACGGGCAGCCGGTCATAACGTAGAGCACGAGCTCATGATTAGTAGCCATAGGTCTCCAATCGGTTGCGGTTTCGATTGAAATACCCAAAGCCGCCGCAATCTATGCGCGGGCCAGCGACGACTCGATGGCCTGTACCAGAAACGCCGTGGCTCCGGCGCCGCAGGGCTTGTCGTAGTAGTCAATAAAGCGCTGGTCGGCAAGATAGTCGTGGGCGAGGCCCAGGTACGCTTCGTTCTGGGGTTCGCGTCCCCAGTTGAGACCAATCCAACGACGATGCATCGCGACGAGCTTGCGAGCCTCGCTTCCATCCGCATCGCCGTCGCCCATGGCAATCGAGAGCTGACCCAGAATAGCGCGTTCAAGTTCCTTCATGTCGTTCCATGTCTGAGGATCCATGTCCAGCAGCGCCTCGTTTGCCGCATCGATAGCCTCATCGCCATAGCGCGCCCGCGCCTCGGCACCGTAGCGCTCCTCGTTTTCTTGCACGGCGCGCCAGCGCTCCAGTTGCGGCAGGACGGCGCCCATGAGCGAGACGGCTTCGTCGAGCGACATGCCGGTGTTTTGTGCCAGCCGCGGGGCACAGTCCTCGATCATCGCCTCCATGGTGGTCTCGTAGGTGTACTGGCCGTGGTCGTAGCACCACTTGCAGTAATGATCGGTCGCGGCGCCCGCAGCATCGGTACCGCAGTCGTCGGGCGTGAGTATCATGCCGCAGCTCTGGCAATAGTGCTCGGGCATTTCGAGCAGGTGAGACAGGGGCTCGTCGGTCACGGCGGCGATGAGCTTCATCATGTCGATGCCCGGTGTGACCTCGCCGCGTTCCCAACGGCTGACGGCTTGGCGTGTGACGAAGAGCTTGGCGGCGAGCTGCTCCTGGGTAAGGTGATGGGCGCGACGGACAGCGATGAGCTTTTCTGCAAAGGCCATGGCGGCTCCTTTCTGCTGGTTGATGGCTTAAGCATACGCGGCAGCAGGTGCCCTTCCAAGCAACCGTTGGTTGCACGACGGGGAACCGCGGCGAAGAATTGCGCGCAACGCCCCACACCTCCATGCCGTACAATGACCGGCATGGAACCTATTGCACACATACATACCGATCTGCCGCAGAAGTTTGGCATTCCGCGCAACAGCTTTTTGGCGCCCCATCTGCAGGGACGCATTGTCTTTGAGCCGGAATTTGCCTCCAACGCAGCGGTCGAGGGTCTGGACTCCTTCTCTCACCTGTGGCTGCTGTGGCGCTTTGAAAACGGAACGCCCGGCGGCACGGCTAAGGACATAGCTACCGATGCCAAGACGCAGGACAGGCCCGGCACCAATGCCAAGTGGTCGAAAACTGTGCGCCCGCCGCGTCTGGGTGGAGCCGAGCGCGTGGGCGTGTTTGCCACGCGCAGTCCGTTTCGCCCTAATCCCATCGGGCTTACCTGCGTCAAGCTCGATCGTGTCGAGCTCACCGACGATGGCCCCATCATCCATGTGCTGGGGGCCGATCTGCGCGACGGCACGCCCATCTACGACATTAAGCCCTACATTCCATTTGCCGACTGTCACCCGGATGCGACGGGCGGCTGGATTGAAGACGCGCCGTGGCAAGAGCTCGACGTAGAGTTTCCGCATGCGCTGCAGGATATGGTCTCGCCCGCAAAGCTCCCTGGCTTGGTCGAGGTTCTTCGCCAAGATCCGCGCCGCGCGGGCAGCAAGCACGAGCCAAACCGCGTTTACCATTTGGCTTACGCCGGGCTCGACATATCATTTACGGTCGACGGAGCCGGGTTGACGGTAACCGCCATCAACGACGCTCAAGACTAATCTGCCATCCGCCCGTATCCGTCAAAATCAACAGCAAACCCCATGCCAAAACCGCCCACGCTGGTGGACAATAACGCCTACCAAAACAATCAACTTTGCACGGGAGTTCAGCATGAAATACGACTTTAGCTCGCTTATCGACCGCCACGGCATGGACTCCATCGCCGTTGACTCCTGGGGCGAGATCCCCGGCATGGCTCCGAACGCACCCGACGAGGGCTTCGACCGCATTCCCATGTGGGTGGCCGACATGAATTTTGCCACGGTGCCCACGGTTCAGGAGTACATCATCAAGCGCGCTCAGCACCCCATGTTTGGCTACTTCAATCCGCGTCCCGAGTACTTCGATCGCATCATCGAATGGCAGAGGCGCCGCAATGGCGTTGAGGGCTTGGCACCGGAGCATATCGGCTACGAAAACGGCGTGCTGGGCGGTGTCGTGTCGACGTTGCGCGCGTATGTCCAGCCGGGCGATGCGGTGCTGGTCCATAGCCCCACCTACATCGGCTTTACCAAATCCATCGAAGCCGCGGGCTATCGTATTGTCCACAGCCCGCTTAAGCTCGACGATCAAGGCGTGTGGCGTATGGACTTTGAGGACATGGAGCACAAGCTCGCCCAAAACCACATCCATGCCGCGGTGTTCTGCTCGCCGCACAATCCCTGCGGCCGCGTATGGGAGCGCGACGAGATCGAGCACGCCATGGACATCTATCGCCAGCACGATTGCGTGGTGATCTCGGACGAGATTTGGTCCGATATCATCCTGCCGGGGCACAAGCATATCCCGACGCAGTCGGTGAGCGAGGATGCCCGCATGCGTACGGTTGCCCTCTACGCGCCCAGCAAGACGTTCAACCTGGCGGGCCTGGTCGGCAGCTACCACATTGTCTACAACGAGACGCTGCGTGACCGCATGTGCGCCGTGTCCGACAAGACTCACTACAACGAGATGAATGTCCTCTCTATGCATGCGCTTATCGGTGCCTACCAGCCGCAGGGCTACGAGTGGGTGGACGAGCTCAACCAGGTGCTTGCCGGCAATATCGAGTACTTCTGCAATTACGTGGACGAGCATTTTGAGGGCGTGTCCTATTCGCGTCCGCAGGGCACGTACATGGTGTTTCTGGACTGCACCGAGTGGTGCCGCGAGCATGGCCGCGATATTCAGTGGCTGCTCGACGAGGGGGCGCGCGTAGGCGTGGGATATCAGGACGGCCGCCCGTTCCACGGGCCCTGCCACATTCGCGTGAATCTGGCGCTGCCGCTTTCGCGCGTAAGGGAAGCGTGCGACCGCCTGGACCGCTACGTTTTTAATGCACGGTAAGCGTGCGCTGCATGCGGGGTCTTCTGCCAAGTCGGCCGGAAGGTCCCGCATGGTAAAACGTCTGTAACCATTGGGTACTCGTGTGGTTTTGTTTGCTATTATCTTTAACCATTTCAGTCTGTAAACAGGATCGTCTGGAGTTCGATGAAAAGACCCCGTCGCTCGGCTGCCATTTCGTTGTTTGTCGCGCTTGCAGTGGCGAGCGCCTTTGTCATAGCGATGGCCGGCTGTTCCGGGCACAATGACGAAGCCTCGACGCCAGCATCAAAAGCCCCTGACGCCTCGCAGGCCAAGGACGACGACCTTAAGACGCTCAACGTCGGCAGTGACCTCTATCCACCGTTTGTGTATACCGACGAGTACGGCGATATCGTTGGCCTGGACGTCGAGATATTAACCGATGTTAGCGCCGGGCGATTTTAGCCGCTAATAGTCAAACTATTTTGACCAATCCCG
>UQMO01000087.1 GCA_900542125.1 uncultured Collinsella sp. | reverse complement strand
AGACGGCGAGATAGCCGGCAGGCCGGCATGTCAATCCTGGTCTAACAGAGCCTTAAAAAATCGTTCTTTAATCCGTTTTCGTCGCTGCTGCTTGCACTTGCCGGCTTGGCCTTTTTGGTCGACGTCGTACCGCAGGCGCAAGGCCAGACAGGAGTGTTCGCACCTGCCGTGCTGTTTTTGATGTGGCTGGTCGGCGGCCTGGTGCGCCTGTTCTACGAAAACGAAGCCAAGCGCAGCTTCGACCGGCACATGTTTAAGGCGAACCATGCGGCCGTTTGGAAACGTGTCGACGCTTGCTGGATTCAAGTCGATTCCGACCAGCTCGTGCCTGGCGATGTGATTCGCCTGTATGCCGGTATGCTCTGCCCGGTCGATGCGGTCCTTGCCAAGGGCGACCACATCCTTGTCTCCGAATCGTCGCTTACGGGCGAGAGCGGTCAGACCGTCAAGCGAGAAGGGGAGGCCGTCCGTGCTGGAACGACCATCATTGACGGAAAGGCTTCGGCAACCGTTCACGCTCGCGTTTCCGAGGAGCCGCCCACATCGCCGCGGCGCGCTCGGCTAGGCACGCAGTTTGGCGCTGGTGCCAGGAGCATCTGTGCCGCCCTGGTGAGGTGCATGCTCATCGTGCTGCCGTTTGTCATTATGATTCGAGGTTTTGTGCTGGGCGACTGGCCGCAGGCCCTGCTGTTTGCCCTGGGCACGGCCGTTGGCCTGGTCCCCGAGATGCTGCCAGTCGTCACAAGCGTGTGCCTTTCGGGCAGCGCGCATCGCCTTAAGAACAAACAGGTCATTGTTAAAAACGTTGACGCCATGGAATCACTGGGCTCCATGGACGTGGTGTGCGTGGACAAGACGGGCACGCTCACCGAGGACGCCGCGGTGCTCGAGTACTATACCGATATCCTGGGCAACGAAAGCGAGCAAACGCTCAACCTGGCGTATTTGGAGAGTACGAGCCAGGGGGCGGCCGCCAACCAGCTCAACCGGGCCATTGCCGACGCGTGCGCCGCGCCCGAGTTGCGTCTCGCCGCCAAAGACCTCGCAGGCGCATTTACCCTGCACGCATCTGATCCTTTCGACCACGTCACCAAGGCTTCGGGTGTTAAGCTCGATGCCATGCCTGGGGCGCTTGGTTGCCTGGGGCTGCAGACTCGCCCTGGCAATCACTTGACCATCGTAAAGGGCGAGGTCGAGAGTGTTTGCGCTCGTTGTGCCTGGGCCAACTTTAAAGGGGAACTCGTCCCCATGGACGCCGCGGGCCGCCAGAGCGCCTATGAGGTTGCCGAGGACATGCGTGCCGACGGCATCAAGGTCCTCGCCGTTGCCTACAGCACAACGTCTTCGGACTGGGGTGACCTGGTGCTCTGCGGCTTTTTGGGCTTTTTCGATCGGCCCAAGGCAAGCGCTCGCGCCGCCGTGCGCGCGCTGTCCGACCTTTCCGTTGAGGTGCGCGTGCTTACCGGCGACTCGGCTTCGGTTGCCCGGTCAACCTGTTCGCGCCTGGGCATTCCTGCCGATAGCGTTATCACCGGCAGCATGCTCGATGCCATGGAGGAGTCCGAGGCGCTTGTTCGCGTGGGGCGTACTCGTGTGTTTGCCGAGCTCACGCCCGCGCAAAAGGCTCATGTTGTCAGTCTCATTCGACTCTCTGGCCATACGGTCGGCTATATCGGCGATGGTGTGAACGATGTGCCGGCGCTTACGTCGGCAGATGTCGGCATCGTTGTGGACTCGGCGGCAGCGGAATCCAAAAAGGTTGCCGATCTGGTACTGCTCGAGCGCGACCTGGGCGTGGTCGCCGAGGGCGTCAGCGAAGGCAGGACTTCGTTCGCCAACGCTTCCAAGTACATTCGCATCGCGTCGAGTTCCAACTTTGGCAATATCTGCTCGGTTGCCGCCTCGAGTATCTTCCTGCCGTTTTTGCCGGCAACCGCCGCTCAGCTGCTTTTGCTCAACCTGTGCTATGACGCCACCTGCCTGGCGCTCTCGTGGGATAACGTCGACGATGCGGAGATCGCCCGTCCCAAGGCATGGTCGGGCAAGGGCCTCGGCAGCTTTATGCTTCACTTTGGCTTCGCGAGTTCGGCGTTTGACATCATCACGTTTGCCATTTTACTCCTGGGCGTTTGCCCCGCGGTGTGCGGTGGGTCCTTTGTCACGTTGAGTGCTGCGGGCCAGGCGGCCTTTATCGCGACCTTCCAGACCGGATGGTTACTGGAGTGCGCTTGGACCGAATCGCTCGTGCTCCTCGTCTTGCGAGCGCGGAACGTTCGCGACGGGGACCGGCCGTGTCGTCCGCTCGTGATAATGGTCGCCACCATGCTTATCGCCTCGGCCCTTCTCGCGCTGAGTCCTGCCGCGCAACTGCTCGGCCTTGTCACGCTGCCCATGTGGTATCTGGGCATCGTTGCACTGCTGAGCGTTTTGTATCTTGTTGTTGTTTCGACGATCAAGCGGGTTTACCTGTCCCGCTCGAGCAGTCTGTTCTAGGGCGGTTCTATGCGTACCAACAGAACCAACATAGCGATTACGCCGGCAGAGGCCGCCGAGCTCAGCAACGCGCTGTTCTCGTCCGGTAGCGCCGCCGCTCTCGAACTTGCACCCGTGTTTGCCGATATCGCATCGGGCGGGCTGACCGCCATAGAACTGACAGTTGCCGGCTCGCAGACAAGTGCCGCTGCGGAGCCCATCGTTATCGGCGATCTTTCCATCGATCTGGCTTCGCGCACCGTTAAAGTGTCGGGCGCGCCCGTTTCGCTCACGCCCAAAGAATTCGATATCCTGGCCTTTTTGGCGAGCAACCGGGGCACAGTCTTTAGCAAAGAGGAAATCTATCGTGCTGTATGGCAAGACGAATATCTGCTCGATGACAGTAACATCATGGCCTTTGTCCGCAAGATCCGAAAGAAGATTGAACCCGAGCCTGACAATCCCCGTTACCTGCTAACTGTTTGGGGCGTGGGCTATAAAATGGCCGAGTAACGCGTTGAATCGTTCGCTTCTATCGACCCCAAAAGTCACTCTGACAATCCTTGCTAAATCGCAAGAAAGCCGCAAGAAACCAGCCATGTGCCCGGTCTTGCGGCTTTTCTATTCTAAAGACAGTCGCAGACGCGAAGGGAAGGTGAGGACCGTGAGCGGCAGTGACAGTACCAGCAAGGCAGGGCGATGTCTGCCGGCGCAGGTCCACCTTAATGGCGGGCGTCGCGGCTAGACGGCTCTGCATCCGATCGACAGAACGGAGCAAGGCAATTGAAGAAGCTGAATATGCGCCATACGCCATCTGCAGTCCAGGTGCAAAACGAACTGATCAGGCATCGTGCAGAGGGCCGCATCCAGCATGCGGCAACTATCCCGCTGATGGACGCCATGTCCTGGGTGGGCTCGAACCTGGGTGGTCTAACCCGTGATGAGGTCGCGCACAGCGAGGCCGATAACGGACGCAACGTGGTCACGCGCGGCAAGAAAAAGTCGCTTGTCCGCAAGCTCGCGGATGCATTCGTCAATCCCTTTACGGCAATTCTGTTCTTCTTGGCCATTATTTCGGCAATGACGGACATGGTGTTCCCGGCGTTGTCGATGATGGGCAGCACGCCGGAGGACTTTGACCCGCTGACGGTGATCATCATCACCACGATGGTGGTGCTTTCGGGCACGCTGCGCTATGTCCAGGAAGCGCGCAGCGGCAATGCGGCCGAAAAGCTGCTCGACATGATCACGACCACCGTGACGGTCACCCGCAAGGATGCCCCCAGGACCGAGATTCCCATCGACGACGTGGTGGTCGGCGACATCGTGCATCTGTCCGCCGGCGACATGATTCCCGCCGACGTGAGGATTATCGAGGCCAAGGACCTCTTTGTGAGCCAGGCCAGCCTGACGGGCGAGAGCGAGCCGGTCGAGAAGATCCCCGCGACCTGCACCGAGTCCGATTCGGCCACGTCGTTCGAGAATATTGCCCTCATGGGCAGCAGCGTGATATCGGGCAGCGCGACGGCGCTCGTCTTTAGCGTGGGCGAGCAGACCCTGTTTGGTTCCATGGCGTCGAGTCTGTCCGACGACGCTGTGGAGACGAGCTTTTCCAAGGGCGTCAACAGCGTCTCGTGGGTGCTCATCCGCTTTATGATGGTGATGGTTCCGTTTGTCTTTATGATTAACGGCGTCACCAAGGGCGATTGGCTTAATGCTGGCCTGTTTGCCATCAGCATCGCCGTGGGCCTGACACCCGAGATGCTGCCCATGATCGTTACCACGTGCCTTGCCAAGGGCGCCGTGGCCATGAGCAAAAAGCAGACCATCGTTAAGAACCTCAACTCGATTCAAAACTTTGGCGCGATGGACGTGCTGTGCACGGACAAGACTGGCACGCTGACGCAGGACCAGGTGGTGCTGGAGTATCACTGGAACATCGATGGCCAGGAGGATTCGCGCGTTCTGCGCCATGCCTACCTCAACAGCTATTTCCAGACGGGCTACAAGAATCTGATGGATCTGGCGATCATCAAATGCACCGAGGAAGAGGAGCAAAACGACCCGAGTCTCACCGACCTTTCCGAGGCCTATGTGAAGGTCGACGAGGTGCCGTTTGACTTTACGCGCCGTCGCCTTACCACCGTGGTGCGCGATCGAAGCGGCAAAACCCAGATGGTCACCAAGGGTGCAGTCGAGGAGATGCTGTCGGTGTGCTCGCATGCCGAGATTGACGGCGGCGTTCACGTGCTGGACGACGAGGTGCGCGAGCGCATTTTGGCAACGGTCGCCGACCTTAACGACGACGGCTTCCGCGTGTTGGCAATCGCTCAAAAGTCCAACCCGTCGCCTGTCGGTGCCTTTAGCGCCGATGATGAGCGCGACATGGTGCTGATCGGCTACCTGGCGTTTTTGGATCCGCCCAAAGAGTCCACGGCCGATGCTATCGAGGCGCTGCGCAACCACGGTGTAGCCACCAAGATCTTGACCGGCGACAATGAGAAGGTCACGCGCACCATCTGCAAGCAGGTGGGACTCGAGGTCAACAACATGCTGCTCGGCAGCGATATCGCCGCAATGGACGACGCCGAGCTCGCTCGTCGCGCCGAGGACGTGCAGGTCTTTGCCAAGCTTACGCCCGACCAAAAATCGCGCGTCGTGTCCGTGCTGCGTGCAAACGGTCATGTGGTGGGCTACATGGGCGACGGCATCAACGACGCCTCAGCCATGAAGTCGTCCGACATCGGCATCTCGGTCGATACTGCGGTCGACGTGGCCAAGGAGTCGGCCGATATCATCTTGCTCGAGAAGGATTTGATGGTGCTCGAGGAGGGCATCATCGAGGGGCGCAAGACCTACGCCAACATGATCAAGTACATCAAGATGACCGCAAGCTCCAACTTCGGCAATATGTTCAGCGTGCTTGCCGCATCCGCCCTGCTGCCGTTTTTGCCGATGATGAGCATCCAGCTGATCCTGCTCAACCTGATCTATGACTGCAGCTGCCTGGCGATTCCCTGGGACAACGTGGACGAGGAGTTCCTGCGCGTGCCGCGTACCTGGGACGGTTCGAGTGTTGGCAGGTTCATGATCTGGATCGGGCCCACCAGCTCCATCTTCGACTTTATGACCTATATCTTTAGGCTCTGTTAGACCAGGATTGACATGCCGGCCTGCCGGCTATCTCGCCGTCT
>UQMO01000086.1 GCA_900542125.1 uncultured Collinsella sp. | reverse complement strand
GCATACGAGATTCATGAGCGTCTCGTGGGTTCGGAGATGTGTATAAGAGACAGACAGGAGCGGCCTTCTGATTCTTCTCGAAGTCGTACTTCTTGAAGGCCACGAACAGGATGCCACCGACCACAGCGCCGATGAGGATCGCGAGGACCCACAGCGGACCGTTCTCGACAACAGGCAGGACCAGGAAGCCGCCGTGAGGCGCCGGATCGTGAACGTTGAAGAAGATGGTCAAGATGGAAGCGATGGAAGAACCGAGCATCATGATGGGCATGACGGGCCAGATGTTCTTGGTCATGAACGGAATGGCGCCCTCGGTGATGTGGGTGCAACCAAGGATGAGGTTGACGATACCGGCGTCATGATCCTCCTGGCTGAAGTACTTCTTACCGACAACGACGGCGAAGGTGGTGATCAGCGGCGGAACGATGCAAGCGGCGGAGACGGCAGCCATGAAGTTGGTGCCGAAGTTGTAGGTCTCGGTGCCGACGCCAGCTTCGAGAGCGGTACCGAGCAGGAAGGTGCCAGTAGCGTAAGCAGCCTTGTTGACCGGGCCGCCCATATCAAAGGCGCACATGCAGCCGATGGCCAGGCCAAGGATCACCGGACCGGAGTTACCGAGGCTCTGCAGGAAATCCATCATACCCTGGTTAATGGCAGCCATGGGGCCGGAAATACCGAGCATGACCAGGCCGACGATGGCGGTAGAGCACAGCGGATACAGGAAGATTGCCTTCAGGCCATTAAGGCTCGCGGGAATTTTAGAGAAAACCTTCTCGAGCAGCAGGATGACATAGCCAGCGAGGAAGCCGCCGACGATGCCGCCCAGGAAGCCAAAGCCCACACCTACGCCACCGGCGTCGATCATGCCGGTATCGGCGTTAACAGGCAAGCCCTGGATGGCGATCATACCGGCGACGAAACCGGGGACGAGCGCCGGGCGCTTGCCGATGGACTCGGCGATGTAAGCGGAGAGCACCGGAACCATGAGGTTCATGGCGATACCGCCGATAATCTTGAGCATCGCGGCAAAGCTGTTGTAGTCGGCAGCCGTCGAATCAAAGGACGTGATGCCCCACAGGAACGAAATGGCGGTCAGAACACCACCGGCAACGACGAAGACAAGCATGTGGCTGACGCCGTTCATGAGGTGCTTGTAGATGACGTGACCGATGGACTCCTTCTCCTCGACCTCGTCCTCGACATCGGCGGCAGCGGCAACCGTGTCGTCGCCCTTGGCGGCGAGCGCGCGGTCGATCAGCTTACCAGCAGCCTCGACAGACAGGGCCTTGGAAACACCAACGGAAACCATGGGCTTACCGGCGAAACGCTCAGCCTGGACATCCTTATCGGCTGCGACGACGACGGCCTTGGCACCGGCGATCTCGCTCTTGGTGAGCTCGTTCTCGACGCCGACCTGGCCATGAGTCTCGACCTTAATGGTCAGACCTCGCTCGGCAGCAGCCTTCTCCAGCGCCTCCTTCGCCATGAAGGTGTGCGCAATGCCGGTCGGGCAACCGGTCGCGGCGATGATGTCAAACTTAGCCATGTGTCCCTCCTTCTTGAGTACAGCGCCCGCGGGCGCTCCCCTACACGCGCTTCGATGCGCGTTTTTCCACACTTGAAAGATACCAACCTACCGTCCGCGTGAGAAGAGACAAGGCGCAATTCTCCGGTGAAAGGTTCTTTCATAACCGTAAACGGCAAGTGAAAGTTTACCATCAACACTTGAAACGGCAAGGTGTATCTTGTAATTGAAAATGCCCGTATACTATGGCATTGCAAATCAAGCTAGATTTTCATGCCAACCAGGAGCCATCCATGACCGATAGTAGCAAGAGCGCACTTTCCCTCATTAGTACCCATCAGGGATACAGCGAGTCCGAGCAGCGCATTGTCGACTATATATTGGAGCACCAGTCCGAAGCGCCACGCCTCACGGCCGCTCAGCTCTCGCGCGCTGCCGCCACGTCCGAGGCGACCGTTTCGCGTTTCTGCCGCAAGCTGGGCTTTGGCAGCTTCCGCAGCTTTCAGTTTTCGTTGGCGAGGGATTTGGAAAGCCAGCGCAACGAGGGTCTGACCGACGAGGTCTCGCTCGATAATATGGAGCAGAGCCTAAAAAATATCCTCGCCGCCAAGGTGAGTGAGCTTAATGCGACCATCGACGGCATAGATCACGACACGTTGGCCGCAGTTGTACACGCGCTTAAGAATGCCGGCGTTATTGAGTTCGCCGCCGTGGGCAATACGAACGCGGTCGCGCTCGATGCGACGTTTAAGTTTTCGCAGCTGGGCCTGCGCTGCATGGCGAGCACCATTAGCGAGACATCAATCGGCTTTGCGCTCACGTTACGCCCGGGTGACGTCATCGTGCTAATCTCAAACTCTGGCAAATCGCGCCGACTGAATCGCATGGCAAAAGCGGCTCGCAACTGCGGCGCAACCGTAGTCGTCATCAGCAGCGATAGCAAGTCTCCACTTGCGCGCCTCGCCGACTACACCTTTAATACCGTCAATCACGAAGCGCTGCTGACAACGGGTGACTTCGCGTTCTCCAAGATGAGCGCCACGATGATCATCGAAGTCATCTACAACTTCCTGCTGCCCGAGATTAAAGACGCGCGTGAGCATATCAGCTACTACGAGGAGCTCATCCAGCCGGATAAGGTTGTGGAGTAAAACGCGTAGTGGGACAAAAATTTCAGTCTATTTTGTCCCACCAACACCGCTGATACGACCTAACCTCGAGCTTCTTCAAGCATCTGCTTGGCATGCGCCAAGCTCGCCTCCGATTGATCGCCGCTCAACATGCGGGCGATCTCGGCGGTACGCGCTTCGCCGGTTACCTCGTCCAAATGCGTCTGGGGAACATCGCCCGGTTCCTTGCTGACGACATAATGCTTGTCGGCCATGACGGCGACCTGCGCCAAGTGGGTTACGACAATCACCTGATGCGTAGCGGCGAGATCTGCCAGCACGCCCGCGAGCGCACGCGCCGTGGAGCCACCGACGCCAGCATCGACCTCGTCAAACACCAGCGTATCGACACCGTCCGCGTTACCGAGGACAACCTTACTTGCCAACATGACGCGGCTGAGCTCGCCGCCCGACGCAATGCGGCGCAGGGGACGTGGAGTCAAACCGGCACCGCTGCGGTATAGCAGCTCGTAGCTCGAAGGACCAACGGGCGTCCACTCAGCACGGGGAAGATCGCGCGACTCCCAGACGAGCTCGGCGCCGCCCATCTCCAGGCGAGCCATCTGGCGGCCAACCTCGTGGCAGAAGCGCGGGGCCGCCATATTGCGAGCGCGCTTAAGTGCCTTGGCAGCGGCAAACAACTCGTGCTCGGCGCTCACGAGTGCCTCACGCGCCTTTCTGATCTGTTCATCGCCATCATCGACCAGGGACAGCAGCTCTTGCGAGCGATCGCGCATGGCAAAAACATCGTCCATGGTAGGACCCCACTGACGCAGCAGGCCCTTGAGGTCGGAATACCGCTCACGCATGCGAGCGAGCTCGCGCGGATCGAAGGCGACGCCATCGCGATAGGCACGAAGTTCGTTCGCGCAATCCTCAAGGGAGATACAGGCATCCGAAAGCAAATCGGCAATGTCGCCAAGTTTGCGATCGACGGAAGCCATACGGGAAAGTTCTGCCACGGCGCTGTTCACGGCATCGAGCGCTCCCCCTTCAGAGGCAAGCGATGCATGGGCATCATTAGCTGTGGCAACCAGCACCTCGGCATGTTCGGAGCGCGGCAGCAGTTCCTCGAGTTCCTCATACTCGCCCGGTTTGGGGTCGACCTCGCCGATGCGCTCGAGCGCAAAGCGCGCTTCCTCGACGCGGCTCCCCTGCGCACGCGAGGTCTCTTCGACACGTCGAACCTCCTTAGCGGCAGCGCGCGAAGCCTTAAAGCAGGCGCGGTAGTGCTCGAGCGCCTCGAGTGCAGGGCGCCCTGCCCAGGCATCGACCATCGCAACATGATGCGCCGGATCGAGCAAGCGCTGGTGCTCGTGTTGGCCGCACAGATCCATCATCACGCCAACGCGCTCCGAAAGCTCGCGCACACTGGCGATGCGTCCGTCAATCTTCACGCGGCTACGGCTCTCGGCAGAAAGACTGCGCTGCACGATGAAGCCCTCCGTGTCGTGCGGGCCGTCAAACAGGCGCGCCTCGACGCTCGCCAGCGCCTCGCCCTCGCGCACCATAGACGAATCCGCGCGCTCACCCAAAATAAGCTTGAGGGCCGAGAGCAGCGCGGTCTTGCCGGCACCGGTCTCGCCGGTCAGGACAGTCAGGCCGGCACTCGGCAGCAGCGCCGCCTCGCGAATGAGCGCAATGTTAGAAACCTGCAGCTCATCGATCATGACGGACTCCGTAGAATACGCGGCTCACCGAGTTATAGAAGCTCTCGGGGCCGTAATCCAGCAGCAACACATCTCCGGGCCCGCGGCGCACCGCCACGCTCTCAACGGTGCCATCGCAGGTAATAAACTGTCCATCGATAGCAATCGCCGGAACGCTCGGACGATCATCAGACATAAAGATTTCGACGACATCACTCGGCGAAGTCAAGAAGGCACGGGCCTGAATGGTGTGCGGCGCAATGGGTACGCAGACCATGCCCGTATAGTCGGGGCTCACGATGGGGCCACCGGCACTGAGCGCGTAACCCGTAGAACCAGTCGCCGTGGACACGACCACGCCGTCGCCACGCAGGCGATCGATATGGTGGCCGGACACCGTGATGTCAAACTCGACCATATCGGACAGGGGGCCGCGCGTGAGCGCCATGTCGTTAAGGGCGAACGTGCGCACGACATCCTTCGTGCCATCGTCACGCACGGACACGATATCCGCGGCGATGGTAGCGCGACGGCTCACATGCAGCTCGCCGGACAGGGCGTCGCTCACAACCTGCAAAATGTCGCGCTCCTCGGGACTCGCGGCCGTCAAAAAGCCCAGGTGACCATAGGAAAGACCGAGGATAGGAATCTCGCGATGGTTGAGGATGCGGGCAGCGCGCAGCAACGTACCGTCACCGCCGAGCGTAATGACCAGATCGGAGCCGTCAATATCAGGCGTGCTCTGAATCTTCGATCGCTGGTCGGCAGCCCATGCGACCTCATAGCCCTGGCGCGTCAGCCAAAGCTCAAGCATCAGGCCGCTCTCGACCGCCTCTTGTTTATAGTAATTGGGAACCAGAAAGACCTTCATAGCGTTGCAGCTTTCTCGCTCAAAACCGATACCTGGGATTGCAGCTCATCGTCGGTGCGTTCGCCGGGGGCAAACCTCGTGCCGTACAGGAAAAACTCAACGTTGCCCTTGGCACCATGAATGGGTGACACGCACACATCGACCGGAAACAGGCCCTTGGCAGCAAAGAGTTCAACCGCCGCCACGAGTGTATCGCGGCGCACGGCGGGATCGGTCACAATGCCGCCCTCGCCCACCAGCGCCGCCGGAGCCTCAAACTGCGGCTTTACGAGCGTACAGAATGCACCCGTAGGAGCCATGCACGCCAGTACCGCATCGATAATGTTCGCGATGCTGGTAAACGAGACATCACACACAGCCAGGTCGATGGCGCCGGCATAGCCAAGCTCAGGCAGCTGCGTCACGTTTGTGCGCTCATGCAGCGTCACGCGATCATCCTGACGCAACGACCAATCGAACTGGGCGCGACCCACGTCCACCGAGACAACGGTCGCAGCTCCGCGCTTGAGCAGGCAATCGGTAAAGCCGCCGGTAGAGCAGCCCACATCCAGGCAGGCAAGGCCCGTCGGATTGATGCCAAACGCATCAAGTGCGCCTTCGAGCTTAAGACCGCCGCGGCCAACATAGGGAATGCACCCCTTCACGTGCAGCGACAGGCCCGGGGTCACCTTAAGACCCGGCGAAGTCAAGCGCTCGCCGCCACTCGAGACCAAGCCGGCCATAAGAGTGCGAAGGGCATCCGCGCGATCGGCGCAGATGCCCTGTGAAATCAGTTCGTCATCAAGACGCACGCGTTTCATGAATGCCATCAACCATTCGTATCCGGAGATGCGGCCTAGCTATCCTGGGATTCGTTTGCCGCATCCTCATCGTATTCCCTGTCTCTTATACACATCTGACGCTGCCGACGAAGGCTTAGGTGTGGATCTCGG
>UQMO01000085.1 GCA_900542125.1 uncultured Collinsella sp. | reverse complement strand
GACAGCTCTAGCAATATATAGGACCCGAACCGGACGGCTAGCTCTCAATACCGTGAACATCACGATTAACCTCGTATTTCAGGCCTCGCTCATCCCTTAATAGGAATCCATAATCAACCAAGTACCGCCTCAACACGGCATAATCAGGATAGAGCCGTGACAGCACACGATTAACCTGAAGCTCCGTATAACTTGTATTTAATTCAAAGAAAGAGACGGCCCATAGCAGCATGATTCTTTTATAGCTTTCCTTTTTTGGAATTGAAACCAGCTCGCCATTCTTGAGAAATCGTTTTTTAAAGTCTATTAGCTCATCCATTCACATCCTCCATTTCATACGCATCTAATGATAAAAATGCATACGCTTTAGGTCATCGCATTCGGCTTCTATATTCGAACTAAACTCGAACTAATCTAAATGATTTGCTCAAACACTCTTCGAAAGCTCGTTTTTCACTTTGAGTAAAATGCCCTTCCCAGTCAGTCCACGAACAGGAAGGCAACTCACAACGAGCGGAGTCGAAGCCCTCTGCCGTCGGTCGTTCAAAATGCACGATAACCTTTTCGATATCCCCATCTGCTATCAGGTCAGAATGAACGACCTCGGTACCGTCTTCGAATGTCATATACGGGTACATCACGTAAACCACCTCACAATCGTAAATCCAGTTTAGCATCAAGCTATTGCACCAAAGACAGCAAGCCCCCCTTGATGAGTTGATGGTATCTGTTAAATGTCACGTACGATTCACATCTGGTGGGTACCCTGATGGCTACATGAAACGAAGCAGATTTACACCGGGAGGACCCCGTATGACAACCAAGTACACCGACGCGCCGCGCACGCGCGTCATGACACCGGCCGCGCTCAACAACGGCGTGCACGAAAACCATTCCATCGGACAGACCATGGCCATCGCGCCCAAAAAGGGCCTGTTCGATGACATTTCCATTCCTCAGATCATCGCTGGCGCCGCAGCCGCCGCCACAAGTGTCGCGCTTGCTTCCAAGATTGGCATCGCTGGTTCAGTAATTGGCGCCGCCGTGAGCTCGGTCATCACCGTTGTGTCATCGCAGGTCTACCGCCACTTTATCTCTGCCAGCGCCGAAGCCATCAAAGGTACGCACGCCGCCGTCGACTACCCCGCCGGCGCCTACGAGCCCGTTGAGTTTAATGCCGAGGAGCACCTGGGCGGCGCCGCGACTACGCAGGAGATGCGCCAGATTGCGGGGCGCGCGACCACGGCGCGCGTTGCTCCCGACAGCCTGCGCGCCAAGGCGGCGGCAGAGCGCAGTCAGACGCAAAAGAAGGTCATCGTCTTCTCGATCGCCATCGCCATCGTCGCGGTCATCGCCTGCGCCGGCGCCATCCTTATCACCACCGCCGGTGAGGGTCTGGGCGAGCGCCCCGAGCCAATCCTTTCGTCGCGCACGACCGAGAGCGATGCAAATGACAACACCCAGTCTCAAGATCAGCAGACGCAAATGGACGACACGCAAGACAGTTCCACCTCTACCGATTCGTCCTCGAATACCCAAAACCAATCGCAGGGCGCCGATTCCTCTACGGCCAACAGTGGCACGCCATCCGGCACGACCGACTCAAGCCAAACGACTGACGGTTCGCAGCCAAGCACGGGCGGCCAGACGAGCGACACCGCTTCGGGAACGGGCACAGCAGACAGCAGCAACGTCAACAGCTCGAACAGCTCGAGCGGAACCGCGTCCGGCACGGCATCTGACAACTCGAGCCAAGGCACGGCATCGGGCAACTAAGCACATTTGTCTCTCATAGATAACCGACCTGTACAACGGGCGCGAATCGACAACGGTTCGCGCCCGTTTGCCTTGGGCGCCGCCATGGCGAACGCTATGCGATGGTAAGATGCTTTACATGTGTAAAGAGGAGATTTGCCATGAGCAAGACAATAGTTAGGCCCACGCTTTCGCTGGGCAACCACATCTATCTGTATCGCCTGCTGCGCGATGCGATTGGATGCGGCAAGCAAACGTTTATGACGCAGGTCGAGGAGGCGCTCGCCGCCGGCGACATGACCGCTTATGACCTGGGCTTCGAGTCCACGCGCGAGCTGCTCGAGGAGCTCGATGACTGCATTAAGCTGACCGTCTTTAAGGGCGGTCGCCTGTATGCCACCGTCATCGCCAACGAGGCATGGGATGCCGCCCTTGCCAAGGGCGAGGACAAGCCCAAGGCCACCAAGGGCGACAAGCAGTCCTACAAAAAGAAGAAGCGCGGCGAGAAGGACCTCAAGGCCGTGCGCCCCAAGCACGTTAAGCGTCCCGAGCCCGAGCCCGTGGCTGAAGCTGTGCCGGAGCCCGAGCCCGAGACAGAGATCGAAGTCGCTATTGAGGTAACGGCAGAAGCCGAAACCGAAATCGCCGCCACGACCGATCCCAAAGTCATATCCGAGCAGGAAGCCACTGCGGAGCTCAACGAGACTCCCAAGTCGACAACCGAAGAAGTCGCTAACCAACCTGAGACGCCTGCGTTCCAAAACAGCGATGTCTTTGGCAACGAGGCCGAGGACGATCAGTCCGACGAGCCCGCCGATCAAGGCGCTACCGAGTCGACGCCGGAGCCCGAGACGCCGCAGCCCGCCATCTCGCTCACGGTCGTCTATGACCCCGAGAACGCCAACGCCGGCATCACCACCATGGCATCCACGCCCATCGAGGCAAAGTCGAGCGTCGAGAATGAGAGCGTGACGCAGGTTGAGGTTAAAACTGCAGCCGCAGACGCGCCCGTCACCGTGAAGCCCGCAGCTTCCGCGATCAAGCCGGATTCGACGCCGGAGCCCGCACCCGTCATCGAATCCGTGCCCGCCGCTGCTTGCGACCAAATTCCCGCACCGGCACCGTCTCCGGCTCCCGCTGCAGCACCGGCCCCTGCACCCGCAGCTCCGACCATCCCCGAGGACTTCCCCATCGATTTCGCAACCGAGGTCTTCTGCCCCGGCCCGCTTCTGCACCAGCTGTCGACCTATCTCCCCTACGGCGCCGACACGCTCGGCATCGTCGGCGAGTACTACTGGATTGCCCGCGAGCGCGGTACCATCGAGGCCGCGCGAAACCGCGCAAGCTTCCCCCTGCGCTACACGCAGGCCGGCGAGCGCCACGAAGTCACTGTGCGCATCCGCCACAACACCACCGGTGGCCTCGGTGCCGCCTGGGTCATCGACAAGGTCAACGCCCCGGCCGAGTGACAAAACGGCCCTGGATAGCCATTTGACCATCCAGGGCCGTTTGAAATCAGACCTTTTGGCTGTCATCAGCACATATAGACACCAGAGAAGCAAGCTCCTCCTCAAGTTGCGGAGCAAAATACCTAAAAGAAACTTGTGCTCCAATCGGTATCGACTCAATCATATTCGCAGCATTATCTGAAACACGGTACGATGCAGTTTCACCTGTCTTCAAATCCTCTATTGAGCAGACAGCGTCTTCAGCATCAATCGACCTAAGCACGCCTTTTCCTTGTAACATCACATCGGCATGCCCGCCAGCTATTTCTAATGAACCTGAGTCTGTCGCAGTCACTTCTCCGGAACCTCCGCGCGATATCTCTTCCTTTGTTGAACAGCCCACCAATGAAGCCATCAGCACCAAAGACAGAGCTAGACGAATCGCCCTACTTCGAAAAAGTCGTTCCATAAGTCCACGCATAATAGCTCTGATCATACTTCAGGAAGGATAAAGATGAATTCCAGCCGTCCGCTATGCCAATCATCTGCCTTGTCTCTCCAGTTTTCTTACCAGTAAGTGTGGCGTAAGCCTCCGCTGTTACAGAATGGGCTGATCCGTTGTACAAACTCGCATGTAAAACATTCGGTCTATTAGAGTTAATCTCATTTTGAATGCTCGCGATAGCCGGAGAGGAGACAGTGCGGGCGATAAGAGTACTTCCTCTGCTTGCGCAGTAATTTGTAAACCCCGTTGCACAGGTTGATATCGGCGTTCCACCCAAAACAACGCCGGGAACAGTCTGTTCTTCATCGGAAAGAGCATGGGTATTGGTGTAATTCCATATCTGCATATATTGCGAAGGGTCGCTATATAAATTGGCAATGCCATACAGTTCCGCAACGTTCGAAAAAGCTGTCACCATACAAGCATAGTGGGCGGTAAGCCTCTTAATCTCGCTTTCATCATATGACATAAACTGAGAAATGGAACGAAATCCAGATACTGTGTAATCCTGCATTTGAGTTGCGTAAATTACAACATCGTTCCAGCTTGAAGGTTTATTCGATAAAACGACAGGCCGTCCTTCTATGGAAACAGCCGGGATTGTTCTTCCGCAATTTGTTGTTATTGAACCGTCCAAAGATTGCACGCCGAATTCGAATGGATTGATCATTACGACTGGGTTATTGAAAGAATAAGACTCGACACCAAGATCTCCTCCCCGATCCATAGGGCTGACTAAGCCGTCTCCAAAACGATATCCCGTAAGTATTTCATCATCTGAAGCATCTAAAACCAAATAGCCCGCGGCTCTATTGGATGTCACAACCGGAACAATGTAACCAAGCGGGGACCCATCAACATCTACAAAAGGAATAGGGTCAGAAGGCGTATACGAATAGCCGAGGAGTCCCTTTATATATTTATCGGCAAGCTCTTGCGCAATTTCAGAAGTAAATTGTATCTGCTCACCATCAATATTGCCCGTCGAAGCAAAAACCTCTTTCGGACGTGCGGCTAAGGCGACAATTGAAGACGCGACAAGTTGCAGAAAACGACGACGCGAAAGCATATGTTCTTCTTTCTAGAGAAGCGACTTATAAGGTACTCCTATTCTATAATCTTTTTTGTAACGTTACAGCACTGGTTATATTTCAATTCGATTTGCTTATGTCCTTGCAACCCAATGCGTCTTTACGTTTTAAACGGAATTAGAAAATCACTCATAGCAAAAACGGGCTTTAATCCCAAAGAGATGACTTTGATTATGAATCAAACCAGCAGCCAGGGCATAGCTGCAGTGCAATTGCTACAAGAAAGGCCGCCCTTGGTGGCGGCCTTTCTACTTGCTACTAGTCGCGCGTCAGCTTGCGGTGAATACGATGCGGCTGGGCTGCGTCCTCGCCCAGGCGCTCGATACGGTTGGCCTGATAGGCCTCGAAGTTGCCCTCGAACCAATACCAGTTGCCCGGATTCTCGTCGGTGCCCTCCCACGCCAGAATGTGCGTGGCGACGCGGTCCAGGAACATACGGTCGTGGCTAATGACCACCGAGCAGCCCGGGAACTCGAGCAGCGCCGCTTCGAGCGAGGACAGCGTCTCGACGTCGAGGTCGTTCGTGGGCTCGTCGAGGAGCAGCAGGTTGCCGCCCTGCTTGAGCGTGAGCGCCAAGTTCAGACGGTTGCGCTCGCCACCGGAGAGTACGCCGGCGCGCTTCTGCTGGTCCTGGCCCTTAAAGCCAAAGCTCGCCACGTACGCGCGGCTCGGAACCTCGGTCTCGCCGACCATCATGTGGTCCAGGCCGTCCGAGACGACCTCCCATAGGTTCTTATCGGGGTCGATGCCGGAACGGTTCTGGTCGATGTAAGAAATCTTGACGGTCTCGCCCACCTCGAGCTCGCCCGAAGTCAGCGTCTCCAGACCCACAATCGTCTTGAAGAGCGTAGTCTTGCCCACGCCGTTGGGGCCGATGACACCCACGATGCCGTTGCGCGGCAGGGTGAACGAAAGGTCATCGATGAGCACGCGGCCATCGAACTCCTTGTGCAGATGATGAGCCTCGAGCACCTTGTTGCCCAAACGCGGGCCCACAGGGATGCGGATGTCGGTCCAGTCGAGCTTCTGGCTTGCGCGGGCCTCGGCCTCCATCTCCTCATAGCGAGCCAGACGGGCCTTGTTCTTGGCCTGACGGGCCTTGGGCGAGCTGCGCACCCACTCGAGCTCGGCCTCCATGCGCTTGGCGAGCTTGGCGTCGCGGTTGCCCTGTGCCTCGATACGGGCGGCCTTGGTCTCCAGATACGTGGAGTAGTTGCCCTTGTAGGGATAAAGGTGACCGCGGTCGACCTCGCAGATCCACTCGGCAACGTTATCCAGGAAGTAGCGATCGTGTGTGACGGCAAGCACCGCGCCCTGGTAGTTGTGCAGGAAGTGCTCGAGCCACAGGATCGACTCGGCGTCCAGGTGGTTCGTGGGCTCGTCGAGCTGTCTCTTATACACATCTGACGCTGCCGACGAAGGCTTAGGTGGAGATCT
>UQMO01000084.1 GCA_900542125.1 uncultured Collinsella sp. | reverse complement strand
ACGAGATTCATGAGCGTCTCGTGGGCTCGGAGATGTGTATAAGAGACAGCAAATGGACAGGTCAAACCGCGCGAGCTGCCGCGCGATGGCGCATCCGGTAATGCCCGCGCCCACAATTGCGATATCAAACGTTTCTGCCACGGTGCCTCCAAGACAAGTTGACAGGCTGTCAATAAGACTATCCTACGGTCTGCACACCCCCAGCGCAGCGGCAATGCGGCGAACAGCCCTGCAACACCCGCCAACGGCAGGCAAGGGGAGACTCGGCAACGTCGACGTCTTTGTCTGCTGATCCCAGTGCCGGAGGTTTGTCTCGATCTGTAACAGTAAGAGGGGTTTTGGAGCCCAAGATGTTACAGATCGAGAATGAAGCCGGGGAGAGATTCTTCTGTCTCGATCTGTAACATCTAGGGACCGTTTTGGGGTCTAGATGTTACAGATTTAGATGAACCAATCAGTCGATTTCGAATGTCTAAATCTGTAACAGTTAGACCTGTTTTTGCCGAGTAACTGTTACAGATTGAGACATTCGGTTTGGACGGTCTTCTTTGTCTCGATCTGTAACAGTAAGCTGAGGATTTGGGTTCTAGATGTTACAGATCAAGACAAACCTTCAGGCGGATTTTGAATGTCTCGATCTGTAACAGTAAGAGGGGTTTTGGGGCTCAAGATGTTACAGATCGAGATAGAAGTCGGGGAGGGGCCCTGTGTCTCGACCTGTAACATCTAGAGCCGGATTCCGCCTCCACCTGTTACAGATTGAGATGTTTGTGTCCGCGCCAGCCCCGCCCCTAGCCGTGGTCCCATATAAACAAACCCCGTGGTAAACTTGACCGGACTGTTAATATTCCGAAAGGTACCCCTAATGTCCAAGTACATCTCCGAGCTCATGTCGCCGCAGCTTATGGGCGTCGTCTATGCCTTCGTTGGCTTTATCATCGCCCTGTATGTGCTGTCGGTCGTCTATGTGTTCATCGACGCTCGCCGCCGCGGCGCCAGCGCCTACGTGGCGTGGGGCATCATCGCCCTCATCCCGTTTGTAGGCCTCATCGCCTATCTGGTCCTGCGCCCGCACTCCTACGCCTCCGACCGCGAGGAGCAGGAGCTGGACATGGCTCTGCGCGAGCGCCAGCTTGCCCAGTACGGCACCTGCCCGCAGTGCGGCGCGCCCATCGAGAAGGACTTTGTCGTCTGCCCGGTGTGCGACACCCAGGTTCGCAACGTCTGCCCCAGCTGCCATCGCCCGCTCGATGCGCACTGGAAGGTCTGCCCCTACTGCCGAACTCGCATCCAGTAACGCATCCATCGCAGGGCCGGTCGCAAGCCACGGGCACGCCGCAAGCCGCGCGCGCCCCACACCCCGCCCCACACGATGAAGCATGCGTAGAAAATCGCCCGCCGTGCCATTAAGGTGCGGCGGGCGCTTGTATACCAAGGCAACCTGCCTATAATGATGCAAGTTAAAACGCCGAGCGCATCGCACGCACTTGCATCAGGCATCCGAGAGGAGAAAACATACCCATGAAGGCACTCTACAATGACGGTTCGGTGGCCGAGCTCCCGCAGGACGAGGTCACGCACGTCATCCGCCACTCCGCCGCGCACATCATGGCGCAGGCCATCAAGCGCCTGTACCCCCAGGCCGACTTTGCTTACGGCCCCGCGACCGACAATGGCTTCTACTACGACGTCGATCTGCCCGAGGGCGTCAAGATCAGCGAGGACGACTTCCCCGCGATCGAGGCCGAGATGAAAAAGATCGTCAAGGAGAACCTCAAGTTCTCCGTGTACGAGAAACCCCGCGCCGAGGCCATCGCCCTTATGGAGGAGCGCGGCGAGAAGTACAAGGTCGAGCACATCGGCGACCTGGACGACGACGCCCGCATCACCTTCTACCAGCAGGGCGACTACATCGACATGTGCGTCGGCCCCCACATCTGCTATACCAAGGCGCTCAAGGCCTTTAAGCTCACCGGCGTCTCGGGCGCCTACTGGAAGGGCGACAAGGACAACAAGATGCTCACCCGCATCAACGGCGTCGCCTTTGCCACCAAGGAAGAGCTCGACGAGCACATGCATATGCTGGAGGAGGCCAAGAAGCGCGACCACCGCAAGATCGGCCGCGAGATGGACCTCTTTATGATGCGCGACGAGGCCCCCGGTTTCCCGTTCTTCCTGCCCAACGGCATGATCCTTAAGAACACGCTGCTGGACTACTGGCGCGAGATTCACCACAAGGCCGGCTACGTGGAGATCTCCACGCCGCTCATCATGAACAAGCAGCTGTGGAAGACCTCGGGCCACTGGGACCACTACAAGGACAACATGTACTCCACCGTCATCGACGACGAAGAGTACTGCATTAAGCCCATGAACTGCCCGGGCGGCGTGCTGGTGTACGCCTCCAAGCCGCACTCCTACCGCGAGCTGCCCATCCGCGCTGGCGAGATTGGCCTGGTACACCGCCACGAGCTGCGCGGCGCCCTGCACGGCCTGTTCCGCGTGCGCTGCTTTAACCAGGACGACGCCCACCTGTTTGTGCGTCCCGACCAGCTGACCGACGAGATCGTGGGCGTGGTCAACCTCATCGACTCCGTGTACCAGAAGTTTGGCTTTAAGTATCACGTTGAGCTTTCCACCCGCCCCGAGGACTCCATGGGCTCGGACGAGGACTGGGCGCGCGCCGAGGAGGGCCTGCGCACCGCTCTGGAGAAGCTGGGCATGGACTACGAGGTCAACGAGGGCGACGGCGCCTTCTATGGCCCCAAGATCGACTTCCACCTGGAGGATTCGCTCGGCCGTACCTGGCAGTGCGGCACCGTCCAGCTCGACTTCCAGATGCCGCTCAACTTTGACCTGGAGTACGTGGACGCCGACGGCACCAAGAAGCGCCCCATCATGCTGCACCGCGTGTGCTTTGGCTCCATCGAGCGCTTCATCGGTATTCTGATTGAGCACTTTGCGGGCAAGTTCCCCACCTGGTTGGCTCCCGTGCAGGTCAAGGCGCTTCCCGTCTCCGAGAAGAGCCGCGACTACGCCCATGAGGTGTGCGCCAAGCTGGAGGAGGCCGGCATTCGCGTGGTCTGCGACGACCGCGACGAGAAGATCGGCTACAAGATCCGCGAGGCCCGCAGCATCGACCGCGTGCCCTATATGCTCATCCTGGGTGAGAAGGAGGTCGAGGCCGGCAACATCTCCGTCCGCGATCGCTCCAACGAGACCGTTCAGATGAGCGTTGACGAGTTTGTTGCGAAGGTGCTCGAGGAGATCAAGACCCGCGCCTAAGGCAAGCTTCACAACAATTAACAAAGGCGACCGTCCACAAAGGGTGGTCGCCTTTTTCATGCCCAAATAAGAAAAGCCGCTGGTTGAGCGGCTTTTTTGTTGCACAAAAAGGTACAGGTTTTTGTAGAGGGGTATGGAGATGTACCTACTAGCAGTACATTTTGCGTAATCTGGGCAAACGCTGATTAATTGCTCGTATAATGTCGTCTGTCGAAAGATACAAAAACCTGTACTTTTGCGACTGCGCCTAGCTGCGAGCGAGAAGCCTGTTCTAAACGCTCCTGCATTTGCGTGTGCCGCAAAGCAAGAAAAGGGGGCGAGAACATGGAACAGACGGCACGGCGCCGAGAGCAGCTGCCGGGCGCATTTAACGGCGCCACCACCAACAGCCAGCACGGCCGCGTCCGCTGGTATCTGGTCCACACCCCCAATGGAAAAGAGCGCGAGATCTGCGAAAAGGTCCGCCACATTATCCCGCACAACCTGATGCAGAACGCTTTTGTGATGCAAAAGGAGTTCTGGTTTAAGCGGGACGGCGCATGGTCGCTCCAAACCAAACCTATGTACAAGGAATACTTCTTCGTCGCCACGCACGATGCTGCCGCGCTCGATAGAGCTTTGGCCCAGTTGAGCTTTGGCTGCCGCATCGCCGGCAGTAGGGAGCGGGCGTACATGCCCATGCCGGACGATGCGCAGGACTGGTACTGCAGTGTGCTAGACGACGACGGCGTGGTGCGCAACAGCGTTGCGCGCATAGAAGACGGCGTGTTGCACATAGAACAGGGTCCCTTGGTGGGGCAAGAGGCCCGCGTTAAAAAGATCGACCGTCATAAACGCTGGTGCCTGGTAGACGTGGGCGAGGGTGACTCCACATTTAGGGAGCTGCTACCGCTTGACGTTCCCAGCAAAACGTAAGGGAGACGTTGCACCAGCTATTCGTTCGCATTTTTGAATTTACCGATTGGGGGATCCCTGGGGAACGGGGACGTAAGTTTGACTGTGGCTGCTAAAGAAGTAAAAGAGAACTGTGCATCAATGGAGGGTGCACTGGCTATCGATCAGATAAAACCGAGTGGTACGCTTGGCTATCGCTTTCTTAAGAGGCTGTTCGACCTAGCCTTCAGTCTTTTGATGAGTGTTCTGCTGCTTATTCCTCTTGCTGTAGTGTGTGCGCTCATTAGCCTTGAATCACCCGGCAGCCCTATGTATACGCAAGAGCGCGTCGGCAAGGGCGGAAAGACCATCAAGATCTTCAAGCTTCGTAGCATGGTTGCCGATGCGGGTGATGTGCAGAAGTATTTGAGTCCTGAGCAGCTACATCAGTGGGAAGTCGAACGCAAAGTCAACGATGATCCCCGCATTACCAAGATTGGTCAATTCATTCGTAAATGCTCCATCGATGAGATGCCTCAGTTTCTCAATGTGCTGAACGGCGATCTTTCAGTCATTGGTCCCCGTCCCATTACAAGGGATGAGCTTGAACAGCATTTTTCGGATGAAGAAAAGGCTGAGCTGCTCTCAGTTCAGCCTGGAATTACTGGACTTTGGCAAGCGACTGATCGTAATGAAGCGACCTTTGAGAGTGGTCTGAGGCAAAAGATAGAACTTCGCTACGTTCAGAACCGCTGCTTCCGCATGGATTTGAAGTGCTTTACCGGCACCTTCGGTGCCATGTTCGGCAAGAAGAGAACGGGGCGATAGATGCAGACAAACCTTACTTCTTCTTATAGTGTGTTGATGAGCATTTACAAAAAAGAAAATCCTGCCTATTTAATTCAGGCTTTAGACAGCGTGCTGAATCAAACGGTTTCTCCTGCTGAGATCGTCATGGTCAAGGATGGCCCGCTTACGCATGAGCTTGAAGACGTGCTCCAAGATTATGACTCCCTGCATCCTGGACTGTTCAATTTTGTTTCGTATGAAAAAAACCATGGACTTGGGTATGCATTGCGCCAAGGCATGCTTGCTTGCTCTAACGAAATTGTTGCACGCATGGACACTGATGATATAGCTCGTCCGGATCGTATGGAGAAACAGCTTGCCGCTATTGATGGCGGGCTCGATATGGTCGGAAGCGATGTTATCGAATTCGTCACGTCTCCCAATGAACCTGTTGCGGCCACGGACCTTCCCAAGGGCATCGATGCTATACGTTCTTATTCCAAAAGGCGAAATCCCTTCCGTCATCCTCCCATGACGTTTAAAAAGTCGAAAGTTATGGAGGCTGGTAACTACAGTTCCGACTTTCTCTACTTTGAGGATTGGGATCTTTTTAACAGGATGCTCGCATGTGGCTGCAAGGCGGATAACCTGAAGGAACCGCTTGTTGCGATGCGCGTTAGTGAGGATTTCTATGCTCGTAGGGGCGGCTCGCAGTATCTTAAGTACGCTAAAGCATTTAAGCAGGCTCAAGTTGAGCGTGGCTATTTCACAAAACGTGATTATATCTGTTCTTATTTGCCGCATGCCGCTGTCTGTCTGATGCCAAATTCCGTTAGAGCGTTGATATATCGTTATTTTCTCAGGAGGTCCTAGATATATGGCTTCTGATGTTGATAAACCTCTGGTTAGTGTCATTGTCCCCATGTACAACGTGGGTATGTTCGCGCTTCCTTGCGTAAACTCATTGCTTGGTCAGACTTATTCGAATATCGAATATATTATCGTGGATGATGGATGTACTGATAATACTATCGATCTTATTGAAGATGCCGTTGGGTCAGACACGCGATTTAAGATTTTGCATAAGGAGAACGGCGGTCTTTCTTCTGCGCGTAACTTTGGTACTCAAAGGTGCCACGGTGATTATGTCATGTATGTTGATGGGGACGATTTGATTGATTCGCGAACTGTTGAGTTGATGGTCGAAGCGGCTGACAAATATCAAGTTTCGCTCGTTATCGGCTCCTTTGCGAAGACGCCTGTTCTTGATAGCTATAAGATGGGGCAGAATGTAGAATCTGTCTCTTATACACATCTCCGAGCCCACGAGACGCTCATGAA
>UQMO01000083.1 GCA_900542125.1 uncultured Collinsella sp. | reverse complement strand
TGCCAAAATAAACCTGTCCCTTTTTGGTAGGTTAGGCGAGGAGGGTGTGGCCATAGGCGTCGGCGGCCTTGATGGCGGCGGCGAATTTTTCGTCGGTGAAGGGCTCGGGGTTTCCCTGCTTCCACTCGTTGGTGGCGTGGGCATACTCACACAGCGCCGGAATGTCGGCCTCGGTAAGGCCGACCTGCTCAAGCGTCACGGGCAGCCCCATCTGCTTGTTAAAGGTGGCGTAGCGCTCAAGGTTCTCGGTGTCGCCCGTGTAGGCGAACAACACGAGCACGCCCAGGCTCACGACCTCGCCGTGCAGGTAGGTGCCCTCACGCGGAATGCTGCAGGTGGCATTGTAGAACGCGTGCGCCACGCTCGAGTTGTAGTAGTAATCGTTCTGGTTGGTCAGGTTCGAGACATAGCCCGTGTTGACCACGATATCGAGCGCGATCTGCTTGACGGCCTCGCTCGACAGGTCCTGGCGCACGTCCTCAAGACCCTGGACGCCATAGGTAAACAGCGGCTCGGAGCAGGTGTGGGCGAGTGCCAGGCCAAGACCGGCGGTGTGCTCCAAATCACCGGCGCTCGTGGCGTACTCGACCTCGGGCTGCTTAGAGAGGGCATCGCCTACGCCGGCCCAGAAGTACTCTGCCGGTGCCTCGGCGATGATCTTGGGGTTGATGAAGATGTGCGCCGGTCGGTTGGGGTACGAATAGCCCTCGAGCGAGCCGTCGTCGTTGTACACGACGGCAATGGCGGTCGCAGCGGAGCAGTTGGAGCAAATCGTCGGCACCGTAAAGACGATCTTCTTGAGCTCGATGGCTGCGGTCTTCACGGTGTCGAGCGCCTTGCCGCCGCCGCATGCGATAAGCACGTCAGCTTCCTGGCAGGCAGGGGTATTCACGACCTTGGCGATATTGGCACGCGTACTGTTGGTGCCGTAGACGCGCGTCTCGAGAATTTCGACGTCGGTACCCGCCAGCGCAGCTTCGATACCGGGAAGTGCTGCGGCCAGTGCCCGCTTGCCACCGATGATGGCGACCTTGGTCGCTCCGTACTCGGCCAGTGCGGCGGGCAGCTCGGTAAAGCAATCCTCGCCAACGGTATAATCACTCATTCCAATCGTGCGCATGGCAACCTTCTTTCTTTCGATAAAGTGCTTTCAGGTATTTTGCTCCTAGAGAAGGTCCACAGCCGCGAGAAATTTCGAACGTATAAAACCAGTGTTGAGGGTTTTTCGCCGGCGCGGAACGTGCTAGCATACTCCGCATAAGCGTTGATGGGGACGAGTAGTCGGCCGTCCGCATGTTACAGAGAGCGGGGAGCGCTGAGAACCCGTGCATGCGACCGATGAAAATCACCCCGGAGCTGCGGTCCCAACGGACGCGTCGCACAGGCTCGTCTTAGTAGATATCGCCGAGATGGTCGTCGATACAGGCCAGCCGAGTAACGGATGCGAGCGCGCGAATACGCGGGCGAGGGCATCTAAGCTGGGTGGTTAAGCGAAGAGCTTTTGCGGGCGTGCAGCCCGTTTTGTGGCGCTTCGTCCCAGCTTGTAGGGACGGGCGCTTTTTTGGTGCCCAGAGGGCGTGCGCGCCCATGTCAAGAAAGGGGTACCGTGGCAAACGAGTACAAGCAGACGATGAATCTGCCCAAAACCGGATTTCCCATGCGTGCCGGTCTTTCCAAGTCCGAGCCCAAGCGACTCAAGGACTGGCAGGACAACAAGGTCTACGAGCAGGTTCTGAAGAAGAACGAGGGTCACAAGAAGTTCGTGCTGCACGACGGTCCTCCGTACGCCAACGGCCCGATCCACATCGGCCACGCCATGAACAAGATCTCCAAGGACATGATCAACCGCTACTGGATGATGCAGGGCTATGAGGTTCCCTATGTCCCCGGTTGGGACTGCCATGGTCAGCCGATCGAGCACAAGGTCGAGGAGAAGCTCGGTACCGAGAAGTTCAACCAGACCCCCACGGCCAAGATTCGTGAGCTCTGCAACGAGTTCGCTGTCGAGAACATCGAGCTGCAGAAGGCCGGTTTCCGTCGTCTGGGCGTGCTCGGCGACTGGGACAACCCCTACCTGACGCTCTATCACCAGCATGACGCCGCCGACATCGAGGTCTTCAAGTCCATGTTCGATAAGGGCATGATCTATCGCGGCCACAAGCCGGTTCACTGGTGCAAGCACTGCCACACCGCACTCGCCGAGGCCGAGATCGAGTACTCCGATGAGACGAGCCCGTCCATCTTCGTGCGCTTTGAGATGACCTCCAAGCCCGCCGGCCTCGAGAACTTCGACGGCCCGGTCGACTTTATCATCTGGACGACCACGCCGTGGACCATCCCCTCCGACCAGGCCGTTTCCCTTAAGCCCGGCGCCGCCTATGTCGCCGTTGAGCACGAGGGTCGTGCCGAGGTCATGCTTGAGGACCTGGCTCCCAAGTGCTGTGAGGAGTTTGGTTGGGAGTACACCCCGGTCATGGTCGACGGCAAGCCCTACGTGGTTCCCGCCGAGACCTTCCACCACATCCACTACAAGCAGCCGATCTTTGACGGCGTTGAGGGCGTGGCGCTGCTGGCGGATTACGTCGGTGTCGATGACGGTACCGGTATCGTCCACAACTCGCCCGGCCACGGCGTCGACGACTACTTTGCCTGCCTCAAGGAGGGCATCACCGACATCTGCATGCCGGTCGACGACGACGGCAAGTTCTACACCGGTGAGGAGTTTGGCACCGGTGGCCCCTTCAGCGGTATGGATACCGATGAGGCCAACCCGCACATCATCGAGTTCCTGCGCGAGCGCGGCACCCTGGTCCTCGAGAAGAAGATCGCGCACAGCTATCCGCACTGCTGGCGCTGCAAGCACCCGGTGCTCTTCCGTGCTACCGACCAGTGGTTTGTCTCGATGGACAAGACCGGTTTGCGTGAGCAGGCTGGCAAAGAGGTCCGCGAGAACGTCAAGTGGTATCCGGCCCACGCGGCCAACCGCATCGGTGCCATGGTCGAGCAGCGTCCCGACTGGTGCATCAGCCGTCAGCGCAACTGGGGCGTGCCTATCCCCAGCTACACCTGCGCCGACTGCGGCGAGAAGGTCATGAACGATGCCACGCTCGACGCCGTCATCAAGCTCTTCCATGAGAAGGGCTCCGACGCCTGGTTCACCGACGCTCCCGAGAGCTACCTGGGCGAGGCCTGCGTCTGCCCCAAGTGCGGTGGCCATCACCTCAAGGCCGATAAGGATATCCTCGACGTGTGGTGGGACTCCGGCGTGTCTTGGAAGGCCGTCTGCGAGTATCGCCCCGAGCTGGAGTATCCGGCGGACGTGTATCTTGAGGGCTCCGACCAGCATCGCGGTTGGTTCCAGAGCTCGCTGCTCACGTCGGTGGGTGCCAACGGCCATGCTCCGTACAAGGCGGTCGTCTCGCAGGGCTTCACGCTCGACGGCCAGGGCCGCAAGATGTCCAAGTCGCTCGGTAACGTCATCGACCCCAACAAGGTCTGTGATGAGATGGGCGCCGACATCATCCGCCTGTGGGTCGCCTCGGTCGATACCAGCTCCGATGTCTCCATCGACCACGAGATCCTTGCTCGTACGTCCGATGCCTACCGTCGTTTCCGCAACACGCTGCGCTTCCTGCTCTCCGAGCTCGAGGGTCAGTTTGAGCCCGAGACCGACGGCGTCGCCTTTGCCGACCTGCTGCCGCTCGACAAGCTCATGGTTGCCCGTCTGACCCAGGTTCAGGCCGAGGTCGACGATGCCTACGCCAGCTACGAGTTCCCGCGCGCCTACCGTGCGCTCTACGACTTCGTGGTTACCGAGCTTTCCAACGTGTACCTCGACGCCCTGAAGGACCGTCTGTACTGCGAAAAGCCCGGCTCGCTCGAGCGCCGCAGCGCCCAGACCGTGCTCGCCGAGCTCTTCTCGATGCTCATGCGCGATTTGCAGCCGATCCTGTCCTACACCGTCGATGAGGCCATGGCCTATGCGCCCGCCGGCTGCGTCGACCACCAGAAGTACGCCGCGCTGCTCGATTGGTACAAGTCGCCCATCACGGTCGACGAGGCCAATGAGTTCGAGGGCGTGCTCGAGGCTTCGCTCGAGCTCCGTAGCGCCGTGACCAAGGCCCTTGAGGATGCCCGCTCCGCCGGCACCTTCACCAAGAGCCAGCAGGTCCGTGTCAAGGCGGTCGTTCCCGCTGAGATGTATGCGCTGTTGACCGGCGACAAGGCGGTCGACCTGGCCGAGTTCTACATCGTCTCCGATGTTGAGCTGACCCAGGGTGAGGAGCTCTCCGTTGCCATCGAGGCTGCCGAGGGCGAGTGCTGCGACCGTTGCTGGAACTATCGCACCACCGTCGGCGAGTACAACGGCCACGCGCAGATCTGTAAGCGCTGCGCGGAGGCGCTGAACTAGTCGTTGGGGACGTTCTTAAACGACTAGTCTAACAAGAACGTCCCCATTGACTACCTGTGTCACATTCAAGCGGCATTCTGTTTTTCGGGATGCCGCTTTCGTTTTTAGCTGGTTATTTCGCTTGCGTTGGTGTATATGTCGTGCGTTCAGCGTATGGCAATATAAGATGGTTCTTTGCATTAAACGTAATTCGATTTTTGAGGGTAGGGGATTTCTTTGGGTCGTGGTGCGGATATGACGCCGCCTTTGCGTTGGCGGTTAGGTGTTGCTGGTGGGGTAGCGCTCGTTGTGTTGCTTGTTGACCAGCTGACCAAGCTTGCGGTTCGTGCCGTGGGCGATGCTCTGCATGTGACCGTTATCCCCGGCGTGATCGATTTTCTGTTTGTTCGCAATATCGGAGCCGCCTTTAGCATGGGCGAGGGGCATGGCATCGCGTTTGCCGTGCTGGCGTTGGCAGTCATTATCGCTATTGCCGTGTACCTCGTTCGTGCACCCCAGCTCGCCCATCTTGAGGTTGTGGGCATGGCCATGGTTGCGGGCGGCGCCATCGGCAACGCGATCGATCGTCTTGTCTTTGGCTTCGTGACCGATTTTATCGCCACCACGTTCATCGACTTTCCCGTCTTTAACGTGGCTGATATCGGCATTACGGTCGGTGTTGTGCTGGCGCTTATCGGTTACATGTTCTTGAGCCCCGCCGCTCGCGAGGTCGATGCGACCGCTGAGCTCAACGCCCGTGACGAGGCCCGCGCCAAACGCAAAGCCAAACAGCGTGGGGAGCGTGCCCGCAAGATTCGCGAAAGGAATGAGCGCTAATGGCCGACATCCATATTCTTGTTGCCGACGATTGCGCTGGTCAGCGTCTCGACGCTTATCTGGGCGCCAACGATGGCTGTCCCACGCGTTCTGCCTGCGCACATCTGATCGAGGGCGGCGCCGTTGCCGTCAACGGCGAGACCTGCCTATCAAAAAAGTATGCCGTTCGTGCCGGCGACCGTATCTCGGTTGACCTGCCCGAGCCGCACGACCCCACCGATGTGATTCCCGAAGCCATTCCCCTCGATATCCGTTACGAGGACGACTACCTTATCGTGCTCTCAAAGCAGCGCGGCCTGGTGTGCCATCCCGCCCATGGCCACGAGAGCGGCACCCTTGCGAACGCCCTGGTCTACCACTGCGGCATCGACCATCTGGGTACCGTGCAGGGTGAGGACCGCCCCGGCATCGTGCATCGCCTGGATCGCGATACCTCGGGCCTTATGCTCGCGGCAAAAGACGACGACACCCAGCGCGCGCTTCAAAATCTCATCCGCACGCGCACGCTCGACCGTCGCTATATCACGCTCGTTCACGGTCACATCGCCATGGACGAGGGCACTATCAACACTGGTATTGCCCGATCGACGCGCGACCGCGTGAAGATGGCGGTTTCCGATGACCCCTTTGCGCGCCAGGCCATCACGACTTTCAAGGTGCTCGAGCGCTTTGATTCCACGCGCTTTGACGACGGCTATACGCTCGTCGAGTGCCATCTGTTTACCGGTCGCACGCATCAGATTCGTGTGCATATGCGCCATATCAACCATGCCTGCGTGGGCGACCCGCTCTACGGTAAGTGCGAGGCGCGTGCCGATCAGGGTCTGACCAGGCAGTTCCTTCATTCCTGGCGCGTGGCGTTCGACCATCCCGTGACGGGCGAGCGCATCGAGTGCCGCGATGAGCTGCCGTGGGACCTTGCCGCGGTTCTGGATGACCTTGCCCCGCGCTCGCTTGGCCGCACCGCTGCCGGTGACGAAATCGTTCCGCAGCTCGGTCTGCTCGAAGCCTAGCCAGTATTAGGTGGTTTCTTGAACTCGGTAAGCCCTGTCTCTTATACACATCTCCGAGCCCACGAGACGCTCATGAATCTC
>UQMO01000082.1 GCA_900542125.1 uncultured Collinsella sp. | reverse complement strand
ATACGAGGTTCATGAGCGTCTCGTGGGCTCGGAGATGTGTATAAGAGACAGGATGGATCGAGGCAAAGGCCGCTCCCGTCGCCTCCGCGATGGGCAGCGCATCCATATCGGCGCGAATCGCCGTGGCACGCGCGGCACCAACGCCAGCGTCGAAGAAAGCGCAGACGCAGCTGGGACACGGATGGGTCACCTCGCAAGCGAGCGGCGCCAACATGCCCTCGATATAGGCGATAGTCTGCGGAAGATCGAAATCGAGCTCCGGAATGCGATGGAGATCGCGGCGATAGCGACGGAGTTCTTGGAGCTCGGTCATAGAGGATCCCTTCGTGAGGCACATCTGTTGCAACTTATTGTGATACAGGATTGTGGCGCACATGTTTCCAGCATATCCCTGCATTTTTTAAACGTTATATACGAATACTCTTGTTTGGTAAAGTGCAACGTGATAGGGTCTTTACCACTTGATAGAGGCGCGGGCACGAAGAGCCGCGGGCGAGCCGGCAGGCTTTGACCCCGTGGGGAGGCGAAACCCGCCGAACTGGGTTTTACGGGCACGAACAACCTGGTGGGCCTGTGGGAAACACCCACAGGACTGTCTGCAGCAATGCGGGAGCGCTATCCGGACATTGGGTCCACGCTATGCGGATTCGATGCGCAGATGGCGCCGTCTGGATAGCGAGGTTTACGGGACATGGCATTGACCCCCAACGAGGCATATGCGGCCAAACAGCCGTTTGTGGACAAGGAGACACTCGAGCATATCGTCGAGCAGTTCCCCACGCCGTTTCATCTATACGACGAGGCGGGCATCCGCCGCAACATGCAAGAAGTGCGCGACGCCTTTGCATGGAACCCGGGCTTTAAGGAATACTTTGCCGTCAAGGCCAACCCCAACCCGGCGCTCATCTCCATTCTCAACGAATACGGCTGCGGCTGCGACTGCTCGAGCTATACCGAGCTCATGATCGCCCGCTCGCTGGGTATCACGGGACACGACATCATGTTCTCGTCCAACGACACGCCGGCTGCCGACTTTGAGCTCGCCGACAAGTTGGGCGCCATCGTCAACTTTGACGACATCAGCCACATCGAGTTCTTTGAGCGCGTTGCGGGGCCCATTCCCAAGACGGTCAGCTGCCGCTTTAATCCGGGCGGCCTGTTCCAGCTCTCCAACGGCATCATGGACAACCCGGGCGACTCCAAGTACGGCATGACCACCGAGCAACTCTTCGAGGCGTTCCGCATGCTCAAGGCCAAGGGCGCCGAGGACTTTGGCATCCACGCATTCCTTGCCAGCAACACCGTCACCAACGACTACTACCCCAAACTCGCACGCATCCTCTTTGAGCTTGCCGTGCGCCTGGAGCGCGAGACCGACGCACACGTCGTCTTCATCAATCTGTCCGGCGGCGTCGGTATCCCCTACCTGCCCGAGCAGCAGGCTAACGACATCCACGCCATCGGCGAGGGCGTACACGCAGCCTACGACGAGATTCTGGTCCCCGCCGGCATGGGCGATGTGGCGATCTGTACCGAGATGGGTCGCTTTATGATGGGCCCCTACGGCTGCCTGGTCACCAAGGCCATCCACGAGAAGCAGATCTACAAAGACTATATCGGCGTGGACGCCAGTGCCGTCGACCTCATTCGTCCCGCCATGTATGGCGCTTACCACCACATCACGGTGATGGGTCAGCCGGGCGGCGCCGACAAGGCCACGGCGCCCGTCACGAACACCTATGACATCACGGGCAATCTGTGCGAGAACAACGACAAGTTCGCTATCGATCGCAAGCTGCCGCATATCGACATGGGTGACCTGCTTGTAATCCACGATACCGGTGCGCATGGCTACTCCATGGGCTACAACTACAACGGACGGCTGCGCTCGGCCGAGGTCCTGCTGCGCCCCGATGGCGCGGCCGACCTCATCCGCCGCGCCGAGCGCCCGGGCGATTACTTTGCCACGCTCGACGTGCTGCCGTGCGGCCGCGAGCTGCTGGCCAAGTCGCGCGCCGAAAGTGCCCGCCGTCGCGCCCAAGACGAGCGCCTGGCAGTCGCAGCTCAATGGAACAAACGCATCCAGATCGCGGAGGCGAAGGAGAAGAACATGGATATCCGCAACCTCGAGGGCTCGATCGTCGCCCTCGTCACGCCGTTTAAAAAGGACGGCAGCGTCGACTTTGACGCGCTCGAGCGCCTTATCGATTTCCACTTGCAAAATGGCACCGATGCCATCCTCACCCTGGGCACCACCGGCGAGAGCGCCACGATGACCGATGACGAGGACAACTCCGTCGTCGCCGCCGTGGTCAAGCATGTTGCAGGACGCGTCCCCGTCATCGCCGGCTCAGGCTCCAACTCCACGCAGACCATGCTCACCAAGTCGCTTACTTACCAGGGCTTGGGAGCCGACGGCCTGCTGCTCATTACCCCCTACTACAACAAGTCCAACGAAGAGGGTATCTATCAGCACTTTAAGACCGTCGCCGATGCCGTTGACATCCCCTGCATCCTGTACAACATCCCCGGCCGCTGCGGCTGCGGTATCAGCGAGCGCAACGTAGAGCGCCTAGCCGCGCACCCCAACATCATGGGCATCAAGGAGGCCTCGGGCAACGTCGCCTACGCGGCCAAGATCGCCCACCTGCTGTCCGACGATTTCCGCATGTACTCGGGCGAGGATGCACTCACAGTGCCGCTCATGAGCCTGGGCGCCTCGGGCACCATCAGCGTGTGGGCAGACGTGCAGCCGCAGCTCGTACACGACATGTGCCGCGCTTATCTGGACGGCGACGTAGCGCGCGCCCGCGATATCCAGATTGCCGGCCAGCCGCTCATCAACGCCCTCTTTAGCGAGGTCAACCCCATCCCCGTTAAGGAAGCGCTCGCCCAGATGGGCATGATCGAGGCAAACTACCGTATGCCGCTGTGCCCCATGGCAGACGACACGCGATCCGCACTTACCGATGCTCTGAAGGGAGCTGGTCTGCTTGATTAAGACCGTCATTATGGGAACGGGCCGCATGGGCTCGCTCATCCGCACTACCGCCGAAGGCATTGTCGACGCCGCCGGGCAGCCCGTTTTTGATATCGTGGCCCAGATTGGCTTCGATTTGAGCGAGCTCGAGAACGCACCGGCTGCCGACGTCATCATCGACTTCTCGAACGTCGCGACCTTCGACGCCGTCGTCGCCTATGTCGAGCGCACGGGCGCGGCGTTGGTCTCAGGCACCACAGGCTACACCCCCGAGCAGATGGACCGCCTGCGTGAGCTGGGCCAGAACACCCGCGTTATGCACTCGGGCAATTACTCCATCGGTATCGCAGCCCTGCGCCATCTGGTAGCGCAGGCTACACGCGAGCTGCCCGGCTTTGACTGCGAAATCGTCGAGACGCACCACAACCACAAGGTCGACGCCCCCAGCGGCACTGCCAAGCTGCTGCTCGACGCCGTCGTCGAAGCCGAGCCCGAGGCAGGCTACCACCCCGTCTATGGCCGCGAGGGCATGTGCGGAGCACGCGATCCCAAGGAAATCGGTATGCACTCGCTGCGCGGCGGCACCGTCGCCGGCGTGCACGAGGTGAGCTTCTTTGGCCAGGACGAGGGGGTCACGCTCACCCACCGCGCCACGAGCCGTCAGATCTTTGTCAACGGCGCCTTGGCAGCCGCGCAGAAGCTCGTCACCCGCGAACCCGGCTTCTATACGTTCGACAAGGTCATGTTTGCCTAACCAGGTATCAACCGAATCCACCCAAAGGAGAGATAGCAAATGAGCAACGCAGCCGAGATGGATGCACAGGAGATTATCAACTACATCGCCACCGCGCCCAAAAAGACGCCCGTCAAGCTGTACGTGCGCGAGAAGCCGGGCATGAAGGTTGCCTGGGGCGACGCACATGTCTACGGCGGCCGTCGCGGCAAGACCGTCTTTGGCGACTGGGACGAGCTCAAGACCATCCTGGACGCCAATGCCGATTCCATCGATTACTACGACGTTGAAAACGATTGCCGCAACTCCGCCGTGCCCATGCTCGACCTTAAGGGCATCAACGCCCGCATCGAGCCGGGCGCGATCATCCGCGACCGCGTCGAGATTGGCGACCGTGCCGTCATCATGATGGGCGCCATCATCAACATCGGCTCCGTTATCGGCGAGGGTTCCATGATCGATATGGGCGCCGTGCTGGGCGGTCGCGCCACCGTGGGCAAGAACTGCCACATCGGCGCCGGCACCGTGCTGGCAGGCGTTGTGGAGCCCGCCAGCGCCACGCCCGTCATCATCGAGGACGATGTCATGATCGGCGCAAACGCCGTGGTCCTGGAAGGCGTGCACGTGGGCAAGGGTGCTGTAGTTGCCGCCGGCGCCGTGTGCGTCGAGGACGTCCCCGCCGGCGCCGTCGTGGCCGGTGTCCCCGCCCGCGCCATCAAGATGCGCGACGAGAAGACCGACAGCAAGACCGGCCTGGAAGAGGGCCTGCGCCAGCTGTAGAGGCGTGTCAGCCTGCAGCGCAATTCAATCCCAAGAAATAAGGCCGAAGCCCAATCTGGGGCTTCGGCCTTTCTTTATCTCAGGGTTCCGTCGTATTCGACCATGGCTGGTCGCTTTGACAGGCGCTTTGCGGCTGTCTTGTAGACTTCGGAACGGTCGCGCCGACCTATTGCAACGATCTCGGCAATCTCAACCGTTCCGTCCTCTCGGATTCGAAATACCATTCGGAGTCCCGCCTTTCGCCATTTGATCTTTTTGCAGTCGGCAAGCTCACCGTGAAGCGGCGTTCCGATTTCATCGGCGCGTGTCCTTAATTTCGCCACTGCAATGCAGACGAGTCTTCGCTGAGAACCATCTAGTTTTTGATATTCCTTCTCGACGTCTCGGTTCAAAAAGCCGACAACAAAGTGCCCGCTCATTCGAAAAGATCCTCGTCGGAAATCGCATCAGGATCCATCGATTCGAACTCCTTGAGTTCCTCTGGGGTCAGAGCATCCTCAAACGGAACAAACTCGTGCGGTCCATTTTTGATTCGATCCGCCGCGATGCGATCAAGCTCAAGTTCGCGAAGGTACTGTAGGGCGCCGTACATTTCCTCATAGGCGGCGTAGTCGATAATCACGGTATCGATGTCGTTATGATCGGCGATAAACTGCGGCGCGCGCTTAGCACGCTTGCGAACGGCAGATAAGGACTTGCTCGCTTCGGTAGCAGAAACTACCTGATCTTTTGTAAACACCGGCTTTTCCAGAACAAGTGGGGACATTTGTACCTCCAAAAAATAATCTGGATTATATTTCAAAGTATAATTCAAAATAACTTCAGTATTATTTCCAAATTAGAATTTGACTATTTTCGATTTATTGAACTCCCTGTCGAACGCATCACTATTCACCGATGCCCCAGCAGTAACAAATATACAAATCAAAGAGAGAGCAATGAGCTACACTAAATGAGTTAGCGTAGCTTAACGGCACCGTTAAGCCGCTTGATTTCTTTTAGCGAGGTTACCGATGCCTTTCTGTCCTCATTGCGGCAAGCCACTCCATGGCCCTGAATCATATTGCAGCTATTGCGGAGGCCCTATACCAATCGAGCCGGTCCAGCCCGAACAACCGAAATCGCCCAAACCTAAAAAGAACAAGACTAAGGACGACACCAAGCTGTTCATTAAAGGCAAAACCAATCTGTCTCCGTTTGACGCATTTAATAAAACTCGCTCTTACAAGGTAATTAATTCAACCAAAAGCCTCATATATCACGTCACAGGAAAACGAAACGAAGATGAGTCCGTCTACTCGTTTTTAACTGAAAGTGGATATCCCCAAGCAAAACTTACATTTATGCATAAAGCTATAGATGGAAACATGTTTGATCCTGACGACTTGGGCAGCTATGACAGTTCGGTCCAGATGCACATCTCCCATGAGGACATTCGTGAAAGGGAGCGAAAGGAAGCGCCGGAGCGCCCCAATTCTCTGTTTCAACGCCTTGTAACACCTAAGCCAAGATTCACTCAAGATGAGAGCTATCGATTTGAGGAGAGCTTCAACCCGCTTGGCTTCGTTTCAGGCGAACAACAACATGTAGCTGGACAATACATCGCTAAGAGTAGCAAGCCTTTCGGGTGTAAAAAACCAACGAAAACTGAGATTTACCGGGACGGAAGCCTTGTTGCAGCTATCAAGCCAAAGGACGACAAGACCATCGTCGTGCTGTTCGACAAGAAGTCCCATAGAGAGATCGCCCTTTTGTTTGCTTTCGCATTATATCTACCTTATTAGAGTTAGGCCTAGAAGATGAAGTACTGCTATTACTGCGGAGCCGAACCTTGATTCTCATTTTCATTGCAACAGCCTCAGGACTCAGCGCAACGCGTTGCGC
>UQMO01000081.1 GCA_900542125.1 uncultured Collinsella sp. | reverse complement strand
TCATGAGCGTCTCGTGGGCTCGGAGATGTGTATAAGAGACAGGGCCGGGCTTGCGATCGCGTTCGCGCCGGCGACGTGTGGCTTGGCTGCTATCGGGCCCGCCGGCGTTGCGCTGACTCAGCTCTTGGATGCGTGCGAGTTCCTCGGCAGTGTGCGAGGCAGGGAAGAGGCCGTTCTCGATGCGGCCGCCCTGGGCCTTCGCGGCGCCGTCTCTCGATGCAGCGGGGTTGGAGACGCCGTTGCGGCGGGCGATGGCGCGGCGAATGCTATCGAGGGGCGTGATGCTCAAAGCGGGGTCCTTTCTATTGCTGCGCTCTAGTATAGACACCGCGGTGTCCGCTCGTGTTTTTGAACAGGTTGTTCGATAATTTCGGCGGCGCCATTCGGTAGTCGGCACTTAAGGACGTTCCTTATGTGCCGGCACTTTGGGAACGTCCCTAAGTGCCGGCATCCGGGGACACTCCTTGAATGTTGTCTGTTCAAGAGTGTCCCCAATGACTAGTCGTTTAAAAGCGTCCCCAATGACTAGGCCGCTTGCCTGCGATTTTTGACCGTTGGGCGGGCTTGCCGCCCTTGCCGCAAAAACGTTTTTGCATATCGGGTACAACGGGCTTTACGTGAGTAAAGTGCGCGTCGCGTCAACGTGTCGCGTTTTTAAAGGAGGCCCCATGCCTGGTGTTACCCCTGCAGAAGTTCTGTCCAACTTTGGTATTACGCTCGTTGAAGATCCCGCCGAGAATCAACCCCGTCTGCTGGTGGACCTGCCGGCGGCAGAGCTTGTCCAGCACGCTATTCGTCGCAAAGAGGGCCGTATGGCTTCTAATGGCGCGCTCGTGATCGAGACGGGGGAGCGCACTGGTCGTTCGCCCAACGATCGTTTTATCGTTGACACCCCCGATGTTCACGACAAGATCGCCTGGGGTGCGGTCAACCGCCCACTGTCCGTCGAGAGCTATGAGGCCATCAAGGCCGGCATCGTCGACTATCTCAACGAGCGCGACGTGTTCGTCACGCGCGGCATGGCGGGCGCTGACCGCAACCACACGCGTCGCCTGCTTGTTGCCTGCGAGCGTGCCAGCCAGGCACTCTTCATTAAGCAAATGCTCGCCCGTCCGCTCGCCCGCGAAATCGCGCGCACCGGCGAGCCCGACTTCTGCGTGCTCGCAGCGCCCGGTTACCAGTGCGATCCTGCCATCAAGGGCCTCAACTCCAGCGCCGCCGTGGTCATCAACTTCCAGGAACGCGTGATTCTGGTCGCCGGCACCGGCTACTCCGGCGAGATTAAAAAGTCGATCTTTAGCGTCATGAACTATCTGCTGCCCGTCGAGGATGACGTGCTGCCCATGCACTGCTCGGCCAGCATGGATCCCGTCACGCACGAGACTGCCGTGTTCTTTGGCCTGTCCGGCACGGGCAAGACCACGCTTTCTGCCAACCCCACGCGCCTGCTGATCGGCGACGACGAGCACGGCTGGTCCGACATGGGCATCTTCAACATCGAGGGTGGCTGCTACGCAAAATGCGAGGGCCTGGACGCCTTCCACGAGCCCGAGATCTTCAACGCCGTCCGTTTTGGCGCCATTTGCGAAAACGTGGTGCTCGACGAGAACCGCAAGCCCAACTACGACGACATCTCGATCACGCACAACACGCGCGTGGCCTATCCCGTGGAGCACATTCCTAACGCGTGGACTAAGGGCATGGGCACCACTCCGAGTGTCGTGCTGTTCCTGACTTGCGACGCTTTTGGCGTGCTGCCGCCCATCTCACGCCTGACGGCCGATGCCGCCATGTACCACTTTGTGACGGGCTTTACGGCTAAGATTCCCGGCACCGAGGTCGGCGTCACCGAGCCCACGCCCACGTTCTCTTCGCTGTTCGGCGAGCCGTTTATGCCGCTCGACCCCATGGTTTACGCCAAGATGCTTGGCGAGCGCATTGCCGACGGCCGCACACGCGTGTACCTGGTCAACACCGGCTGGATTGGCGGCGGCTACGGCGTGGGTCATCGCATCGAGCTGGCCTACACGCGCTCGCTGGTCGCACGCGCCCTCGACGGCACCATCGAGGATAGCGAGTTCGTGCACGACGACATCTTTAACGTCGACATTCCCACGACGTGCCACGGCGTGCCCGATGGCATCCTGGTGCCGCGCCAATACTGGCAGAGCACCGCGCGCTACGACGAGGCCGCGCACAACCTGGCGGTGATGTTCGAGGAGAACTTCGAGAAGAAGTACTCGCACCTGCCCGAGTCCGTCAAAGCCGCCGGCCCGCACGCCCAGGTGTCCGCCGAGGCCCGTCATCGCGGCCGCGGCCTGCTGGGACTCCGCCACTAGCTTCGCCGTTAGTCCATATCCACCACAAAGGGGACAGGCACCTTTGCGGTGGTTTTGCTCGTGTGGATGACTCGGGTTACAATACGCCTGACATATCGTCCCCTTCTCCGGATGGGGACAGCGCAAGCGTTCTTGTGACGGCACCGTAGGACTTTGAAGGTGGCCGTTGTGAGGGCGCTTTTTGTTTAGGCGCCCTCACTCGGGCGCGCACAATGAAGGGAGAGCGTATGAAGAGCTTTATTGCCGAGGATTCATTCTGGGAGCTGTTTCCGCAGGCAGCGGTCGGTGTTGTGGTCGTGGAGGACATGAAGCCCACGGCTCAGATTCCTCAAGAGGACGTGGATGCGATTGCGGCGTTGCTCGACCGCGCCAATATCGATGCGGAGCGTCATCTGACCAGCGATACTATCAGCGAGAACGCACCGGTCAAGGCATGGCGCGAGGCCTATCGTCTGTTCAAGACCAAAAAGGGCGCGCGTTGCTCAATCGAGAACCTGCTCAAACGCGTGCTCAAAGGCAAGCCGGTGGGCCACATTGCGCCCGCGGTGGACATCTACAACACGGTGTCGTTGACCTACGCGCTGCCCGTCGGAGGCGAGGACCTACATGCGATCGAGGGAGACCTTCGCCTGAAGGTGACCGACGGTGGCGATGCGTTCTGGCCGCTTGGCGAGGAGGCGGACGATCCGACGCTGCCCGGCGAGCTCGCCTACATCGATGATGCGGGCGCCGTGTGCCGCTGCTGGAACTGGCGCGACGGCGTTCGAACGGCGCTGTCCGATGATTCGGCCGATGCGTTCCTGGCGATTGAGTGCGTGGAGCCCGAGCGGATGGGGGATTGCCAGGCTGCCGTTGATCGTCTCGCCGAGTTGCTCGAGCGTTATCTGGGCGCTACGGTTGTCGTTAAGACGCTTGTGACCCGCGACAATCCCTGCGTGGAGCTGTAGCGACGCCTGCGGATCATGTTCGCCGGCCCAAACCACCACAAAGGTGCCTGTCCTCTTTGTGGTGGTTTTTATGTTGATGGGTTAACAAATAGGGCGTGCAGGGCTGCCGGCCGTTAAGTACGGCTAAGATGTTTACCCGTTAGCATCATGCAAGCGAAAGGCGGTCGTCTCCCATGCAGCAGAACGACGAGACACGTTTCGAGGACTTTGTCGGACTGATCAGCGGGCTCTACAAGGAGATCCAGCGCATTAAGACATCCGAGGGCGCAAGGCTGGGCCTCAAGGGCTCCGACGTTATGTGCCTGTACTATCTTGAGCGCAGCAAGGACGGCCTGACTGGCGCTGACCTGGCTCGCATGGCAGGCGTGACCCGTGCCGCCGTCTCGCGCACGCTCGCGCATCTGGAGGAGGGCGGCTACGTCGAGGTCGACGACTCGGGTGATGCGGCCGTTAAGTATCGTGCCCCGGTGCGCCTGACCGCTCTGGGCGGCGAGAGCATGAGCGAGGCGGACCGCATCATTCGCGAGGTGCTCGACACCACCGGTAAGGCTATGGGTGTGGAGCAGCGCGAGCAGATGTATGCGTCGCTGCGTACGATTCTCAACACCCTGCGTGAGATCTAAGGCCGCCAAGGCATTTGCTTCCAATTAACAACTGCATAGTCCCGTTTGAGCGCGTATGCCGTGCCGGGGCATTGCTGTCAAAATTCCCCGCGCGGGACCTGCGCAAGAAAGGATTCGTTATGTCCGTCCGCATTATTACCGATTCCGCAAGCGATATGTCGCCGGCGGAGCACCCCGCTCTGCGTGTTCTGCCGCTGTCCGTCACCTTTGGCACCGATGTGTATATGGATGGCGTCGACATCGATCACCAGCGCTTTTACGAGATGCTTGTGGAGCGCGATGAGCTGCCCAAGACCGGTCAGGTCAACCCGTACGCCTTTTCGCAGGCGATTGCCGAAGCGCATGAGGCCGGCGATGAGGCCGTGATTATTACCGTGGGCGCCAAGCTCTCGGGCACCAACCAGAGTGCTCGTACGGCACTTGCCGAGGCGCCGGGCGGCGACATGTTCGTCGTGGACAGCAATAACGTGACCTTGGGCGAGCGCGTGCTGGTCGAGTATGCGCTGCGCCTGGTGGACGAGGGCCAGGGCGCGGCTCAGGTTGCGGCGGCTGTCGAGGCCGTGCGCGACCGCGTGGTCGTCATCGGCCTGCTCGAGACGCTGGAGTACCTGGTGCGCGGCGGTCGCCTGTCTGCTGCGGCCGGTGCCGTGGGTACGCTGCTCAACGTAAAGCCCGTGGTGGCTGCCGAGGACGGTCTGATCGTGCAGCTGGGCAAGGCGCGCGGTTCCAAGAACGGACGTAACCTGCTCAACCAGAAGGTCGAAAAGGCGGGCGGCATCGACTTTTCCATGCCGCTGGCGCTCGGCTATACGGGCCTTTCGGATGCGGTGCTCAAGAAGTATATCGAGGACAGCGCGGCACTGTGGGCTGGCCACACCGAGGGCGAACTGCCCGTTCACACCATCGGCGCCACCATCGGCACCCATGTAGGCCCCGGCGCCGTAGCCGTAGCCTTCTTCCAGCCCGTTAACTAGCCCACCTGCCAAAACCACCACAAAGGGGACAGGCACCTTTGTGGTGGTTTATGCTATTCCGGGTGGAAGGGAGCGAGCAATGGCGTCTGAGGGCTTTTTTGAGCGGGTGTACGAGGTGGTCGAGCAGATTCCCGAGGGGATGGTCGCCACGTATGGTCAGGTGGCGCTGCTTGCTGGACGTCCACGAAGTGCGCGGTACGTGGGGTATGCCCTGCATGGCAATCCGCGCCCCGGCGAGATTCCCTGTCACCGCGTGGTGTTTGCCGATGGCCGCATATGCGATGGTTTTGCTTTTGGCGGTCCCGATGCTCAACGTGAGCTTTTGCTAGGGGAGGGTGTGGCGTTTAAGGACGACATGCACGTCGACTTGGCCGCCTGTCGCTGGCCTGCAGGGCTCTAGCGGCTCGTTCGTGTCAAAACCACCACAAAGGTGCCTGTTCCCTTTGTGGTGGTTTTAGTTTACCTGAGTTAACTTATGGAGAAGGTGTGGCGGCGCGGTTTGTCGCAGCAAAGTAAACCACGGTGAACTATATTGTTTTCAGCAACGGAGCAGGCAATAGGCGATGAAAAAGCCTGCCCTGTTGAGTTTGATTCGCATTCCTCCCCTCTGTGCGATTCAACGGTGTACTTCGGGAACAGGCCCGCTGGCAACTATCTGCCAGCGGGCCTGTTCCTGTTTCGGTGAGGATTTAGCCTCACCGTCTATGTTGTGCGAAGGCGCTTTGCCTAGTACACCATGCCCATGGCGTCCTGAACCTCGCCCAGGGTCTGCTCGGCGATCTCATTGGCGCGACGGTTGCCCTCGTGCAGGACGTCCTTTACGTAATCCAGGTCGTTCTCGTAGCGCTGGCGACGCTCACGGATCGGCGCGAAGTACTCGTTGACGGCCTCGGTCACGTACTTCTTGAGCTGGCCGGAGCCGCCCATGCCAATCTCCTCGGCAATCTCGACTTCGGAACGGCCGGTGCAGATGGCAGCCGTCGAAAGCAGGCCGGACACGCCGGGGCGGTTCTCGGGATCGAACGTGATCATGCGCTCGGAGTCGGTCTGGCTCTTCTTGATGCGCTTGGCCGTCTCCTCGGCGGTCATCGAGATGTTGATGGCGTTGCCGTAGCTCTTGCTCATCTTGCGACCGTCCAGGCCCGGCAGCAGCGGGGTCTCGGACAGCAGTGCGTCGACCTCGGGGAACACCTTGCCGTAGCGGTTGTTAAAGCGGCGGGCGATGGTGCGGGTGAGCTCGATGTGCGGCAGCTGGTCGCGACCGACCGGCACCACGTTGCCCTTGCAGAACAAGATGTCGCAAGCCTGGTGCACCGGGTAGGTGAGCAGAAGGCCAGTGAGCTCGTGGCCCGAGGCCTCCATCTCGGCCTTGACCGTGGGGTTGCGCGCCAGCTCGGCCTCGGAGACCAGCGACAGGAACGGCAGCATGAGCTGGTTGGCGGCGGGTACGGCGGAGTGCGCGTAGATCATGGTCTTGTCGGGGTCGATGCCGCAGGCAAGGTAGTCCATGACCATGTTGTACACGTTGTCCTGGATGTGCTCGGTCGTATCGCGGTCAGTGATGACTTGGTAGTCGGCGATGAGCACGTTGGTCTTGGCGCCCATGTTCTGCAGCTCAACACGGCCCTTGAGGGTGCCGAAGTAGTGACCCAGGTGCAGACGGCCGGTGGGGCGGTCGCCGGTGAGCATGGTGAACTTCTCGGGCGTTTTGGCCAGGCCCTCGCGAATGGCGTTGCTCTTTTGCAGCGCGACTTCGTAGCTGTTCTCGTTTGGCATGATTGCTCCTAACGTATGTTCATGGGTCAAGATGATAACGCGTTTATTGGAGGGGCGGGTCGTAAGTCTGTCTCTTATACACATCTCCGAGCCCACGAGACGCTCATGAAT
>UQMO01000080.1 GCA_900542125.1 uncultured Collinsella sp. | reverse complement strand
GAGACGGCGAGATAGCCGGCAGGCCGGCATGTCAATCCTGGTCTAACAGAGCCTTATTTAATCCCCGTCCCTTTTTAAACATTGGGAAATCGAGCGTGGCAAGCGGAGGTCTTCGGGGTATAAGACGGCTAATTGTATGCCGTCTATGAAAGGAACCCTCATGCCCAGCGTTGCCGTTCTCGCCGCCGATGGCTTTGAAACTATTGAATGCTTGACCATGGTCGATGTCATGCGTCGCGGCGGCGTGCGCGCCACGCTCGTCTCGATCATGCCCACGCGTGAGGTCGTAAGCTCGCTGCAGATCCCCGTGACCTGCGATGCGCTCTTTGATGAGATCGACTTTGACGAGTACGACTGCGTCGTGCTGCCCGGCGGCCTGCCCGGTGCCACCAACCTGCGCGCCGATCAGCGCGTCTGCGACGTGGTCTGCGAGTTCGCCGCGACCAAGTACGTCGCCGCCATCTGCGCCGCCCCGTTTATCCTGGGCGAGCTCGACCTGCTCGAGGGACGCCATGCCACGTGCTTCCCTGGCTTTGAGAAAAGCTTCCCCGAAGGCGCCTATACCGGCGAGAAGGTTACGCAAGACGGCAACATCATCACCGCCAGCGGCATGGCCCAGTCGCTCCCCTTTGCGCTTGAACTGCTGCGCACGCTCGCCGGCGACAAGGCTGTCGAGAAGGTCGCCGAGGGCATCCAACTATGATTTTGGCTTCGCAATCACCGCGCCGCATCGAGTTGATGCGCGAGGCAGGGTATGACATTCGCGTGATTCCCGCAGAAATCGACGAGACTCCCTTCGACGGCGAGGCCCCGCTCACACTTGTCGAGCGCTTGGCACGCGCCAAGGCGGCTGCCGTTGCTGCCGAGTATGCCGAGCCCAATGAGCTGACGGTCGCGGCCGACACCATCGTCACCTTTGACGGCAAGATTCTGGGCAAGCCGGCAACCGAGGACGAGGCGCGCACCATGCTCCGTGAGCTTTCGGGCCGCACGCACCAGGTCGCAACCGGCGTCTGCATCGTTAAGGCAGGCGATACTGCCGCCCCGCATGCCGCCGAGAGCCTGTCGTTTGTCGATGTGACCGACGTGACGTTCTATGAGCTTACCGACGGGCAGATCGAGCACTACGTCACCTCTGGTGAGCCCATGGATAAGGCAGGCGCCTACGGCATCCAGGGCACAGGCGGCCGCATGCTCGTGCACGATATTTCGGGCGACTTCTATAACGTGGTGGGCCTACCCATCGCCCGCGTCGCACGTACCATTCAAAAACTCTCGTAATTGCATCTGGCGCTGGGTATCCCCCAGCGCCTACAATTTTGGCGTACCGTGCGGATCCCGACCGGGCACAAGGCGCGGCGGAAAACCGATAGGAGTTAAACATGGATACACTGCTCGAGGCCATTGACGTCTGCGATGTCGATGGCTTTTGCTTTGGCAACTATACGGACGAGGAGGCCGGCACCGGTTGCACCGTAATCGTGGCACCCGAGGGCGCCACCGGCGGCGTTGACGTACGCGGCGGTGCTCCAGCATCGCGCGAAACCGACCTGCTGCGACCTGAGAACACCGTCGACAAGGTCCACGCCGTCTGCCTTTCGGGTGGATCGGCCTTTGGCCTCGAGGCTGCAAGCGGCGTCGCTCGCGAGCTTGAGAGCCGCGGCATTGGCCTTCCCGTCGGCTCCACGCAGGTGCCCATCGTGTGCTCCAGCTGTATCTTCGACCTTGCCTTTGGCGACCCCACCGTGCGCCCCGACATTGAGGCCGGCATCGCCGCCGTGCGCGAAGCACTCGACAACACCCCCACCAAGCTCGAACAGGGCAACGTAGGTGCCGGCACCGGCGCCACTGTAGGCAAGCTCATGGGCCCCGCCACCTGCATGAAGGCCGGCCTTGGCGCTGCCGCCGTGGCGCTCGGCCCCATCAAGGTGGGCGCCGTGGTCTCGGTCAACGCCTGCGGCAACGTTGTCGACCCCTTCACCGGCGAGTGGGTCGCCGGCATGCGCGCCGCAGCCGATAGTGACCAAATCGTCGACATGGAACTCGCAGCCTTTGCCGCCGCCGGATCCATGCAGATGCCGCTCGACCGCACCAACACCACCATCAGCTGCATCGTCACCAACGTGGAACTCACTAAGGCACAAGCCACCAAGGTCTCCCAGATGGCCGCAGACGCCTACGCACACGCCATCCGTCCCACGCACACCACCAACGACGGCGACACCATCTACACCCTCGCCAGCGGCAAACTGGGCGCCCAGGCAAGCGCCGCCATTCCCCTAGACCTGCTGGGCATGCTCGCCGTAAGGACTTTGCAAACCGCCATCGTAAACGGAGCGAAATCCGCCAAAACCTCCCACGGAATCCCAGGTGCTGCGAAGTAATCTCACTCGACCGCCCGCCTCCGACCGACTAACAACTAAGATTTTTTCAGCCCAGGCCCCTGTGTACCGCGCGTCGAAGATCTTCAAATTCAGGCAGCCTGACAATCGATTCTTATAGCAGAGGCCCCTTGGCCTTTAGTTTGATACAAGTTCCGTGCGAGCAGGACTGTTCGCAGTAGCAAACTAAAGGCCAAGGGGCCCAGTCAACCTATCAGCAGCGATTACTCAGCAGCTAGTTGAATTTGAAGATCTTTGAAGCAAGACGGTATAGGCCGAGTGTGGTTTTGTCACCGGCACGACCGCGCAGATTGGTGAAGAACCCGACCACGCCGTAGCGGGCACGACGATACATACGCTCGTCGTAGGCCTTCAAATCATTCCACAGCGTCTTTAGGCGCTCGTCGGCGCAATCTTCCTCGGAAAGCTTGGTGAGCACCGAGCAGATCGCCATCATCATGGTGAAATAGCCCATCATGTACGAGCGCAGACGCGACGACTCAACATCGCTGTACAGGTGGTACGACTCCATCATGATACGCGTCACACGGAACTGCTGGTCCAGACGCTTGACCATCGTGGCCTCGTTGACACTCTGGCCCTCGCGACCGATAAAGTAGCGATAGAGGTCGATGTCGGCGTAGTACATGGTCTTGCAACGCGGCAGCGGCACGTAGGCGTAGATGTTGTCCACATAGAACGTGTGCGGCGGCATGGGAAGGTTGGACTCGCGCAGCACATCCGTGCGATAGCACAGGCTGTGCATGAGTAGGTTCTGGTCCAGGCGGAAATGACCGATCTGATCCCAGGAAAAGATCTTCTTGCGCGGCAGGGCAAATTTGTAGCCAATAGCGGTATGCGTGCCCTCGTAAACCTTCTCGTACACGTAGTTCGAGATAAACAGGTCAACGCGCTGGTCGCGCTCCTCAAAGCCGCGCAGAATCGAAAGCATGGTCGAAAGAGCCGCAGCGTCGAGCCAGTCGTCCGAGTCGACGACCTTGTAGTAGGTGCCCTGCGCCTCGCGCAGACCCGAAAGAACGGCAATACCGTGGCCGCCGTTCTCCTGGTGTACCGCGCGAATGATACCGGGATAACGTGCCTCCCACTCGTCGGCCTTGGCGGCCGTCTCGTCCTTGGAGCCGTCGTCCACCACGATAATCTCGATATCGGTGGCGTAATTGCTCCCCTCCAAGATGGAGGTGATGCAATGGTCCATGTCCTTGGCGGCGTTATACGAGGGAATACCGAATGTTATGACTTTATGCATGGCAGGCGATAATCTCATCCGAAAGATCGAGGGCGGAATTGGTCACAGCGTCCATATCGTAGTAACGATACTCGGCCAGACGACCCACCGGGTGGAAGTTCGTCAGGTTCTGGACGCGCTCAAGATAGCGCTCATAGAGCTCACGGTTCTCGGGCTCAAGAATGGCGTAGTACGGCGTCTCACCCGAGCCGGGCGTATAGGCCTTGGAGTATTCCTTCATGATGGTGGTCTTGCCGGGCAGGACCTGGCCAGTCATATTCTTGAACTCAGTGATGCGCGTGTAATCCTCGCTCGTGGTGTAGTTGACGGTGCCCACGGGCTGGAACTGATCCATATCGAGCGTCTCGAACTTCATGTCGAGCGTACGGTACGGCAGGGCGCCCAGGTCGAGATTGAACAGCTCGTCGAGCGGACCGGTGTAGACGATCTCGCCGCCATAGACCTTACCGTCGATCTTGACGGTGGTCTCGTCGATCTCGAAGAGGTCGCGGGCGTCCACGTCGCAGAACACATCAATCAGATCGTGGTCGAGCATATGCTCAAACAGCGCGGTATAGCCGTCCTGCGGCATGCCCTGGAAGGGAGCCTGCGGGAAGTAGCGGTCATCATCGCCCACAAAGACGGGAACACGGCCGGTGATCGAGGGATCAATCTGGTCGGGCGTCTGGCCCCACTGCTTCATGGTGTAATGCAAAAAGACGTTCTCGTAGACGTAATCAGCGACCTCGGCCAAGTCGGGGTCGTTCTTCTTACGCAGCTCCATAATGGGCACCTTGACATCCTTGCCAAAGGTCTCCACGAGCTTCTGATACAGCTCCTCGCCGCGCTCATCGCCAAAGGCGAGCTTGAGGCTCGCGTGGTTAAAGGGCACGGGCATAAGGGTACCGTTGATGTTGGCGAGCACCTTGTGCTGATAGTCCGTCCACTTGGTAAAGCGCGACAGGAAATTATGGACGCGCTCGTTAAAAGTGTGGTAGATGTGCGGACCGTACTCGTGGATAAGGATCCCGGCCTCATCAGCGCAGTCGTAAGCGTTGCCCGCAATGTGGCTACGACGCTCCAGAACGGCAACGCGATAGCCGATGGTCTCGGCGAGACGGCGGGCACAAACGGCACCGGCATATCCGGCACCGACAACAATCATGTCGTATGCGCCGGCGTTAAAGCCTTCAGGCAGGCCTGAGGTAATCTGCATCGATACTCCTTGTCAAAAGCCACGGGCTCGTTAGCTGGGCTTTTCTCGAACATTCTTCGAGACATATTTATCAGAGCGATTATAGCGCTAATGCGTCCTATAATGAGCTTGCCACACAAGGAAAGCTCAAGCACCGCGGCGTACATTATTGAAAGGTAAACCCGCTAGCAGCGGGTTTATTCGTGTGCAGTCAGGCGCCTGGAGCTTAGCGAAACGCTTGTAAGGAGTAACATGAGCGATTTCCTTAACCGTATGAAGTCTGCCGCCAAGGCCGACCTTAAGACGATCGTCCTGCCCGAGGGCGAGGATCCGCGCACCATCGTCGCAGCCACCAAGATCATCGAGGAGGGCCTGGCAAAGATCGTCATCCTGGGCAACCCCGACGAGATCAACGTTCCCGGCGCTACCGTCATCGACCCGCGCAATGCCGAGAAGCACGAGGAGTACGCGCAGAAGTTTGCCGAGCTCCGCGCCAAGAAGGGCGTCACCATCGAGCAGGCTCGCGCCCAGGTGATGGATGCTACCTACTTTGGCACCATGATGGTCAAGATGGGCGACGCCGACGGCCTGGTCTCCGGCGCCTGCCACTCCACCGCCGACACGCTGCGCCCCGCGCTGCAGATCCTCAAGACCGCCCCGGGCACCAAGTTGGTGTCGGCCTTCTTCGTGATGTGCACCGACACTCCGCAGTTCGGCACCGACGGCACGCTGATCTTCGCCGACTGCGGCCTCAACATCAACCCGTCCTCCGACGAGCTCTCCGAGATCGCCATCGCCTCCGCTCACTCCTGGTCCACCTTCATGGGCAACGTTGAGCCGCACGTGGCCATGCTCTCCTACTCCACCATGGGCTCCGCCGGCGGCGAGGTCGCCAAGAAGGTCCAGGAGGCTGTGAAGTTCTGCAAGGAGAAGGCTCCCGAGCTCGCCATCGATGGCGACCTGCAGCTCGACGCCGCCATCGTTCCCACCGTCGCCCAGCTCAAGGCTCCCGGTTCCTCCGTTGCCGGTAAGGCCAACGTGCTCGTGTTCCCCGACCTCGAGGCCGGCAACATCGGCTACAAGCTGGTCCAGCGCTTCGCCGGCGCCGACGCTTACGGCCCCATCCTGCAGGGCATCGCCAAGCCGGTTAACGACCTGTCGCGCGGCTGCTCTGCCGACGACATCGTGGGTGTCGTGGCCATCACCGCCGTCCAGGCTCAGATGGCTGAGTAGCGGACGTACCCCCTCGGGACCCTACAGGGTAAAGCTCTGAAAACGTCCTCGGACATGCATGAAACCCCCGCTGCGCACTTCGTGCGGCGGGGGTTTCATGCGTCCTGCGGAATGTTTTCAGAGCTTTACCCTGTAGGGTCCCTGCCGCCACGTGGTGCTCAGGGGATCTGGGGCGGACGGCGGCTTGGCTACGAGCTGGGGCTGAGAATCTGAATGATCGGGTGCCGTTGTTGGGAGCGCAGGCGTTGCTGGTGACGATCACTTTGGGATTGGAATTTCCGCCTGCTAGTAGAAAGGCCTCCGGAGCTGTTGCTCTGGAGGCCTTTTTGTCAATTACAGACGAATGCGTTAGTTGTTCTTGGTCAGGCGCTCGACGTCGTGGGCGATCATGTATTCCTCGTCGGTGGGGATGACCATGACCGTGACGGAAGAGCCGGCGGCGCTGATGACCTGCGGACCGTTGCCCACGGCCTCGCGGTTCTTGTTGTTGTCGATACGCACGCCCAGCCACTCAAAGCAGTCGCAGAAGGCCTTGCGGATCGACCAGTCGTTCTCGCCGATGCCGGCGGTAAAGGTGATGGTGTCCACGCCCGCCATGGAAGCGATCATGGAGCCGGCCTGCTGCATGGCCTTGTAGGCGAACATATCGAAGGCGAGCAGGCAGCGCTCGTCGCCCTCGGAGGCGCGCGTGCGGATGTCGCGGGCGTCGTTGGAGATACCCGAGATAGCAAGCAGACCAGACTGCTTGTTCATCATGTCGTCGACTTCCTGGTAGCTGTAGCCGCCCTCACGCTGCAGGTAGCACACGGTAGCCGGGTCGATGGAGCCGCAGCGGGTTCCCATCATCAGGC
>UQMO01000079.1 GCA_900542125.1 uncultured Collinsella sp. | reverse complement strand
GACGCCCATCAGGAACACGGCGTCGTAGCCCTCGTCGGCGACCTTGTCGGCGAGCTCAATCATCTTCTTGCCGGTCTCGTAGACGTTCTTGCCGTCCTCGACGTAGCCCTCCTGGCTAAAGTGCATGATCTCGATCTTCTCGGTTTCCTTCATGGCTTTTCCTTTCTGTCCTGCACGCAACTCTATACATCGCGTTTCTTTTCGATACCAATTATAGACATACACCTAATGTGTTTTTAATACCACTTATCAATCTGCTCCAATCCTCGGTGAACGGTCGAATTTCTCTGGTGAGTGGTATTAAATTAGAATTGAATGTATAGCTAACGCCTCTGGCGCCTCCCTTGTGTGACAAAGAACAGCGTTCCTACCAGCGCAATAATGGTCGATGCCCCAAACAGTACCGTCTGGACACCCAAAGCCTCCGCCAAAAACGGAGCCGCCAGCAGCGGCAGCACGCCGGCGCTCATCAGGCCAAAACGCACAAAGCCAGTAATGCGCCCCAGGTATTTGATGTCAGCGCGCTCCTGAATCAAGATCATCTGCAGCGGTTCCAGGAATCCCCAGGCCAGACCGTTAATCGCCTGACCGATAATCGCGACCCCCAGCATATCGGTGCCCACGTACACCATGGACCCAATGCCCACGGCCATGAGCGCGCCGAGCAGCAATCGCAGGTTGACATGGCGGGCAGAAAGCTTGGTCAGGATGAACGCACCCACCGAGGAAGTGAGGCCCACGACCGAGGACAGCCAGCCCAGCCAGACGATATCCACGTTGAGCACATCGCGATAGAACAACGACTCCAGCGAATCGAACGCGCCAAACGCAAAGAAACCCAAAAAGCCCGAGATAAAGATGAGGCGCAGGTCGTGGTCGCGAAACGTAAGTCGCGCGCCCTCGGCCATACCGCCCAGAATACCGCCCTTCGGCTTCCCCCCTTTTGCGGGAGCAACACACTCGTGACAGCCCAAGGAGAGCACGGCCGCCACACCCATCATGCCCGCCATGAGCAGATAGACCGATTGCGTGGCAAAACAGCTCACGATGGCACCACCGAGCAGCGGGCCAGCGGTATAGGCGATATTGCTGTAGAACACCATGAGGCCGTTCACGCGGGTACGACCCTCGGTGGTCGACTCCAGGTATCCCGGAAACGCATGCGTGCAGGTGTTGATAAAGCCGCCCGCAAGCCCCAAGACGCACGCGGCAAACACAAGCCCGGGGACAGACAACGGCGCCAACCCCACGCCAAGCGATAGCACTGCCGTAATCACGCACGTCACAAACGACGTCCGGCGCGGACCAAAACGGTCGATGACCGAGCCCGACACCATATTGCCCGCCGACGTCATAAGATTGCGCACGAGCGTAATGGCGGCAACCAAAAAGGCCGTGCCGGCCAGATCATACGTGGCCGCACCGATAAGCCCCAAAAAGTAGACCGCGTTGTTGGCGCACCACTGCAGGGACTCAATAAGAATCAGCCTGACCTCCGCCGGCGTCAGGCGCATTGCTTCGCGATCCTTCGCGAACATACGAACTCCTTCTATACAAAAAGGGGATGGAGGGCATAGGCCCGCTCCATCCCCTTACCAGGTTGCAATGACAGTCTATGCAGCCGGGCCCTTACGCCAGCACGCCGAAGAACGCGCCGATGATGCCCACGACCATGGTGGCCACGATCAGCACCATGGGGTTGATCTTCTTGGACAGCAGCCAGTAGTACAGCCAGAAGGCGATCATGCCGAGCATGCCGGGCATGATGCCGTCCAGGATGTCCTGGAGGGTCTGGGCGTCGTCGCCCGAGCCGATGGCCACCGGGATGCTGGCCCAGAACATGTCCTTGCACATGGCGCCCACGACCATGACGCCCACGATGCCCACGCAGGTCATGATCTTCTGCATGAGGCCGGTCCTCTGGGCCTCGTCCAGGAAGCCCACGCCCAGCTCGTAGCCCTTGACGGCGCCCCAGACGCGCAGCGCGAAGCCGGGGACGTTGTAGATGAGCAGGAAGGCGATGGGGCCGAAGGGGTTGCCGGCCTGGCACAGGCTGATGCCCACCGCGGCGGCGACCACGCGCAGCGTCGACAGGAAGATGGAGTCGCCGATGCCGGACAGCGGGCCCATGAGGGCGGCCTTGACGTCGTTGACGCTCTCGGGCTCGATCTCGCCGCGGGCGACCTTCTCCTCCATGGCCATCGCGATGCCGCCGACGAACGGGGCGAACTGGACGGTGATGTTGAAGAACGCGCAGTGGCGGTGCAGGGCCTCGGCGTAGTCGTCGGGGCGGCCGGCGTAGATCTTCTTGAGCATGTTGGCGACCATCAGGCAGAAGGCGATGTTCATCTGCTTGTAGTAGGTCCAGGAGAACTCCATGCCCAGGGCGCCGACGTTGACGGCGCTCTTGACGAGGTCGGAGCGCGTGATCTTGTTCTCGGGACTAGAAGTCATCGTCCTCATCCCCTTCCGCGGAGAGCTGGGGCTGGGCTCCGCCCAGGCCGAGCAGGTCGAACTTGTCGATGCCGATGATGATGGCGATCAGGGCGACGCCCAGGACGGGCACGTTGGCGTAGGAGCACAGCAGGAAGCCCAGGAAGTAGAAGGGCACGAGCTGCTTGGTGAGCACCAGGCGGCCGAGCATGGCGAAGCCCATGGCCGGCAGGATGTTGGCGGCCACGCCGCAACCGTCAATCACAAAGGGCGGGATGAAGTCGAGCAGGCCCTGGATGGCGCCGGAACCCAGATAGAAGGCGCCGCCACACAGCAGGAAGTACTCGAGGCAGCCCCAAAGTCCAAGTCCCCAATGAACGGCGTAGATGCCTTTGAGGTTTCCCTTGAGGGCGAACTTGTCTGCCATGTCGACAAACACGGCGAACAGAGCGTTGGTAATGTTGCCGATCGTCAGCGAAAGGACGGCGATGGGCATGGCGAGTGCGATGGCCGTCTCGGTACCCTGACCGAGCTGAATGGCAAACGCGCAGGCGAGCACGCCGCCGACGGTTTCGTTAGGCGGCACGTAGGCGCCGATGGAGATCGAGCCCATGAACAGCAGCTCAAGGCTTGCACCTACGGCAAGGCCAGTCTGCAGGTCCCCCAGCACCAGGCCCACGAGCGGGCACAGGACGATGGGGCGGAACGCGTAGAGGGTGCCGAGCTGGTAGTCGAGGCATCCAAACGCTCCGACTAAGCCGACGAGGATTGCTTGGACAAGCATAATTCCTCCCAATAAGGAATATCGAACCGTCGTCACACCCGTCGCGCGCGTTGTTGATATCAATTCCGGGAGTTCGATCACACGGCTCGAAGCGTACCTGGTGTGCTGCGAACACCCATGCCAGGTACAAATGATTTGATACCAATTATAGATATGCAGGTTCTTACTATTTAATACCACTCGCTCAGCGGGGTGTTTTTTACCGTAAACGGCAGACGTATCCTATCAGGCGCGCTCTTTGTTTCGATGGCGGACAAGCGCCACCAGAAAGCCATCGCCAAAGGCATCGTATGCCAAGTTGCCTACAATCACCAAAACGATTATCGCCGCGCCCAAAAACTCGTTCCAGCGAAAGACCTCGCCAAAGAGGAGCGCCGACCAGCAGGGAGCGAGCACGACCTCGCTCATGCAGACCAAGTTGGCCGCAAACGCGTTGGTGCGCGCAATCCCCTTGGCATACAGCACGCTCGCAAGGCCACTGCAAAAAAGGCCGTGCACCAGCATAAGCCCCCACTCAAACGGTCTCACGGAGTCTAGGGCACCGGCAAAATAGACGATCGGCAACATCGAGATACCGCAGGAGATGAGCGAGGACACCATGGGCGACGCATCGGGGCGAGAGTTCAAAAAGAAACACAGCCCAAAGGTGGCGCCCGAAATGACGGCAAGCAGGTTGCCGAGCATGCCCTCGGCACTTAAATCGCCTAAAAAGAAAAGTCCCATACCCGTAAAAGCAACCACCACGGAGGCAATCTTCGCAGGCGAGGGCAACGTGCGAGTTGCGAGCGATTGATACACGATAACGAAAATCATCGAGGTGTACTGCAGGACGATCGCGTTGCCGACCGTCGTGAGCTGGTTGGCACAGTTAAACGTGGTGCCCGTCACGAAGTTGCAGACGGCCACAAGGACAATAAGACGGCTGACGCGGAGGATGGGCCTGCCGACGAGCAGGATAAAGAGCGCCATAAATATTGCCGTAACGGCACCGATCAAAAGAGCTGACTGCGAATTGGCGCGAACGAGGATGCCAATAAAACTCCACAAGAGCGCCGTGCCAAATAGATACATCGCCCCGCTCACGCCATTATCGGGCGGATTGTCAGATCGAATCACGAAGCACCTCCAGCTAGCTTTCGGTAATAAAAAACGGCGACCGCAGCGGGTCGCCGTTTCCCTTGGGGGCAGAATAAAACGCAGGAACCTACGCCAGCACGCCGAAGAACGCGCCGATGATGCCCACGACCATGGTGGCCACGATCAGCACCATGGGGTTGATCTTCTTGGACAGCAGCCAGTAGTACAGCCAGAAGGCGATCATGCCGAGCATGCCGGGCATGATGCCGTCCAGGATGTCCTGGAGGGTCTGGGCGTCGTCGCCCGAGCCGATGGCCACCGGGATGCTGGCCCAGAACATGTCCTTGCACATGGCGCCCACGACCATGACGCCCACGATGCCCACGCAGGTCATGATCTTCTGCATGAGGCCGGTCCTCTGGGCCTCGTCCAGGAAGCCCACGCCCAGCTCGTAGCCCTTGACGGCGCCCCAGACGCGCAGCGCGAAGCCGGGGACGTTGTAGATGAGCAGGAAGGCGATGGGGCCGAAGGGGTTGCCGGCCTGGCACAGGCTGATGCCCACCGCGGCGGCGACCACGCGCAGCGTCGACAGGAAGATGGAGTCGCCGATGCCGGACAGCGGGCCCATGAGGGCGGCCTTGACGTCGTTGACGCTCTCGGGCTCGATCTCGCCGCGGGCGACCTTCTCCTCCATGGCCATCGCGATGCCGCCGACGAACGGGGCGAACTGGACGGTGATGTTGAAGAACGCGCAGTGGCGGTGCAGGGCCTCGGCGTAGTCGTCGGGGCGGCCGGCGTAGATCTTCTTGAGCATGTTGGCGACCATCAGGCAGAAGGCGATGTTCATCTGCTTGTAGTAGGTCCAGGAGAACTCCATGCCCAGGGCGCCGACGTTGACGGCGCTCTTGACGAGGTCGGAGCGCGTGATCTTGTTCTCGGGACTAGAAGTCATCGTCCTCATCCCCTTCCGCGGAGAGCTGGGGCTGGGCTCCGCCCAGGCCGAGCAGGTCGAACTTGTCGATGCCGATGATGATGGCGATCAGGGCGACGCCCAGGACGGGCACGTTGGCGTAGGAGCACAGCAGGAAGCCCAGGAAGTAGAAGGGCACGAGCTGCTTGGTGAGCACCAGGCGGCCGAGCATGGCGAAGCCCATGGCCGGCAGGATGTTGGCGGCAACGCCAAAGCCAGCAAGAACAAAGTCGGGGATAAAGTCGAGCACGCCCTGGATAGCGTCAGCACCCAGATAGAACGACAGCGAGCACAGCAGGAACGCCATGATGATGCCGGTTAAACCGATCAGGAAGTGCATCGCATAGACACCCTTAAGGTTGCCCTGGCCGGAGAAGACATCAGCGCGGTCAACCAGGATCGGCAGGGCGGCGTTGAGGATGTTCTTGATGGCAAGGCACAGCGTAGCGATGGGCATGGCAAGCGCGATGGCTGCCTCGGTGCTCTGGCCCAGCTGGATAGCGAAGGCGCAGGCGAGCACGCCGCCGATCGTCTCATCAGGCGGCACGTAGGCGCCGATGGAGATCGAGCCCATGAACAGCAGCTCCAGACTCGCACCGATCGCGAGGCCGGACTGAAGGTCCCCCAGCACCAGACCCACGAGCGGGCACAGGACGATGGGGCGGAACGCATAGAGCGTACCGAGCTGGCAGTCGAACTTACCAAATGCGGCGATAAGTCCGATGAGGATTGCTTGGGTAAGCATATATCCCCCTTTCCTAATAGGACACTACGAAGAGCTCAGACTCTTCGAATTCAAACGCCTAGAGCACGCTGGCGCAGTCAACCTTGGGGTCAGCGGCCAGGGGTCGAATCTCGACCTCAACGCCACGATCCAGCATCTCGCGCACATCGGCTTCCTCGGCCGCGGTCAGGAAGATCTGACGAGAGACCTGACGAGCATCGGGACGCTTCTCGTCCTTGGGCTTGGTGTTGCCCAGGTTGACCGACTTAATCTGCGGGCAGCCCTCAACAAGCTGCTTTGCCTCGGCGATGGTGGCGACGCAGATGATCATCTTGTATTTGTCAGTCACGCCCGAGTTAATGGCCTCGATGGCATTCGCCATATCCTTGATGACGAGCTTGCAGCCGGCAGGCTTGCCCATCTTGAGCGTCGTCTTCCACACCGGGTCGTTGGCGACCTTATCGCCCACGCAGAAGATGCAGTTGGAGCCGAGGCCCTGAACCCAGGAAACTGCGACCTGGCCGTGAAGCAGGCGATGGTCAACGCGAAGTAGCTGAATCATAATGTGACCCCCCAAAGGTCTTGTGCCGTCTTACGGCGTGTCAGTAGGTGCTGCGGATTAGAACTCTTCTTCCTCGTCGTCATCGACCAAAAGATCGTTGACAAACTTCACGCGCGTATCGTCCGCAGCGACGATGGCGCGAATCGTCTCCTCAACCGGCGCCGACTCGTCAGAGAACAGCAACTGGATGAGGAGAGGAAGGTTCATGTTGGTAACGAGGTACGTGCGGGGACGCGTCTGGACGATCTTGGTGAACTCGTTGTTGACGCTGCCGCCAAAGAGGTCGGTGCAGACAACGACATCATCGTCAGCAGACATGCCTGCCAGCAGTTTTTGGGCCTCCTCGGCCACGTCCATGCGGCCATCGACGAACATCGAAAGATCGTGGACGTTGTCGCGAGCGCCCGAGAGCAGCTCGACGCTCTCCTTGATGCCGGTAGCGAAGTGCGCATGGCTGGCGATGATGTACTGTCTCATTCTGTGTTCCTCTCAATAGCCCGGCACGTTCCCGCACCCGTTTTCTTTAGTAGTCGAACTGGTGATAGTAGCGACGATACTTGAGGTTATGCTTGGTGACCGTCTCGTAGTAGCGAGCCAGGCGGTCGGTCACGAGCACCGTCAGAATCCACGGGGAGACGATGACGCGGAACTCGTCGTCAAGGCCGGGGATCGCGAACT
>UQMO01000078.1 GCA_900542125.1 uncultured Collinsella sp. | reverse complement strand
AAGCCTTCGTCGGCAGCGTCAGATGTGTATAAGAGACAGGATATTGTGCTCCACCCACAACACTTCGCTTGTTAAGAATGGCGTAATGAGGCCCGACTGCGTTTATCAAATTTCTGTAAAAGAGGGTATTCGAACCTTGGCCGATTCCACCGATCGTGAGTTGAGGCTCGGCAACAATATTGAGAAGCTCCTCCGAGCTGGAGAGTTTGAGTAGCCATGAACGGTGCGTCTGAAAAGAACGTCCTGCTCATTGTTGAAGGCGCTAAACGCGAGCCTCAGCTGATGGGGTGTTTATTTGAATCTTTTAGCCTCGCGGATGATCATCAAATTGTTCCTGTCGAGATCAATGTTCATGACTTTCTTGATAAGCTCTTTCAAGAATACGGTTGCGATTTCGAGTCAATTGATCTTAAGCCCTTTGTCGCTGAGCTTCTTTCGGATAAAGATGATGCGGCTCAGCTTCTCGAATCCAGTTTTACAGACACCTTGCTCATATTTGACTTAGATCCTCAGGACAATCGGCTCGATTTTAAGCGGCTTGAGCTAATGCAAGACTATTACTGCGATAGCACTGATATGGGTCAGCTATATCTGAGCTATCTATCGGTTGAAGCATATCGTGATTTTGATCCCTTGAAGTGTCTCTCTCTGGATGACGCCCTTGTTCCTTCAGATGTGATTTTTGGCCAGCGGTCTTACAAGGACTGGGTTGCCAGGAGGGGAGATTCGCTTGCGGATATTGGGCGTATTGATGGTTTTACATTTGCCTGCATTATTGCCGTCCATGCCCTGAGGTCGCTTTGGTTAACTAATGAGCAGATGATGCCAATTGCAAACGAGTCTCTGGCTGACTTAGCTGCGACCGTGGCGGGCATCAATCATTCTGAACTTCTGCTCAATGAGATTGAACGTCTGAACAATGATTCATTTTGCGCATGCTGCACCTGCCTTTTCTTTATTGCGAATTGGCCTAAGCGACTTAATGACGTTATGAACAAGGCGATTAAGAGGGGTTTGGGTATTCGTTTGTTCTAAAGAGTCCCCTTCGCCATTTATCTCCGGAAGTGCGGGGATAAATCGAAACTTGCCGAGCACACACCGATTTTTACCAACAAAACCGCAGGTCGCGGAAGGTTAAAACAGGGGTCTGGTCGACAGGTCTCGGTTTTTCACCGCACTTCCGGAATTGCTCGACGGAAGTATGCGGCAAATTTCGGAACCCTTGAGCACACTGCCCATTTCATGAAAAGAAACCGCAGGTAGAAGCGTTGTCGCTATACGGCGTGGTCGGCATGTCAAGAATTTGCCGCATACTTTCGGATTGGGCGCTCATTTAACACTCTCGATGTCCCCACATCCTCTAAAAAAGTTCTTAAAACAGCCTTAAAGGCGTTTCAACTCGCGTTGACAGCGTAAAATACGCATGTTTGACTATGACTAAAGTGGATTTTAGGGGAGGAGTACGCCATGGAGGTGCTGGTTGTTGGCAACACCGCATATGTTGACGATGACTTTTGTGCCAAGGCGTTCCCCGGGGACCACGTTAAGGTCGTCGCTGCCGCAGAAGCGCGCCACGATGAGTCGTCGCCCCATGCCTCGTGGAAAGAGCTGCTCCAGCACTTGGAGCAGGCCTACGAGTTCGACCGCGTGGTCTACCTGTCTAATTACCTTACCCCGCATACCGATATCGTGGGCGATATCGAGCTGTTGCGCTCGGTCTTTCGTGCGTGCGCGGGTCGCCGGGTCCAACTGCTGTATGTAGCGGGGCCCGCGGGTGCCGATGCCGCGGGGCGAACGGGCAAGGGTATTATCGCGCACGCAGCTAACGACCTGTGCCGCTACTACGCTGCTCGCGAGGGCGTTCAGGCCAAGATCCTGCGCGTGCCGTTCCTGTATACCGCGTCTGCCGCGCTGGAGGACCCGTTTTTGGTGCCGATGTTCGACGCATGCTCAACCGGATCGGCCGCTCTGCAGGGCGCGCAGGATGCCGCGTTTCCCCTGCTGTGTGCCGAGGAGCTTTCGGTGCTGGTACGCCGTATCTTCGACAGCTGGAATGGTAACTTTGAGACGCTCGACGTAGCCGATACCTTCCATCATACGGCGGGCGAGGTGGGCGAGGCCCTCAAGGCACTGTTCCCAGGGCTCTCAGTTGCCTATGGCGATTCTGCCGGCTACGCCCTGCCCGCCAGCGACGTCGCTCGCGTGCGCTATGGCTGGTTTCAGCGCTATGACTTGCTGCGCGATCTTTCGACCATTCAAGCGCGTTGGGATGCTGGCCGCGCAAAGAAGGTCAACCCCTTGCGCGCCGCCATCGACCGCATCCAAATGCGCACGCTGCCTGTCAAATGCCTGGAGACGGCAGCCGCCTGGGTGCTCTTTGAAGTGCTGGAGCGCTTGTTCTCCCAATCGACCCAGCTCAACGTGCTCGATTATCGCCTGCTCTACGTGGTGCTCATCGGCACGCTGTATGGCTTGGACTTTGGCCTGGTTGCGGCGCTGCTGGCGTCGGTGGGTTTGGCCGCGAGTTACTTTACTCTATTCGGCTATACCTTCCAGGGCCTGTTCTACGAGCCGTCCAACTGGCTGCCGTTTATTGCGTACTTTGTTGTGGGTGCCGTGTGCGGCTATGTGCAGCTGCGCAACAGCGAAGCCATTAGGGCGGAGCGCGATCAAAACGAGCTCGTGCGCAACCGCAATACGTTCCTTACGCAGCTCTACCACGACGCGATCGAGGACAAGCGCGCGTACAGACGCCAGATCGTGGGTCGCCAGGACAGCTTCGGCAAGATCTTTGCCGTGACGCAGGAGCTCGACGTGTTCAACCCACGCGACATCTATCGCAAGTGCTGCGAGCTTCTGGGCGAGATCCTCGAGAACGATTCGGTGGCGATCTACCATGTTTCGGGCGGGGCATTTGCACGCCTGGTGGCAGCAAGTCCCGCGATTGCCGAAGATACCGCACGCTCGCTCACGCTTGAGCAGCTTGCACCTCTTTTGGGCGACGGGGGTCGTTCGAATCCGTGGGTGAACCGCGAGCTGACGCCGGGGCTTCCCATGTTTGGATACACGATCGAGCGTGACGGGGCGCCCGCCGTGTTGATCTTTGTGCGTCGTGCGGCCGAAAACCAAATGACCCTTTATTATCAAAACTTGTTCCGCATCTTGTGCGGCCTGGTCGAAAGCGCGCTGGGCCGTGCCTTTGACTATGAGGCGGTGGCACAGGATAAACGCTGCGTTGACGGCACTTGCGTGCTCAAGCAGGCTGCCTTTGGCCAAGAGCTCGCGGCCGAGCAGGCGCTGGCAGATGGCAAGATGGGCAGCTTTTTGCTCCTGCGCGTGGTACCGGGCATGGAGCCTGTCGGCGAGCTGTTGGGCGCAATTGGGTCGGCAATCCGCGAGAGCGATGCGGCGGGCCTGGTCGATGGTGACGTGCTTTACCTGCTTATGCGCCAGGCAAAGGCGTGCGATCTGCCCATTATCCGCGAGCGCCTGAGCGCAAAGCAGATTACGGTGGAGCCCGTCGACGGCGAGGACATCGTGGCGCTACTGCAGCACATCGCTTACACCGGTGACGGTGAGGGGGGTGCCGCTTGATCTCGCTTGTCGTTGCCGCCGTCTTGTTGCTGATTCATGCGCTGGTTTGCCTGGTGCTGTGGACGCTTGTGAAGTTGGGCCTGCTGCCGGTGCGCGGGCACATGCTGGCTGTGATAGTGCTGGTGCCGCTGTGGGGCCCGTTGCTGGTGGTTCTGCTATCGGTCCGCGGCGCGGTGTTTGGCGAGGGGCTGAAAGAGTCTGCGCTGGAGTCGCTGCGCTTCAACGACGACCTGCATCGCAGCATCTTGGTGCACGAACGTGATGCCGATGCGGGCGTAGTGCCGCTCGAGGAGGCGCTCATCGTCAACGACCCGGCAGAACGGCGCCGCCTAATGCTCTCCATGCTCACCGAGGAGCCCGACGCGTACCTGGCGCAGCTGCAGGCGGCTAAGCTTAACGACGACGTTGAGGTGGCTCACTATGCCGCGACGGCGGTGGCGCAGATCTCCAAGGAGTCCGACCTTAAACTGCAGCAGCTGGAGCGTGCCTTTAAGACGGACCCGAGCGCGCAAAACCTCAACGAATACTGCGATTTTCTTGGTGAATACTTGGGCTCGGGCCTGGCCGAGGGGCGCGTGGCTCAGATTCAGCGCCAACAGTACGCGCGCCTGCTTGCGCGTCGCTGCGAGCGCGAGGACACCCTTGAGCTTCGCATTCGATACGCGACGGTGCTGGCCGATGTCGGACAGATTGACGAGGCGCAGGCCGTGGTCGACCAGCTGGTGCTCGACGTGCCCGAGGAGCAGGAGGTTTGGATGCTTTGCCTGCGCCTGGCCGTGATGCGCTGCGACGGTGACGAGGTCCACCGTGTGATCGATGCGATTGACAAGCAACATGTGTATTTGAGCGCCGACAACCGCGAAAAGTTGGCGTTTTGGCGCGACGGGGAGGAGGCCAGATGAGCGTGGCGCAACATATCCGCGACCGTGCAGGCCGCTTTCGCTGGATGGGGCTGCTTGTGGTGTGGGCGGTCTTTATTGCCATGGCCGCCGTGCTGCTGGTGGAGCGTGCCGGCGTGCAGTACAGTGCGGGTCAGCATAAGCTGGGGATGCTTGCTGCCAACGATGCGGTGCCGGCCTCCTCGGCAATCTTTGGTCAAAAGCCCACGTGCCTGGTCATTACCGATTCCGATCAAGCTGGCGTCGAGGACGTAAAGGAGCAGTTCGACCAGATTTTGCTGGACATGAAGATCGCGCACCGCGACGTTGACCTTGCCCTGGATGGCGCGGATGCCATTCCCTCACTGACCTCCTTCGATCGCGTGATTTTGCTCATGCCGTCGCTCGATGGGCTCAGTACGCACCTGAGCGACATTATGAGTTGGGTGAGTGCCGGCGGTTCGCTTATGCTCGCCATGCCGCCGGATAACTCGAGCTATCTGCAAGTGATTGCCTCCAAGCTTGGCATTGAATCGGCCGGATATGACTATGTAAAAGCCGAAAGCATTGTGCCGAGTGAGGACTTTATGCTGGGCGGGGGAGAGCGCTACGAGCTCTCGGACCCTTTTGATTCGTCGCTTTCGGTATCGCTGCGCGAGACGGCTCGTGTGTGGGCTAAGACCGGCGATGCGGGCGCCCCACTCATTTGGTCGAATGACTGCGGTAGCGGGCGCACCGTGGTTTGCAATATCGGTATCTATGACAAGGTCATGCGCGGCTTTTACGCCGCGGCGACCAGCCTCCTGGGCGATGCAACGGCCTATCCGGTCATCAACAGCGCCGTGTTCTTTTTGGACGACTTTCCTAGCCCCGTGCCCTCGGGCGATGGTACTTATATCAAGCGTGACTACGGCCTTTCCATTGCCGATTTTTACACCAAGGTCTGGTGGCCCGATCTGCAAAAGCTCGCTCAAAAATACGGCATTCGCTATACCGGCGTGATGATCGAAAACTACGAGGACGCGGTCAACCAGACCGAGCCCGCGCGCCAACCCGATACCACGCAGTTCCGCTACTTTGGCGGCATGCTTCTGCAGATGGGCGGAGAGCTGGGTTTCCACGGCTACAACCATCAGCCGCTCGCGCTCTGGGACACCGACTACGGCACGCTGTACGACTACAAGACCTGGAAGAACAAAGAGACGCTCGTCGCTTCGCTCAACGAACTTATCGCGTTTCAGGACGAGGTCCTGCCCAACGCTCGTGGCTCGGTTTACGTGCCGCCGTCGAATATCCTTTCGGCCCGAGCGCGCAAGCTCATCGGCACCGACGTTCCGCGCATTAAGACCATCGCCAGTACGTACTTTGAGGACGGTACCGACCTGCCGTACGTGCAGGAGTTTGGCGTGGCGAGCGACGGCATTGTGGAGCAGCCGCGCATTGTCTCGGGCAGCATGGTCGACGATTCCTATATGCGCCTGGCCGCCGTGTCCGAGCTCAACATGCACTACGTGAGCACGCACTTTATGCACCCGGACGACCTTTTGGACCCCGATCGCGGAGCCAAGGAGGGCTGGGAGGTCTACAAGGGCGGCCTGGTCGACTTCCTGGAGTGGCTTACCAAATCCGCGCCCGACCTGCGGCACCAGACGGCGTCGGAGTGCTCCGGTGCCATCCAGCGCTTTTCGTCGGTTACGGTGAACGTGGATACCAGTGCGGATGCCTGGACGCTCAGCCTGGGCAATTTCCACGACGAGGCGTGGCTCATGTTCCGCGTTAATAATGGCGAGCCGGGTGCGGTGACGGGTGGCGAACTGACGCACCTTACGGGCAATCTGTATCTGCTCAAGGCAAATGATAAGACCGTGACGATCGAGCGCAAGGAGGGTGGCGATAAATGAGAATCTGCTTGGTACTCGAGGGTTGCTACCCCTATGTGCACGGCGGCGTATCTACCTGGATGCATGGCTACATTACGGCCATGCCCGAGCACGAGTTTGTGCTGTGGGTGATCGGCGCGCATGCTGCCGACCGTGGCAAGTTTGTCTACGAGCTGCCCGGCAACGTGGTCGAGGTGCACGAGGTGTTCCTGGACGATGCCCTGCGGCTTTCGGGCGAGCAACATGAAGCCAGTTTTAACGACCGTGAGCGCGAGGCGCTACGCCGTCTGGTGTCGCTCTCCAATCCGGACTGGGACGTGTTATTCGATATCTTCCACCGCCGTCGCGTGCATCCGCTCTCGTTTTTGCAGAGCCGCACGTTTATGGATATCTTTCGCGACGTGTGCCTGGCCGAGTATCCCTACACGCCCTTTGCCGATGCATTTCATACCATGCGCTCCATGTTGCTGCCCGTGCTCTACCTGTTGGGCAGCGAGGTGCCGGTGGCCGATGTGTACCATGCCATCTCGACCGGCTACGGTGGCCTGCTCGCCTGCCTGGGCTCAAGCGTTCACCATGCGCCGGTGCTGCTGACCGAGCATGGCATCTATACCCGCGAGCGCGAGGAAGAGATCATTCGCGCCGATTGGGTGGTGCCGTCATTTAAGGACCGCTGGATTCGCTTTTTCTACCTGCTTTCGGAGGAGATCTATCGCCGCGCCTTCCGTGTGACGAGTTTGTTCCATAACGCCCGCAAGACGCAGATCGATATGGGCTGCGATGCGGACAAATGCCTGGTCATCCCCAACGGCATCCAGTTCGACCGCTTTAAGGACATCCCCTTAAAGCCCGATGACGGCTGGGTGGACATTGGCGCGGTAGTGCGTCTGGCGCCCATCAAGGACGTCAAGACCATGATCTATGCCTTCTTTGAGTTGCACGAGCGCCTGCCCAAGGTGCGTCTGCACATCATGGGTGGCGTGGACGACGAGGAGTACGGTGCCGAGTGCCACGCGCTGGTCGATACCTGTCTCTTATACACATCTGACGCTGCCGACGAAGGCTTAGG
>UQMO01000077.1 GCA_900542125.1 uncultured Collinsella sp. | reverse complement strand
AGATTCATGAGCGTCTCGTGGGCTCGGAGATGTGTATAAGAGACAGATCTTGCAGGATGCACGCGACTATCTCTTCCGGTCCGCCTGCCTGCTCGCACATATCGAGCGCGCGCTCGGCACCCAGGCGAAACTCGCGATCGACTGAGGTTCCCTCGCAGGTACGGACCTCGCCGTTCACAATCTCGGACGGCTTGCGCGGCGTGGGCAGGCCGCCAAAGACCTCAGGGCACACCAAGAGGACCTCGGTCCCCGTGCGCTCGCAAGCCTCGACCAGCTCCCGATGATAGTTGTCGAGCCCGTTATACTTGCAGCTCTCGCCCATCAAGCAGGCACTTACCACGATCTTCATACATATCCCTCCCACGTAAAACGCCCCATTTGAGATAGAGACTCAAATGGGGCGTTCAACAATGTGCAACCAGCCTTACTGCTGCTTTGGCATCAGCGGATTCTCGCGCGTTAGGAGATTCATAAACTCCTCGCCCGTGATCGTCTCCTTCTTGTACAGATAACGAGCCAGCTCGTGGAGCTTAAACTTGTTCTCCTTCAGAATCTGCAGAGCGCGGTCGTGCGCATCCTCGATCAGCTTGGCGACAATCGCGTCCACGCGCTCGGCCGTACCGGGGGCGCAGGTGAGCGACGTGTCCTGGTTGAGGTACGCATTCTGAACGGTACCGAGCGCCATCATGCCAAACTCATCGGACATACCAAAGCGCGTCACCATGTTACGGGCAAGCTTGGTGGCCTGCTCGATATCGTTGGCGGCGCCGGTCGTCATCTCGCCAAAGATGAGTTCCTCGGCTGCACGGCCACCGCAGTAGACGGCGAGCTTGTCCAGAACCTCCTGGCGTGTCGTCAGGAAGCGCTCGTCCTCCTCGACCTGCATGGTATAGCCAAGAGCACCGCTCGTGCGCGGCACGATGGTGATCTTGGTAACCGGCGCGGAACCCTTCTGGCGAGCGGCGACAATGGCATGGCCAATCTCGTGGTAAGAAACGACCTGCTTCTCGTGGTCGGAAAGCACCGTGGACTTGCGCTGCTGACCGGCGATGACGACCTCCACCGACTCCTCAAAGTCATCCTGCGTGGCGCGCTTGCGACCCTCGCGAACGGCGCGCAGGGCGCCCTCGTTGATGATATTGGCCAGGTCGGCGCCCGAGGCACCGGGCGTGGCGCGGGCAATCGCGGTCAGATCGATCGGCGGCTCGGTCTTCACACTCTTGGCGTGGAGCTCGAGGATGTTCTTACGGCCGGTCAGATCGGGCAACTCGACGGGGATGCGGCGGTCAAAACGACCGGGGCGCAACAGGGCCGGATCAAGGCTGTCGGGACGGTTGGTAGCAGCGAGAACGACAATACCCTTGTGGTTATCGAAGCCGTCCATCTCGGTCAGCAGCTGGTTGAGCGTCTGCTCACGCTCATCGTTGCCGCTAAATCCACCGCCATCGCGCTTCTTGCCGATGGTATCGATCTCGTCGATGAACACGATACACGGGGCCTTTTCCTTGGCCTGCTTAAACAGATCGCGCACCTTGGCGGCGCCGCGGCCGACAAACATCTCAACGAACTCAGAACCAGAAATACTAAAGAACGGCACGCCCGCCTCGCCGGCCACAGCCTTGGCAAGCAGGGTCTTACCGGTGCCCGGAGGGCCAACAAGGAGAGCACCACGCGGCAGCTTGGCGCCGATCTCCTCGTAGCGCTGCGGCTTCTCCAGAAAGTCGACGACCTCCTTGAGGGATTCCTTGGCCTCTTCCTGGCCGGCGACATCCTTAAAGGTCACGCCCACGTCCTTGGAGGCGATCACGCGCGCGCCGGACTTACCCAGTCCACCGCCGCCAAAGCCACCGCCGCCAAAGTTCATCGACGGACCGTCATCGCCCATAGCCTTCTTCATGCGGCGGTTGAGCCACCAACCGATGAGGAAGAAGATGGCTATGGGAAGAATGAGGGTGAGCAAGTAGTAGGTCATCAGGCCCGAGTTCTTATCGGGAACGACCGACTCAAGCGAGGCGCCAGATTCAAGCACGCGATCGGTAAAGCCCGCGTCATTCGGCACACCGGTCGTCTTGTAGGCGATGTTCTCGTCCTCGCCCTTCTTGGTGTAATAAATCGTGTAATCGTCCGTGTTGTACTCGACCTTGTCGACACTCTTCTTATCGAGCGCTTTGACAAACGTCGAGTAATCGGTCTTCGTAATCTGCTGCGTGTGACCGATGTTGGGGAACAGTACGGTCGAGAGCACGAGGTAGACGACGAAGGCGATGAGCACGTAGAGGATCATATTCCGTCTACGTTTGTGGTCATCCATCTCCATCTGCTTGAACTCCATCTACTGGGGTTGATAATGTTTTCTAGAATACCCAACCCGGACGGCGATAAACCGACGCCGGGCACGAAAGGACAGAGATGGCATCACTGGAAGTCGGCAAGGTTCAAATCTATACGGGCGACGGCAAGGGCAAGACGACGGCTGCGCTGGGCCTCGCGCTGCGCGCCACGGGCTATGGACTTAACGTGCTCATGCTTCAGTTTGCCAAGAAGCTGCACTGTGCCGAACATGACGCAGCACCTCGATTGGGGCTACGCATCGTACAAGCCGACCGCGACACGCCCGAAGCCTGTGCCGCACAGATCATGGAGCTGGCGCGCGAGCAGATTAGCCAGGTCGACGTGCTGATCTTGGATGAGCTGGGAGAAGCCATGCGACGGGGCTTTGTGACGCGCGAGGATGTCGAATCGTTGATCGCGATAAAGCCCGCCACCACGGAGCTCGTGCTCACCGGCCGAGGCCTGCTGCCACTGGCCGACCTTGCAGACCTAGTAACCGAAATGCGCCCCGTCAAACACTACTTCGACGAAGGCCTCCTAGCCCGCCAAGGCATCGAATACTAATTGATCCGAAGGGGACGGAGGAAAACAGATCATCAACATCACGACGGAGAGAAATGATCCGTTTCCCTCGTCCCCTACGGATCATTAGGCGGTGGCGCGGCCGAGCCAGTTGCCGCTGTGGTGGTAGATGGTAAACATCGTGGCCGTGATGAGCCAGGTTACGGGGTAAACCAGCAGCAGGTGCTCAAGCGACGGATCGAACGGCATAATCGCAAACACCCAGATCACCCTGAGCACGACAGTGCCAAAAATCGTGAGCAGCATGGGCTGCAAGCTAACGCCGGCACCGCGAATGGAGCCCGACGCGTTTTCGATAATCGAGAAGATCGCGTAGAACGGCGCGATAAAATGAAGGATCGTCGTGGTGTACGCCGAAATCGAAGCATCGTCGACAAACAGACGCGACAGAGGACCCGAGAACACCAGCAGCACGGCAGACAGGCCACCAATGAGCATAAACGACAGCACGAGCGACGTATGGTAGCCCTTGCGCATGCGCTCGTAGTTGCGCGCGCCAAAGTTCTGTGCCGAGAACGTGGTGATCGACACGCCAAGCGCCTCGGTAACCATCCAGACAATGCCATCCAAACGGCCCGAAAGACCCCACGCCGTAGTGACATCGGCACCAAACGAGTTGACCGACACCTGAATCAAAACGTTGGAAATCGAATACGCAGCAGACTGAAAGCCAAGCGGCAGACCACACGAGATCATGCTCTTACAAATGCCAGGATCAATGCCGAGTTTGGACAGCGAAAGCCGCCACGCACCCGGTGCGTGCATCATGCGAATCACGATCATCGTGGCGTTGGAGCAAATGGTCAGCGCCACCGCGATGCCGCAGCCCAGCGCCTCCATATGAAGCATGGCAACAAAGATGACATCCAGCACCGCATTAACAAGGCAGCCGGAAGCGATGATCACAGCAGGCCCGCGCGTGTCGCCCACGGCGCGCAGCAGTGCCGTTCCCATATTGAGCAGCAGCGCCGCAACCATGGCGGCAAAATAGCAACGAGCATAGGCCACGCCCTCGGCCAAAAGTTCATGCGGAGTGTTCATAAGTACCAGCATGGGCTCAACGAACACTATGCCAAGAATCGAGAAAACGATACCGCCCACCAGCGCGAGGGTCATGGCCGTATGGACCGAACGACTCAGTCGCTCATCATCGTGCTGGCCAAAATACTGACCGGTAATGACCGCGCAGCCGGCACCGACGCCAACGCAAAAGCCAATGCAGAGCTCGGTGAGCACCATCGTGGCCTGAATGCCACCCAGTGCAAGCTTGCCGCCAAACTGGCCGACGATATAGGTACCGATAAGCGTGTAGGCCTGTTGAAAAAACGAACTAAAAAAGATGGGAACGCACAGCGAAAGCAGCTGCTGCCAAATAACACCCTGCGTTACATCGATAGCCGTAGATTTCTTAGCCACACGCCCTCCCCACCAGCATACGTCAAACAACAAAACGGCAATTTAAGGCCAAAACCAATAGCAGCTTAGCACCGACCGGCGTCGACCGAAACACCCCGAGTCAGAGCCCGGTGCGAACTATCTGCCTAGTGATACAAACCCGGCTGGTAGTGATACTCATTGCTCAGATGCGGGCACAGCTGCCAAAAGGCGACGGCACTCGCCGCGGCCACGTTGAGCGAATCGACCCCGTGCGCCATCGGAATGCGCACGGCCCGGTCGCAGTCCGCGATGGTCTTGGCGCCCAGGCCGGCACCCTCGGTGCCCATAAAGATTGCCAGGCGGTCAATCTCCTGTAGCGCGGGATCGTCCAACGACACTGAATCGTCCGTCAACGCCATGGCGGCACACGAAAAACCGGCATCGTGCAGCGCCGCCAGGCCGTCATGTGGCCACACGCGCGCCTCGCTGCCAATGCGCGTCCAGGGCACCTGGAACACCGTGCCCATGCTCACGCGGGCCGAGCGACGGTACAGCGGGTCACAGCACGTAGGGCTCACCAGAATGCCGTCGACATTGAGCGCGGCGGCCGAGCGGAAAATCGCGCCGACGTTGGTGTGGTCGACAATACCCTCGAGCACGCACACACGCACCGGACGCTCCCCCGCCGCCTCGACGACGCCGCCCAAGAACTCATCAACCGGAATCTGCCGCGGGCGACGAAACGCCGCGAGCGCACCGCGCGTCACGTTAAAGCCCGTCAATTGCTCCATGAGCTCCATGGAGGCAACGAACACAGGAACAGGACCGGCGTCCTCGCGCACAACCAGGCGCTCAAACAGCGGCATCATCTGATCAAGCCAGCGTTCGCCCAAAAGAAAGCTCACCGGCTGGTATCCGGCACGCACCGCGCGCTCGATAACCTTGGCACTCTCAGCGATAAAGATACCCTTTTGGGGCTCCAGCACGCAGCGAAGCTCGCGCTCGGTCAGTCGCACGTAGGCGTCGAGCCGCTCATCCGTAAGCGAATCGATTCGCAGAACCTCAACGGCATCAGTCATAGCAGCCAGCCCGCACCCTTCTTAACAGCACATCTATACCAAACGAGGCGACGCGAAGCGCCGCCCCATGCATTCAATCAACCCGATAATACCGTTCACGCTAGGCGATTTACGCCTCAACGCGACGATATGTCACGAACTCATAATCGAGACCCTCGTCACCCTCGCCCGCGGCAATCGTGGCAACCCCGCCAGCCTGCGAAACTTCCCATGCAGGATCGGCGTCCAAATTGGGAAAATACGTGTCCACGGGATGGACGCAGTGGTTATGCGTGACCTCGGCCTCCACGCAGTACGGCAAAAACTGCCGATAGACATCGCCACCACCGATCACCCAGGCAACGGGCTCATCGGCAACCGCAGCGAGCGCCTCGTCGATGCTATGCACCACGTCGACGCCCTCGGGGGCAAAGCTCTCGTCGCGGGTAAGCACGATATTGCGACGGTTCTTGAGCGGACGCCCACCGGGAAAACTCAGCAGCGTCTTGCGCCCCATGATGACCGGGCAACCCTTGGTGCAGGCCACAAAATGGCGCATGTCGGCGCGATTGGACACCACCATGTCGCCCTCGCACCCAATGCCCCAATCGTCACACACGGCGACAATGGCAGAAAGCTTACACGTCATGAGCGCCACCTACACCGCAATGGGAATGTTCTTGACCTGCGGGCCGTGCTCATAGCCCTCGACGATCAGGTCGTCGGTCGTAAACGCATAGAAATCGTGCACATCGGGGTTAAGTGTTACCTTAGGCGCCGCAAACTGCGGACGCTCGATAAGTTCACGGACGATATCGACATGACGGTCGTAAATGTGGGCATCGGCAATCACATGCAGCAGCTCGCCGGGAATCATATCGACCGACTGCGCGACCATCATCAGCAAAATGGCGTACTGGCACACATTCCAGTTGTTGGCGGCCAAAATATCTTGGCTGCGCTGGTTGAGAATCATGTTGAGTGTGGGCTTATCGTCCTGCGGGCGCTGCGTCACGTTATAGGTCACGCTGTAGGCGCACGGATACAGGTGCATCTCGGACAGGTCGCTAAACACGTAGGTGTTGGTCATAATGCGGCGGCTGTACGGCGTGTTCTTAAGGTCGTACAGCACGCGGTCCATCTGGTCAAAGTCACCCTCGGCATAATGGCTTTTCTGCCCAATCTGGTACCCGTAGGCCTTGCCGATGGAGCCAGTCTCGTCGGCCCACTCGTCCCAAATATGGCTGTTAAGGTCATGGACGTTATTTGACTTCTTTTGATAGATCCACAAGATCTCGTCCATGGCAGACTTAAGCGCCGTGCGACGCAGTGTGAGCGCGGGGAACTCCTCACGCAGGTCGTAGCGAGCCGTAACGCCAAAGTTTTTAATGGTATAGGCAGGGGTGCCGTCCTCCCACACCGGTCGGACCTTTTGGCCCTCGGTGGTGGTGCCATGGTCCAAGATATCGCGGCACATGGTTACAAACTGTTGATCAGCCTTGCTCATTGACCCTCCTGTCAGTCGCCTATAAGCGAGATTCATTGTAGCCCAGGCGCACGCGGCCCCACAGCCCAAAAATAAGCCCTCATTTTCTGACATATGCCAAAAATGTCTTGCACGGTTCAGCTCGCGCGCTATCTTATTGTTGACATATGTCAGATTTGGAGGGTGTATGGCAGGAAGACGCGAAAAACTGCGCCGCGTCGGGATCATCCCCGAATACCGCGGCTTCACCCCCGATGGCCTGGCCAGCGGTGATGCCATCGACATGACCGTCGACGAGCTTGAGGTGCTGCGCCTGTGCGACCTGGAAGGTCTCAACCAAGAGGCGGTCGCCCAGCAGATGGGCATCGCCCGTGCAACGGTGGCGGCCATTTGCAGCCGCGCGCATCGCAAGGTGGCCGATGCGCTGGTCAACGGACGAGCGCTCGTCATCGAGGGCGGCAATATCGCGTACTCCCCCATCGCCTCGACGACGGCCGCATGGCCAGCAAAGGAGGTCGGCACCATGAGGGTGGCAACGACGTACGACAACGGCAACATCTTTATGCACTTTGGCCGCAGCGAGCAGTTCAAGATCTACGACATTCAGGACGGCAAGGTGCTCAACGAGCAGGTCGTGGGCACCGGCGGCACCGGCCACGGCGCCCTGGCGGGCCTGCTCGCCAACGGCGGTGTGGACACGCTCATCTGCGGCGGCATCGGCGGTGGCGCCATCAACGCGCTTGCCCAAGCCGGCATCACGGTATACGCAGGTGCCCAGGGCAGCTGCGACGCTTGCGTCGAAGCCCTTATTGCCGGCACGCTCGCACAGAACGGCGAGGCCACATGCGGCTGCCACGGCCATGAC
>UQMO01000076.1 GCA_900542125.1 uncultured Collinsella sp. | reverse complement strand
AGGTCAATGCCGCCTTGTTTCAAGGCACCTTGCTCGCTCTGGCGGGCTTTCGCTGTCTGCGCCAAAACATCGACGTTACCGTGGTCAAAACTAGTCGTTGGGGACGTCCTTAAATGACTAGTCGTTTAAGAACGTCCCCGATGACTATTTGAATTGCTAATTTGTGCGGGTTGTGGTTTTGTGAGCTGCGGGAATTTAAGATACTGTACAACTGTACGTTAATTCGTCTTCGTAGTATATTGCTACCCGCAAAACTCAATACCATTGTGCTCTGAGACGCTAAAGCGCCTACGTACAATGGTTATCAATAGTACGATTCGATTCAACGACAGGATGGATGGTCCAAGCGTGAGTCTCGGCAGCAAACTATCCAATGCAAAGGTCTCCTTTGCGATATTTAAGCGCGACATTAAGCGACTGCTTGTGAACCCCGTCGCCTTGGTGGTTACCCTTGGCGTGTGCGTTATTCCCTCGCTGTATGCCTGGTACAACATCGTGGCCAACTGGGATCCGTACGGAAACACCCAGGGCATCAAGATTGCCATCGCCAACAACGATCGGGGCACCCAAAACGACCTGGTGGGCGAGCTCAACGCGGGCGATCAGGTCGTCGATCAGCTCAAGGAGAACGATCAGCTGGGCTGGACCTTCGTCGATTCTGCGGCCGATGCCAAAGAGGGCGTCGAGAGCGGTGAGTACTATGCGGCCATCGTAGTCCCCAAGAACTTCTCGGATAACCTGGTTTCGATGCTCGACGGCAACTACCATCAGCCCAAGCTTACGTACTACGTCAATGAGAAGAAGAGCGCTATTGCGCCCAAGGTTACCGACACCGGTGCAAACACCATCGAGGAGCAGATCAACTCGGAATTTGTCTCCACGGTGGGCGAGACCGTTGCCAGTATTGCCAAGGATGCCGGAGTCGATTTAAAGGACAAGGCAACCCAGACTCAGGATTCGTTGGCCGGTTCGGTATCAGAGGCTTCCGATACGTTGGGCGAAGTGCGTGATTCGATTGGCGACATGAATGCCGCCATCGATAAGACGAGTGGTTCCATTGCCTCGGCAGATGCGGCACTTGCCGGTCTGCAGGGTCAGGCGCCGTCGCTGACGCAGGCGATCTCCCAGGGCAATGACCTGCTGGGCGAGGCTCGCGCCACGGCGGGCAACTCTGTCGCCTCGCTCTCCAAGGCGCTCTCGGAAGGCAGCCTTGCGCTCACCAAGACGTCAGCCTCCGCAAACGCTGCGATTGGCAAGCTGACGGGCACGGTCGCATCTACGACTACCCGTATCGACAACTCGCTTGAGTCTCTCCAAGCGACGATCGACCACAATAAGGCCGTTATCGGGCACTTGGAAATTCTCGTCAATGACACGTCGACAGGTTCCAAGGAAATTGACGCGCGCATTGTATCGATCATCGATTTGCTCCGCGAGCAGAATGAAAAGCTTCAGAGCATCAAGGACGGTCTGTCTGCGCAGTCGAGCGCCATGGCGAATGACGCTGCGGCTGTCTCGGGTGCCAGCGACGCTATCAATAATGCAATTCAGACCGGTGCGACCAACCTTGGCCAGGCTCAGACGGACCTGGGTCAAAACGCGCTGCCGAAGGTCTCGAGCGCACTTGATTCGTTTGCCGCCGTCTCGGGTGATCTGACGGGAATCGTGTCTGGCCTCACGCCTACTATTGCAAGTGCGCGCGGTACACTTTCGCAACTCAACGCCACGCTCGGTCAGGCCAAGACCACGCTGTCCCAGACCGATGCCTCGCTTGCCAAGGTCCAGGACAAGCTCGCAACCGCCGCCAACGACATCGCGGCGCTACAGACCTCCGAGTCCATGGGCGAGCTGGCCGGCCTGATGGGCGTCGACGTCGATGATGTTGCAGACTTCATGGCATCTCCGGTCGAGCTGACCTCAAAGTCAATTTACCCGGTCAAGAGCTTTGGTTCGGGCATTGCCCCGTTCTATACCAATCTGGCGCTGTGGGTGGGCGGCTACGTGCTTATCGCCATCTACAAGCTCGAGGTCGACCGCGAAGGCATCGGCAGCTTTACCGCGCGTCAGGGCTACTTTGGCCGCTGGTTGCTCCTGGTGATCCTGGGCGCGTTGCAGGCCATCATCGTTACGGTAGGCGATCTGGTGATCGGCGTGCAGTGCGTCAGCCCGCTGCTGTTCGTGCTGGGCGGCATCGCCATCTCGTTCACCTACGTCAATATCATCTATGCGCTGTCCACCACGTTTAAGCATATCGGCAAGGCTATCGGCGTCATTCTGGTTATCGTGCAGATCCCGGGTTCGTCGGGCATGTACCCCATCGAGATGATGCCAGGCTTCTTCCAGTGGCTGCACCCGCTGCTGCCCTTTACCTACGGCATCAATCTGCTGCGCGAGACGGTCGGCGGCATGTACTCGTTCAACTACCTGTTTAACCTGTGCATTCTGGGCGTGTTCTTGATCGTGGCGCTCTTTATCGGTCTGCAGCTGCGTCCGCTGCTGCTCAACCTTAACCTGCTCTTTGATAAACAGCTTTCCACGACCGGTATGATGATTTGCGAGTCCAACGACCTGCCGCGCCAGCGCTACTCGCTGCGCACGGCCATGCGTGTCATGCTCGATTCCGATTCGTACCGTCGCGAACTGCTCGATCATGCGGTCGCCTTTGAACATCGCTACCCGTACTACATCAAGGGCGGTTTTGCCGCCGTGGTGGGCGTTCAGGTCCTGCTCTTTGTCCTGTCGACGGTTCTCGATATCGACAATAACGGCAAGATCATCCTGCTTGTCATTTGGATCATCTCGGTTATTGCCATCTGCGGCTGGCTTATCAATATCGAATATATCCGCGCGAGCCTCAATACCCAGATGCGCATCTCGGCGCTTTCGGATGAGGACCTGCGTCGCGAGATGCGCGAGCACACGGCCGCCATTCCTGCCGCCCGCCACATGTTTGGCCTCAACGCCAGCGAGCGTGGTGCCAAGGGCGGCGATCAGTCCACGGGCCGCTTGCCGCATATCGGCTCGCACCATAAATCTCAGGGCAGCGACAGCACAGCCACAAATGATGGAGATACCACCGCGCTTGGCAAGCACTCCAAAGGAGGTGAGGCATAAATGAAGAACATCCTGCATCTGTTTAGGCGCGATGTCCAAAACGTGTCTCGCTCCGTGATCGGCTTGATTGTCGTGATGGGCCTCATTATCGTGCCGTGTCTGTACGCGTGGTTTAACATCGCCGGCAGCTGGGATCCGTACGGCAACACCGGCAATCTTAAGATCGCCGTGGTCAACACCGATGAGGGTTACGAGAGCGATCTGATTCCCGTCGAGGTTAACGTGGGCGAAAACGTGACCGCCACCCTACGCGGCAACGAGAGCTTCGATTGGGTTGTGCTTAACGATCGCGAAAAGGCTATCGAGGGCGTTAAGTCGGGCGCGTACTATGCTGCCGTCGTTATCCCCAAAACGTTTAGCGCTGACATGATGACGCTTTTCTCGACCGACGTGAAACACGCCGATATCGAGTTTTACGAGAACCAGAAGGCCAACGCCATCGCGCAGATCGTGACCGAGAAGGGTTCGAGCGCCGTTCAGAACCAGGTTAACGAATCTTTTACCGAGACCATTACGAGCATCGGTCTTAAGACGGTGTCCAGCCTGCTCGATTACATGAGCACCGACCAGGTCAGCAACTTTATCGCCAACCTGTCCTCGACGCTCGGCGATTCGATTGAGGACCTGCAAGACGTTCAGGCTAATGCTTCGTCGCTGGCGGGCATTTTGAGCTCTACGTCCGATTCGTTGACGTCGGCGAGCGGTATGCTCCAGCAGACGGGTACGGTCGATGAGTCGACCAAGCGGTTGATGGAGCATGCCAAGAGCGGCATGAGCGATTCCAAAGAAGCGCTGAAGGCCGCCAACGACGCCATCAACGCCGCGATTGACGGAAGCGCTGGCTCGTTCGACAACGTGTCCGCCGAGCTTGCGAAGGCATTCGATGCCGCGAATCAGCATGTTGACCTTACGGTGTCTCAGCTCAACGATGCCGCGGCGGCGCTCAATACACGTGCCGACGATATCGACGCCACGGCCGACCAGCTCCGCGGCTTTGCCGAGCAGGTCAGTGACGAAAAGCTCCAGGAGAGCCTCAAGTCTGTGGCAACATCGCTGAACAGGATCGCGGTGGAGTATCGCAACAGCGCCAAGGACCTGACGGCAACTGCTAAGTCCCTTTCTGACAGCATGGCAGAGGTCAACAGCACGCGTGCCGAAGTCGACCAGGCCATCGCCGATGCCAAGGCGGGCATTTCGGGCGCCAAGTCCGACTACGACTCCACGTTCTCGGTCAAGGCAAAGGAGCTCAAGAAGACGGTTTCAGGCATCCTGGACTCGCTGGATGGCATCTCGGGCGATCTGGATAGCGCCGTAGACGGCCTGACCGACGCATCCGGTTCGCTGGCAAAGGGCCTCTCCAAGGCTGCAAAGCTGGTCAACAAGGCTTCCGATCAGCTGGGTGAAGCGTCCGATAAGATCAGTGCCTTTAAGGACGAGCTCGACGGCGCCCTTATGTCGGACGATCTGGCCACGATCAAGACGATGATTGGCAATGATCCCGAGGGTTTGGCCGTGTCGCTTTCCGGTCCCGTCGCGCTCGATCGCAAGCCGGTCTATCCGATCCGCAACTACGGCTCGGCCATGGCGCCGTTCTACACGATTCTGTCGCTCTGGGTCGGCTCGATCGTGCTGGCGGCCATGATGAAGGTGTCGGTTGACGACGAACTCATCAATGAGTTAATCCCCGTGCGCTTGCACGAGATCTACCTGGGCCGCTACCTGTTCTTTGGCGGTCTGGCCCTGCTGCAGGCAACGCTCGTGTGCGCGGGCGACATTCTGTTCTTTGGCATTCAGTGCGACAACCCGCTGCAGTTTGTGCTGGCGGGCTGGGTCGCGAGTCTCGTGTTCTCCAATATCGTCTACACGCTTACGGTTTCGTTTGGCGATATCGGCAAGGCTTTGGCCGTTGTGCTGCTGGTCATGCAGGTCGGCGGTTCGGGCGGTACGTTCCCCATCGAGATGACCGGCCCTGTGTTCCAGGCGATCTATCCGTTCCTGCCGTTTACCCATGGCATTAACGCCATGCATGCCGCCATGGCTGGCGCCTACCATATGGAGTACTGGGTTGAGCTGGGCATTCTGGCGAGCTATCTGATTCCGTCGCTGGCCCTGGGCGTCGTCTTCCGCCGCCCGGTCATCAAAGCCAACGACTGGATCATCGAAAAGCTGGAGAGTACGAAACTTATTTAGCGCGACAGCGTGACATTGGCAAAACATCGAGGTTCACTTTGCCGACGCTTTAGTGGGCTGGATTGCGGTGCAACGCTGGTTATTGCTACAGTAGCGGGGCGTGCCGGGGGTCCGGTGCGCCCTGTTTTTATTTGACCATGAGGCGGCACGCAGCCATACGCGTGCGGACACCACGCCCAGATTGAGTGCGAGGATGTTCCATGGCCCAATACGCTGCCAACGAAATCGAAAACTTGCCCGATAGCCCAGTAGCCCGTGAGGATTTGGGCGCGGGCGGTATTCCCCGGGGCGCCGGCGCACGCTCTCCGCTGTTCTGGAAGGTTCTGCTCCTTTCGGTGGCGGTCATCTGGGGCTACTCCTTTACCACTATGAAGGACGCACTCGGCACCATTCCGGTGTTCGCGCTGCTCTATGTACGTTTTCTGCCCGCAGCGTTGGTCATGTTTGCCGTCTTCCACAAGCGCATCATCGCGCACCTCAACGCTCGCAACCTGATCGTTGGCCTGAGTATGGGCGTGCTCATGTGGGCGGCCTATGCGTTGCAGACGGTCGGTCTGGCACATACTACGGCGGGCAAGAATGCTTTTTTGACGGGCACGTATTGCATCCTTGTACCGTTCGCGAGCTATTTCCTGAGCGGCGAAAAGCTCACGCGCTACAACTTGGGTGCCGCGCTGCTGTGCCTAGCGGGCATTGGCCTCGTCGCACTCGATAGCGTTGAATTCAACATCGGTGACGTCATTACGCTGGCGGGTGCGGCCTTTTTCGCCATCCAGATGGCGGTGACTGCCAAGTACGGTCGCAAAATGGACATCAACGTCATCACGTTTTGGATGTTTGTGGGCAACGGCGTGCTGAGCCTGGCAACGTCGCTGCTATTCGAGACCCAAGCGCCTCTGTCCGTGTGGACGCCGAGCTTTATCAGTGCGATGGCGTTTCTCTCGGTGGGCTGCACATGCGCGGCTCTGCTCATCCAAAACGTCGGCCTGGCGCATGTCCCGGCCTCGACGGGCTCGCTGCTCCTTTCGATGGAGTCGCCTTCGGGTGTGCTGTTCTCGGTGCTGCTGATGGGGGAGGCGCTCACCTCGCGCCTGCTCGCCGGCTTCGCGCTCATCTTCCTGTCGATTATCTTGAGCGAGACTCACTTCGATTTTTTGCGTCGAAAGCCGCGCCCGCAATTGTAAACAACTTGTTGCGCCGCCCTCCCGGGGCGGCATTTTTTATGCCTCGCCCTTAAAGTAGTACCTTGCACTTTACGCTATCAAAGTGCTTGCTGCAAAAACGATACTGGAGGGCATCTATGGCACCAGCTTTGTCCGATCTTCAACCGCAATCAGCGCCCAAGGCCACCGCAGCGGCGCAGACCGCTATCGGTGACGGTCTTGTTGCAGAAGCTCAGGCTTTTGCAGACGAGCTCGCTGCGTGGCGACACGATCTCCACCAGATGCCCGAGCTGGGTAATAGCCTCCCACAGACCTCTGCGTATATCCAAGCGCGCCTGACCGAGATGGACATCCCATTTGCCACGCTCGTTGATGGTTCCTGCGTTGTGGGCCTTGTCGGCGCCGGTGCCGCCGCGGCCCAAGGCAATGGCGTCTGCACGGACGAACAGGCCGGTACGGTCATCATGCTCCGTGGCGATATGGATGCCCTGCCTGTTGCCGAGGAGTCGGGCGAGCCCTTTGCATCCACCAACGGCTGCATGCACGCTTGCGGTCACGATATGCACGCGACGGCGCTGCTTGGTGCGGCTCGTATGCTCAAAGCGCGCGAGGCAGAGCTTGTTGATGCCAACGCTACGGTTAAGTTGCTGTTCCAGCCGGGCGAGGAAACCTTTGAGGGTGCCCGCGCCGCCATCGCCGACGGTCTGCTGCAGAACCCGCGCCCTCAGGTCGCCTTTGCCATGCATGTCAATAGCCAGTCGCCGCTTGGCCTGGTGCTTTACGGCAGCCCGGCGCTCTCGGGCGTGTACGGTTTCCGCATCACGCTGCAGGGCAAGGGCGGTCATGGCTCGAGCCCCGAGATCTGCATCGACCCCATTACGGCGGGTGTGCACGTGCATCTGGCACTTCAGGAGCTCATTGCTCGCGAAGTGCCGGCGGCCAAGGAGGTCGCACTGACCGTGGGTAAGTTCGCCGGCGGTCAGGCCGCAAATGTCATCCCCGACACTTGTGTGCTCGAGGGAACGCTGCGTGGCTTCGATGTCGATCTCATGGCTCATCTCAAGGAACGTATCGCCGAGGTCGTCAACGGCGTGGCCGCAACGTATCGCACGCCGGCGACCCTCGAGACGCTCTCGGATGTTCCCCCGCTCGTACTCGATGACGACATGACCCAGGCGTCGCTTGGCTACGTGGGCGCGGTGCTGCCCAAGGCCGCCTTCCTGCCGCTGTTCCACGCCATGGCGAGTGAGGACTTCGCGTTGATTTCGAGCGAGATCCCGAGTGCGTACTTTACCGTGGGCGCCGCTGTGACCGATACGGACGAACACTTTGCTCAGCACCATCCCAAGGCACGCTTTAGCGATGCCGAGCTGCCCCTTGGCGCTGCGGCTTACACGGCGGTAGCTTTGGGCTATATCGCCGACCACCGGTAGTACCCAACCTTGCCTTTCAAGCCTGCGGGCATGGCCATAAGGCCTATGCCCTTGTCTTTCAAGGCAATCTTGGGCACTACCGGCGCCCGGCTTTGTCATCATGGCCACGTGTTACACGATTTTCGTTAACTGCATGAGCCTGTTTCAGCCGCTCATCGTCAGCGACCTCGGGATCACGCTTGCGCAGTACAACATCTCCAATGCCATCTCCACCGTAGTGCTGTCTCTTATACACATCTCCGAGCCCACGAGACGCTCATGAATCTCG
>UQMO01000075.1 GCA_900542125.1 uncultured Collinsella sp. | reverse complement strand
ACGAGATTCATGAGCGTCTCGTGGGCTCGGAGATGTGTATAAGAGACAGCCCAATATGAGGATTTGCGCCTCGAAGTGGATTATGTTTCAGGCACTGGTTTAACTTTAAATGAAGCAAAATCCTTATCTGATGAGCATCATATTGATTTTTATATGCAAGAGGTCATAAACGGTAGCGACACAATTGACTTGCCCCAGCGGCTTCATATTTCAGAGGTGACCTGGATCCTAGATTCTATTCACGCTGTCAGGTATAAGGGACATTTGACCAAAGTAAAGCGACGGCTAACTAGTCTAAATCCAGCTGATCGAATCTGGCTGGATTCCAAGACCTCTGTCGTGCTCGTTGAGCCATTTGCCTACTTCTATAATTCTGAATACCATCATGTCTATGCTGTTTCCCAGTTGGTATACCTTAAGTTGGCCCGTTTATTGGAGGCCGATTGTAGCATTTCTCTTATCCTTGATCAGGGCGACCTCGAGCTGACAAGGACGATAGAAGAACTGTTGCATTATGGATTGCTGAATACAAATATCGATGCCGATTATGTAATGCACGATAATGGTTTTCAATTGGTTAAAAGTTCGTTTGTGAAAGAAGTCGGACGCTCAAAAGAGGGGTTAAGAGTACTGCTGAGTTGTGCCACCCATAGAATGTGTGCGGTTAATGATTTTTCGTTCGCTTTGCTTTCGTTGTTTGAAAAGCCGATTACTAAGAACGAGGTGCGCGACATTTTGAAAAAAGAGGGACTATCGGCAAACGAGGAGCAATTAAACAAGTTGGTTGATAATTGCATGAAAGCAGATATACTACAGTTGATTAGATAGAGGAGGTTTCTGCATGGACGTTATTAACAAAGATCTCTTGGAGCAACTGAAAGAGTTTCAGGAAGAGGGCGTCGTGGTAGAAGTGTTCGACTTTGAGGACTACATGGATAAATTCTGCCATTAGTTTCGGAATTTACTCGCCTCGCTTAAAGGAGAAGTCGATTATCGATTTCTCCTTTTTTAATTAAAGATATTATTGAAATACATGCTCCTAGCACAGGTTGGCCTCTCAGTAAACTGGGAGGTTGCTTTGGCTAGTTAGAGATATGTGAACGTCCGTTAGACTGAATCTCAGGGTAGAAGGGGCCTCCAGTGTCCAGATCAACTAGGCAATGCTGCGTTTCGGCTAATAAGAACGATGGCTTTTTGCGTGTGGCGGCGGCGTCGCCGCGGATTCGCGTTGCCGATGTCGAGGGCAATGCCGAGGTTGCGCTGGCGGCTGTTCGCGAGGCTGCCGAGCGCGGCGTTCGTGCTCTGGTGCTGCCCGAGCTTAACCTGACCGGCTATACCGCGGCCGACCTGTTCCATAACCGCACATTGCTGCATGCTTGCGAGACCGCGCTGGCACATATTCTCGATGAAGCCCGCGAGCTGCCGATTGTCTTTACCATCGGTCTTCCCGTTGCAGTTGCCGAGAATATCTACAACTGCGCCGCCGTGTGCTGTGCGGGTGAGCTTTTGGGTCTTACGGCTAAGAAGTATCTGCCCAACTATGGCGAGTTCTATGAGCGTCGCTGGTTTGCTCCGTCGCCTGCGGATCCCGTGTGGGTTGAATTTGCCGGTCAGGGTCCGGTTCCGCTGGGTTCGGGGCTTGTCTACCGCTGCTGTGATGAGGGTGCCGAGGATATGGTGCTGGGCGTTGAAGTCTGCGAGGACCTGTGGGTGCCGGCGCCCCCTTCGACCGAGATGGCGCTTGCCGGTGCGACGGTGATCCTCAATCCGTCGGCTTCGGACGAGATTATCGGTAAGGCGGATTACCGCCGCAGCCTTATCTCTAACCAGAGCGCACGCCTGTACTGCGCCTATGCCTACGCGGACGCGAGCGAGGGCGAGTCCACGACCGACATGGTCTTTGCGGGCGAGAACCTTATCTACGAAAATGGCTCCAAGCTCGCCGCCACCAAACTGCTTACCTGCGATATGGCCATCGCCGACGTTGACCTTGACCGCTTGGTTGCCGAGCGCCGTCGCTCGACGACGTGGACGCGCACCGACGATGCGCCGGAGGCCACGACCGTTGAGTTTTCGTTTGAGGGCGTGCTGGCCGAAGAACCTGTCCTGCGCGATGCCTGCGATATCGACCGCGTTTTCCCGCGCGCGCCCTTTGTGCCGGCCGACCACGGCGACTTGGCCGAGCGCTGCGAGACGATCCTCGATCTGCAGACTGCGGGCCTCAAGACCCGCCTTGCCCACACGGGTACCAAGGCTGCGGTTATCGGCCTTTCGGGCGGCTTGGACTCCACGCTAGCGCTGCTTGTGACCGTGCGTGCCTTCGATGCACTGGGGCTGCCGCGCACTGGTATCACAGCCGTGTCCATGCCCGGCTTTGGCACCACGCACCGCACCAAGTCGAATGCCGAGTCGCTTGCCCGCGACCTGGGTGTGAGCTTCCGCGAGGTTTCGATCCACGCGGCTGTGGAACAGCACTTCAAGGACATTGAGCACGATCCGACCGTGCAGGACGTGACCTACGAGAACAGCCAGGCGCGCGAGCGTACGCAGATTCTGATGGATCTGGCCAACCAGGCTGGCGGTTTTGTCATTGGCACGGGCGACCTGTCGGAGCTGGCGCTCGGCTGGGCTACCTATAACGGCGACCACATGAGCATGTACGCCGTCAACGCGAGCGTGCCCAAGACGCTTGTGCGCCATCTGGTACGCTATGCTGCCGATGTCTTTGGCGGGCGTATTGCCGAGGTCTTGCTCGACATCCTCGATACGCCGGTGTCCCCCGAGCTTCTGCCGCCCACGGGCGACGGCGAGATTGCACAGAAGACCGAGGATTTGGTGGGGCCGTACGAGCTGCACGATTACTTCCTCTATTACCTGCTGCGTTTTGGCTTTGAGCCGGGCAAGATCTACCGCATGGCGCTCAAGAGCTTCGAGGGCGTCTACGACGCCAAGACCGTCCACACGTGGTTGCGTACGTTCTATCGTCGCTTCTTTGCCCAGCAGTTTAAGCGCAGCTGCCTGCCCGATGGTCCCAAGGTGGGCTCGGTGACGCTCAGCCCGCGCGGCGATTGGCGTATGCCGAGTGACGCTAGCTCGCGTCTGTGGCTTGCGCAGATCGACGCGCTCAATCCAGTTGACTAAGGTTGGCTAAATTGAACCAATACGGGGGTTGCAAGCGTTACACTTTTGCAATCTGATGGCCCGTATCGCGCGGCGCTCTTGTCGGAGCGCCGCGTTTTTCATATCGAAAGGTGGCACCATGCAGGCATCGCAGCGTCTCGACCGCTTTGGCGCGGAGGTCTTCGCCTCGCTCAACAACAAGCTTCTCGCGCTGAAGGCTCAGGGCAAGACCATTTACAACATGAGCGTGGGCACGCCCGACTTTAAGCCGTACGACCATGTGGTCGAGGCGCTCACGCAGGCAGCCCAAGATCCCGAGATGTGGAAGTATGCCCTGCGCGACCTGCCCGAACTCAAGCAGGCCGTGTGCGATTACTATGAGCGTCGCTTTGGCGTTTCGGGCATTACGCCGTCTATGGTGCAGTCGTGCAACGGCACGCAGGAGGGGGTGGGCCATTTGGGCCTTGCCCTGCTCGATCCGGGTGACACCATTTTGGTTCCCGATCCGTGCTACCCGGTCTTTGAGGCGGGTGCCAAGATCGCCGATGCCAAGCTCGAATACTATCCGCTGGTTGCCGAGCACAATTACCTGCCCTATGTGGCGGGTATCGATCCCGAGGTTGCCGATCGTGCCAAGTACATGATCGTGTCGCTGCCCGCGAACCCGGTCGGCTCGGTGGGCACGCCCGAGGTCTACGAGGAGATTATCGCCTTTGCCCGCGAGCATGATCTGTTGATCGTCCATGATAACGCGTACTCCGACATCGTGTTTGACGGCGAGCCCGGCGGCAGCTTCTTGCAGTATCCCGGCGCGCTCGAGGTGGGCGTTGAGTTCTTCTCGCTCTCCAAGTCGTTTAACGTCACCGGTGCCCGCATCGGCTTTTTGGTCGGTCGCGAGGATGTGGTCTCTGCCTTTGCCAAGCTGCGCGGCCAGATCGACTTTGGTATGTTCTTCCCGATTCAGAAGGCCGCCATCGCGTGCCTGAACGGTCCGCGCGATGAGGTCGAGGCGCAGCGTCTGAAGTACCAGGAACGCCGCGATGCCCTGTGCGACGGTCTTGAGGGCCTGGGCTGGGAGCGTCCCAACGCGCATGGTTCTATGTTTGTGTGGGCCAAGCTTCCCGGTGGTCGCACCGATTCCATGGCGTTTTGCGAGGAGCTCATGGAGAAGGCCGGCGTTGTGGTGACGCCGGGCGCGAGCTTTGGTCCTTCGGGCGAGGGGCACGTGCGCATGGCGCTGGTCCTGCCGCCCGATCAGATCGCTTTGGCTGTCGAGGCCATTCGCGAGGCGGGCCTGTATTAGAAACCTATTTCGACTCGTCAATAGCTCGAAACCGATTTCATGCAGTTATTTTACGAATTCTGCAAACAATTTCGGTAAACGGTCGATTTTTGGCTGCGAATAGGAGCATAATCAAAGTCCCGATTGGACGTATTGGGATTACGGCAAGCCGCTCGGGTCGTTCCCGGGCGGCTTGTTTGTGGAGAGAGATGGGAGTTTCTAATGGTTAACGAGAAGAAGGTCGCTATTGTCGGTTGCGGTTTCGTCGGTTCGTCTTCGGCGTTCGCTCTGATGCAGAGCGGTCTGTTCTCCGAGATGGTCCTCATCGACGTGGACAAGAACCGCGCCGAGGGTGAGGCTCTGGATATCGCGCACGGCATGACGTTCGCCGAGCCGATGAAGATCTACGCCGGCGATTATTCCGATGTCGCCGACGCCGCCATGATCGTCGTCACCGCTGGCGCTGCCCAGAAGCCCGGTGAGACCCGCCTGGACCTGGTCAACAAGAACGTCAACATCTTTAAGTCCATTATCCCCGAGATTAAGAAGTCCGGCTTCGACGGCATTCTGCTAATCGTCTCCAACCCGGTTGATGTTCTGACCTATGCTGCCATCAAGATGTCCGGCCTGCCCGAGGGCCATGTCATCGGCTCCGGCACCGTGCTCGACACTGGCCGTCTGCAGCAGATGCTTGGTGCCCACGTCGAGGTTGACCCGCGCGACGTTCAGGCCTATGTCATGGGTGAGCACGGCGACTCCGAGTTTGTCGCTTGGTCCAGCGCCCAGGTTGCCGGCGTGCCGCTGAACACCTTCTGCGAGCTTCACGGCCACCTGGAGCATGAGGCTGCCGAGAAGCGCATCGCCGAGGACGTTAAGAACTCCGCCTACACCATCATCGAGAAGAAGCACGCCACCTACTACGGCGTCGCCATGGCCGTTAAGCGCATCTGCACCGCTGTTATGCGTGATGAGCAGACCGTTCTGCCCGTTTCCTCGCTCATGGTGGGCGAGTACGGCCTGTCCGATCTGGCCATCTCCATGCCGACAGTCGTTGGCCGCGACGGCGTTGTCTGCCGCGTACCCGTGCCGCTGAACGATGACGAGCAGCATGAGCTCACCGCCTCCGCCAAGGCTCTCAAGGACATCATCGACAGCGTCGACTTCTCCTGCTAAATCAAGCTCTTTTGGGCAACAGGCTACAATGAAAGGCGTCCGGGCCACACGGTCCGGGCGTCTTTTTGGTGCGAGGGGGTCAGGTTACTTTGCACCACCCCAATGCACCATAGTTGATGGGAGGGCCATGTCGGATTCGCCTAATTTTTTGACCTATGCCCAGACGGCGTTTGATCCGTTTGAGGAACGGCCGTTCTGCGCGGTGGATAGCCTGGTCTTTGCGTGGTTGTCCTATTTGCGTTTGCCGGGTGATATGGCGGAGCTGACGAACTGGCAGGGCCTAGACGTACGCGAGCTGCTGCGCGCCGAGTGCTACCAAGACATGATTGGCGACCTGTGGGATCCGGAGGGGAGCCGTGCCCTGTTGGAGGCTGTGGCAGCAAGCCCTCGCTACCGTGGCGTTCGTGTTTGCGGCTATCGTAGCGTGAGTGATGCCGAGACAACGGAGCAGTTTGCAGCCATGGCGTTCCGGTTTCCGGCGGGGTTTAGCTATCTTTCCTTCCGGGGGACCGACAGCACGATTGTGGGCTGGAAAGAGGACTTTAACATGGCGTTCCGGTATCCTGTGCCGGCCCAGGAATCCGCGGCGTGTTATGTGGACGAGGCGGCGGATGCGATTGACGGGCCGCTTTTGTGCGGAGGTCATTCCAAGGGTGGAAACCTTGCGGTGTACGGTGCGGCGATGTGCTCCGATGTCACCCGTGCGCGAATCGAACGGGCGTATTCCCATGATGGTCCGGGTTTCGTCGAGGAGTTTCTGAACGGCAACGCCTTTGCCGATCTTTCCGGTCGAATCGACAAGACGCTACCTCGGTCGTCGATCTTTGGCATGATGTTCGAGACGCAGGAGGATTATGCCATCGTTGAGAGCACCGAGTTCAGCCTGCTGCAGCACAATCCCTTTAGCTGGGTGGTTGATGGTCGCGACTTCGTGTACTGTGAGCGCCTGTCCGCCGGTGCTCGATACGTTGATGGCTCCATTCGCGAGATGCTGCTTGCAGTTTCGCCTAGCGAACGCGAGCGTTTTGTAGATGCGTTGTTCTCCGTGTTTGAGGCTACGGGTGCTGAGCGGTTTGCGGATATCGCTGGGAATCTGCGCGAGAGCCTGCCCGTGATGCTCCAGGCTGCGCAAGGGTTTGACAAGGATACGCGACGCTTTGTCTCGCAGACCATCGTGGCAATCCTTAAATGCGCACTGCTGCCCAAACGACCCCAGATCGACATGCCCGCCGCCGGCAAGAGTTTGGCAGAACAGCTCGAGGCTTGGCAGTCCGAGCTCCTGCGCTAGCCATTGGTGCAAAGCAACCTGTCCCCGATGCACCAATCTTCGATGCGCCTGGGGCGGGCTCGACCGCTATACTGGTTCGTGCCAAAATCGATCTAGAACGGAATGCCGTATATGAAAATCAATCACGCGATTCTGCATATCCTGGACTTTGACTCTGCCGTCAACGTTATGAGCCAGCTCGAGCTCGATACCGAAAGCCGTACCGTGCGCAATTTCGTAACCACGCATCTGCGCCGTGCACGCACCTCGGCCGACAATAAACGCGCCACGTTTGCCGAGAACTCTGCGTTTGGCGGCGAGCTCAAGGGCTATTTCTTTGGCGAGCGCGAGTTCGTGGACCTGTCTCAGCAGATTGCGGAGTTTATCTCTTCCGAGCTCACCAAAGCCGAGAAAGCTGAGTCTACCGACGTGCTGGTGGCCGATTTTGACGACGATGAGGATGCCCGCTGGTTTGCCGTTATGCTGCTGGGCTCCAAGCAGGCTTTTATGCATGAGGTGGATCGCGAAGAGGGCGAGGTTCGCAACGACATCGCGCGCCACTACGCCATTCTGCCGAACCCCTCGCAAAAGGTGCCGAGCTATGCCATCGTGCGCGCGAGTACCATGGAGATCGGCTACGTGGACAAGAAGCGCAAGATTGCCGGCGAGGACCGTATGCTTATCCCCGATGGCCTGCTGCAGTGCGACACGGGCGTATCGGGCAAGGAGGTCATCGACACCGTGACGCGTGTGGTCGAGGAAGTCGCCGAGGAGCACGGCGCCAACACGGCCGTGGCGCTCGCCAAGGTTAAGGCCGCTGTGGCCGAGAAGGTTGAGGATGACGAGGAACTGCCGCCTTGGGATATCGTCGATGAGGTCTTTGAGGACGAACCGGTCATCAAGGAAAACGTGCGCGCGGCGCTGACCGAGGAGAAAGTGCCCGAGCGCGTGCCCGTGGAGCGCAAGCAGGTCGAGCGCGCTGCCGTGCGCAATCACAAGATCCGTACCGACACGGGTATCGAGATCAGCTTCCCGGCCGAGATGGGTTCGAACTCCGAGTACATCGAGTTCGTCAACGAGCCCAACGGCCTCATCTCTATCGAGCTCAAGAACATCGGATGTATTGAGAATCGATAACAAAAGAGTGGGCTGAAGGAATTGCCCTTCAGCCCACTATCTTTTTCTCCATTTCATCTATTCTCTTGCTGTGGGATGGGTGGCGGAGTTGTTGACCTGGCGAACAAATCCGCCAACTCTTGAATGCTCCCCGCGGATTGCCAGTCGGCCATGCCTTGCTTCCACACCAACGTCGAAGCGTTTAATGAGCCTGCGGTGCTCATTTGCTGAAGCGCCTGAATGGGAAAAGGCCCGGTGATTTTGTCGCCATTGGCAACAAAGTAGCTATTTCGGGGTAGAGGCGGCGGAACTTGAACGCCGGTTCCCAGCAGGCTGTTCATGTTGCCTGCAATATTCTGCCCCAGGGCACCCCCGATGGCTATCCCTGCTGTGATTCCTGTCTCTTATACACATCTGACGCTGCCGACGAAGGCTT
>UQMO01000074.1 GCA_900542125.1 uncultured Collinsella sp. | reverse complement strand
GAGGGAACGCGCTCGCTGGACATTGGCTGCCGCCGCGTGACCGAGCGGTTTTTCTCTGCGCTGCCGCCGTCGACGAACGAGCTTGCGGCTGCCGCCGCGTGGGCAGGCGAGCAGTTTGCGGGCTACTTTAAGAGCTTGCCTGTCGATTTTGAGCGTGCCGAGCGCCTGGTCGCGGTGGGTGGCACGGTGACTACGCTGGTGGCTCTGGTCCACGAGCTGGAACCGTACGATTCGAGTTTTGTTCACCTACGCGAGCTTTCGATGGAGCAGATCTCGGCCGCCATCGATCGTATGTCTACGCTGGATGTGGAGGGTATCGCTGCGCTGCCGGGCGTGCAGCCCAAGCGCGCGGGCGTGATTCTGGCCGGCGCCGTGGTGATTCGCGAGCTCATGCGTGCCGGTGGCTACGAGTCGCTCACCGTAAGTGAGAACAGCCTCCTCGCCGGCATGGCCGCCACCATCAACGAGACCCTCGACGGCGCGACTCCCACCATCGCCTGGACCCCGAGCCTGAGTGCTCTTTAACCGTCTTCCTCTGAGTTGCGGTGAAATAGTTCCTAAATAAGCTGGTAAACGGTATAAACAGGATCTATTCCACCGCAACTTAGAGCCCCGCCGGCGTCCAAAAGAAACGGGCCCGCATCCCCGGGGGACGCGGGCCCGTAAAAACCAAATGGTAGGGGCGGTGGGACGTCTGCGTATTTGCTGCGCAAATACGCACCGGCTTCGGCCGCCTGTCGGCGCCCTCGCCGGCTCGCTACGGACGCTGCGCGTCCGCTTAACGCTCGCCCCCTCGCGGGTTCGAGTCCCGCCGGCATCTAAAAGAAGCGAGCCCGCATCCCTGGGGAACACGGGCTCGCAAGCAATCACATGGTAGGGGCGGTGGGACTCGAACCCACAATCCTTGCGGCGAGAGATTTTAAGTCTCCTGCGTATGCCAATTCCGCCACGCCCCCGTGAGACTAGAAGTCTAGCACAAGCCGTCCGTTACGCGTTGACGGCCATCGAGTGTTGGCCCGACTTCTCCAGGAACTCTTGGAACTTTGCCTCGTCGCCCTTGTTTTGATACTGCAGGGCCAGCAGGTACTCCAGTCGGCAGCGCTTGACCGGGTCGTCGCCGACATCCTCGAGCATGCGCTCCAGCTCGGGAATGTCGTTGTGGCGCTTGAGGATCATCGTGTCGTACATCAGTTGGCATTCGTGCGCGACTGCCTCGGCCTGACCGCCCTCAAAGCCCTTGATCTCGTGCAACAGCTCTTTGGACTTTTTGCGGTCCTCCTGGCCAACATAGTAGTTAAAGGCTTTGATCACCAGGTCGACGCGCTGCATCTTGGGGAGGTTGAGCCCCAGCAGCAGATCGAACATCTCGCTGGCACGCTCGTGGTCCTCGCGCAGCAGATAGGAGTTCAGGCGCAGGTAGTCGCGGTTGTAGCGTGGGTACAGCATGCTGGTGAGTTTGCCGTCGAGCAAACGATCGAACTCGTCCCACTGCTTGGCGGCCATCAATTGCTGCAGGCGTTTAAACGTGGTGCGTTTTTTGACGCTAAAGAACACCGACACGGCGATGCAGATGATAACGACGGCGGTCCAGAGGGTGCGGGAATCGGGCATATTAGGGTCCTTAGTCGCTCATAAAGCGAGCGGTATGACAACACGTACTAGATGTATTATACGCAGCGCGCAAGCAAACTGGCATAAAAGCTCATCGAGGCCGAGTGCCATCGCTCGCTGCGGTACACTTACCTAAAGTAAACCATGAAGGGAGACATTACCTATGAAGAAGATCGTTTTGGCTTGCGGTGCTGGCGCTGCTACTTCCACGCTCGTTGCCCAGAAGGTCGCTACCCTGCTCGACGCCAACGGTTATGCCGACAAGTACGAGATCGTGCAGTGCGCCATCTCCGAGGCCAAGGATTACTGCGACGAGGGCGCTGACCTGCTGATCGCCACCACCGTTGCCCCCGAGGGCCTCACCTGCCCGTACGTGAGTGGCGTGCCCTTCATGACCGGCATGAACCGCGTTGCCGCCGAGAAGGCCGTTCTCGACGTCATGGCTCAGTAGGCGCTGACTGCATGAGTGAGCAGAACGCCAACCCGGTAGAGCTCTTTGGTATGCGCGTTGCCCATGTGGGCATTAACGCCACCGACCCGGCAGACGCCCTGGAGATCGCGGAGCTGTTCTCGACGATGATGGGCCTGCCCGTCATCGAGACCCCGGTTTCGTACTTCAACGATTCGCTGGTCGAGATCATGAAGCAGAATGGTCGTGGCACCAAGGGCCACATCGGCTTTGCCGTTAACGACATCGATGCAGCTGAGAAGTGGTTTGCCGAGCGCGGGCTCGAGGTCAACGAAGAGTCGCGCGCGCTGCTGCCCGACGGTGGTACCAAGCTCGTGTACTTTAAGCGCGAGTTCGCCGGTTTCGCCGTGCACCTGTGCCGCGAGTAGCGCACAGGCTGCTATAGCTAGCAAAAAGGGATAGAGCCGCCTGGCCCTATCCCTTTTTTATGCCGAGGGGCTTCCTACCGCGGCAGGCGAATCGTAAAGCGGCTGCCGACGCCCTCGACTGAGGTCACGCCAATGACACCACCATGGCTATCGACGATCCACTTGGCAATGGCAAGCCCCAGACCCGAGCCCTGCGCGCCGGCATCGCGTGCGTTGTCGGCGCGGTAGAACCGTTCAAACGCGTGAGCTGCGGATTCCTGGTTCATGCCGATACCCTCGTCCTCAACACTTATGTCGATCGTGCCAGCGCCCGCATCCGGCGCTACGCCAAACGAGATGGGCGTGCCCGCGTCCGAATACTTGGCGGCGTTTTGCACGATCACGCGCAGAGCCTGCTTCACGAGCGCCACGTCAACGGGCGCGTCGCAGCGCGGGTCGCTGACAAGCGCAGCGTCGTACGCCAGTCGATACGTGTGCGCGGCATCGATCATCTGTGACTCCTCGCATACCTCGCCGACCAGCGCGGCCAGGTTGGTATTCGCACGCCGCAGGACCGTGCGTCCGGCGTCGCCGCGTGCCAAAAACAGCAGCTGTTCCACGAGCTCTTGCATGTGCTCGCTTTCGGCCTTGAGGGACGCGATGGATTCTGCCAGCACGTCCGGGTCGTCTTTGCCCCAGCGGTCGAGCATGTTCACGTAGCCCTGAATCACCGCGATGGGCGTGCGCAGCTCGTGGCTCGCGTCGTTGACAAAGCGCATCTGCTGCAGCTTGGCCTCTTGCATCTGGCGCAGCAGGCGGTTGAGCGCGACCTCGATGCTTGCCAGGTCGGCGTCGCCGGTGGTGACGCTCGGCGAGTCGACGCTTGCGCGCTCGATGGCCTGCTCGAGCGTTTCCATCTTGCCGCCGGAGAGCTGCATGCGGCCGAGTTCGTCCACGCGCAGGGCCAGATCGTTGAGCGGCGCCATGGTGCGGCGCACGCGGCGGGCGCCGCCGAGCATGTTGAGCACGCTGATGACCTGCCAACCCACAACTACAAGGTAGAGAGGCCATAGCGTGACGAGGTCCTGCGCGAGGGGGAAAGTCTTGGTGGTACGCGCAAGCTCGACGGTATAGGTGAGCGTTGTCAGGTCCCAGCCGCGCGCGGGCGTCAGCGACATGCTGCGAACGGTGGCGCTGGGGATCCATCCTGCGGTAAACGCGCCGTTGGGCAGCGTCTGGTTGTATCCATAGACGAGGATCGCCACCGCAATAACCAACAGCAACAGATCGAGCCAGACGTAGCTCATCAGGCGGCGCCACATATAGCTCCAGTTGATGGCGCGGGCGATGGAGGTGACGCGCTTGGCCTCGGCATTACGCGCGGCAGACATAGCCCACCCCGCGCACGGTCTGGATGATGCGGGCACCGCCGGCGTCTTCGATCTTGGCGCGCAGGTGCGCGATGTGCACGTCGACGTTGTTGGTGTCGCCTACGTATTCGTAGCCCAGCGCCTCGTGCGCGATGCGCTCGCGCGTGAGCACGGTTTCGGCATGCGTCATAAGCAGGGCGAGGACGTCGAACTCGCGGGCCGTGAGCGCGATGGGCGAGCCGCCGACCGTGACTTCGCGGCGGTCGGGATCGAGCGCGACCGAACCCACGGCGAGTGCGGCGGGGGAGGGCGTGGCAGCGGTCTGGGCCGTGTCGGTTGCCGGGGGCATTGTGGCGATACCGGCGGCCGTGCCGCTCGCTACGCCAGCCCCGGCGCTGACGCCGCCAACGCCCGAAGCCACTCGCACGGCCTCCGCGCGTTTCAGCGCCACGCGGATCCGTGCGAACAGTTCCTCAATTGCAAATGGCTTGGTCAGGTAATCGTCGGCGCCGGCATCGAGCCCGGCCACCTTATCCATCACGGCGTCGCGTGCGGTGACCATAATCACCGGCACGTCCTTGTGCTTGCGGACGCGTCGCAGCACCTCCATGCCGTTGAGCTGCGGCAACAGCACATCGAGCAGAATCAGATCGTAGTTGCGCTCCAGCGCCAGGTCAACGGCGGTGCGGCCATCGGCAGCGTGTTCCACCTGATAGCCCTCGTGCTCCAGCTCGAGCGTCACAAAGCGGGCGATTTTCTCTTCGTCCTCTACGATCAGGATTCGTGCCATACGTGCCCCTATCTGCGATTACTTGTCGTCGTTCAGATTTTGCTTGATGCCGTCCGCGGCATCGGCGGCGTGGTCCATCAGGTTGTTGATGCTGCCGGGCACGTCGCCGTCGCTGTCGATGCGGTAGCGCATACCAAAGAACAGGCCAAGCAGCATCAGCCAAATCGTGGCGCCCCAGGCAAACAGGGCGACGATGGGGATCAGGATGGGAATGTTGAGGATGATGGCGTCGCGGCGTGTGGCGATAAACTTGGTATCCAGGCTCAGGCGGAAGAGCTTTTTGAGGTATTCCCACACGCTGTCCATCTTCTTGGAGAAGTCGGTCTTTTCGCTCGACTTCTCGTAGGCGGCCTGCGCAGCGACCATCTCGGCCGAGGGCTCATCGACCGGCTCGGACTCGGTGGCGGCGTGCGCCGACGTGGTCTGGGTCTTGCCCTGCGACTCGAGCCAAATGATGGCGTCCAAAACGTTGCCGTCGGCGGCGTCGAGCGCGGCTTTGGCATCGGTGTAGCTCACGTTGCACTTGGTGCGGATGGTTTCAACTTTTTCGAGGTCGTCCATGACCTGTCCTTTCGTTCGATGGGCGCGACGCCGGGCGATCTGCCCGGGCGCGAGCGTTGCGTTCGGCGGCCTGCGTTGCGCGGCGCCGCCCCGCCCTTGGTCGAACTCTATAGTGCAGGTTATAGATTAAGCGATTCTTGAGCCAAGATTAACGTTGGATGAGTTTTTGGGTAGCGCGGGGCAGGCAGCCTTTGAGGCAGGCGCAGGCCGGATGGGCCGAACCCAATCGAAAATTTGTGTCCGCACGGCGAGATATACTTATTACCAACGTTGGAGGGCGTGATGGGGCAAAGTTGCCCATCGCCCGCGAAATCAGAGGGGCCGCCGCGGCGCACGGGCGCAAGCGGGCGATGCCTTGATGCAAACAGGGGGTCATAAGTGCATATCTACGCTATGAGTGACATTCACGGGTGCCTTGATGCTTTTAAGGCATCGCTTTCCACCATCGACCTCGATGCCCAGGACTCCAAGCTGGTCCTGCTGGGCGACTATTGCGACCGAGGCCCCGATTCGCTTGGCGTCTTTGAGCTCGTCATGGATCTGCAAAAACGTTACGGCGATCGCGTCGTGGCGCTGCGCGGCAACCACGAGGAGATGCTCCTCGAGTATATCGACGAGGTGAAAGATCCTAATTTTACGCAAGCATGGATACTTGCCGACAGCAACCTGGCAACGGCCAAGAGCTTCCTAGATGCCGAGGCGTTCAAGCACGTCAAGCATCTGTTGAGGCTCAGGGAGTTCGAGGAGGCCTACGCCTTTACGGTTGAGCGTATGAAGGCCGAGCATGCGGACATTATCGCGTGGGTCCGTAAGCTCCCTTACGTTTACGAGTCCCCCTTTGGCCAGGTCTTTGTGCATGCTGGCATCGACGAGGAAGCCGGGGAGGATTGGAAGATCGGCACGCCTGACGTGTCATTTGTCACGATGCCGCCCGAGTACGCGGGCCGTGAGTTCTACCTGGATGTTATTGCCGGGCATATCAACACCGAGGCGGTCTCGGACATTGCGGGCTACCGCGGCATCTGGCATGACGGGGCCAGCCATTACTACATCGACGGGAACGTCATGAAGAACAGCGAGGTCGTAGTGCTGAGCTACGATTCGGAGACGGGGAAATACACCGGCCCGGGGCTGGAGTAGGCTTGTTGGCGCCTGACGTGCAGCCCGCCTCGTTTACTTGCCTTTCTGCTTGACCAGCGCGTCCTTTATCCAAGTCATCATGGGCTCGGAGGTGTAATCTCTGCCGCTAATTACATTTAGCGAGAGACTGCTCTTTAACTGCAGTCTTCCCTCGCTTAAATCTCCTTTATCGTATGAACTGAGGTACGGATAGAGGCAATGGTATTTGTGGTGTTCACTGCTTAGGGCGTGGGCGATATCAATGAGTGCGAGCAGAGAGATGAGCACATGCCACTGCTGGTCTAAATTGCCGTGCGCGCTATCGGTAAAGGGCTTTAGGGGGTCGACACGAGCGATCGCTTTGCCGTCATCGTCAAACTGGTAGTGGTAATACCCCTGCTCATCGGGAAAGTCCTCGAGCCTTAGTTTGAGTGCGCAATAGAAGGCGGCGTTTGCTGGCAGATCTTGTGGAATGTTGCCCCGCCTGTTCTTTAGTTCGGGGTAAAGTTCCTTCTCGTTCTCAAGGCTGGCGTGTGTTTCTTCGAGTAGTTCGTTTAGCTTTTTAGTTTTCTCTCTGTACGAGAGACTGTTTAAATCGGTATCGCCAATCACGAAAGATGCGGTGTCTTTGAGAATGCTATAGATTCTATCGATCACGTTGCTGTCAAACTTGTCCAGCACGCATACGGTTTGGCCTAGCCTATAAGCTGAATCAGCATAGCTACTTTCGGAAATGCTATTGCAAGGATTGCTACACCATTCAATAAAGTCCTTGACGTCTATCGGCTCGGTGCAAAAGGATCCGGAGGCAGAAGTGCTATGAGAACGGTTGAAAAAGTCCTGAATATTGTTCAAATTGGCGAGTTCGCTTTCGTCCATATCTGGATTCCTTTCTCATCAGGAAACATGCTTCATTATAGGCATGCTCGCTGTCACAACGGCTAGCGGACGCGAGCGCCAGCGCGCTCCCAGGGGGCGATGGGCCTCAGGGCAGTCAAAAATCGAGGTCTAATACTTTTCCCGAGAAGTGAACGAGTGGAATCAGACCCCCGAAGCATCGACACTTTGAGAGTGCAGTTTCCTGTGGTTTTGATGCCAGAATCCTGCGATTTTGCCACCGGAAAATGCGGATGCTTCGGGGGTCCAAAAACAGACGTTCACTTCGCGGAAAAGTATTAGACCTCAGTGGGGAGGAACGGCGTACCGGCAGCAGTGCCGTGGCAACTGAGGCTCGATTAGGACTCTTTTACAATGCGTTACGTAAATCGCGTTGTAAAAGTATGAAAATATCCTACAATTGCAACATGAAGTACTTTAGCAACATAACGGCGATAAGCGAGCTTTCCGAGAGCGAGGGCGTGTTCACCACAGCTCAGGCGGCTCGCATGGACATCTCACGAGATGCGCTGGCGCACTCATGCCGCGTGGGGCGTCTTGAACGGATATGCCACGGCGCCTACCGGATGTCTGGCACACAGCGCCGAGACACCGACGAGCTCAATGCCCTTTGGAAGCTCACCAATCCCTCCCTTTGCGCATGGGAGAGAAAGCGCCAGTGGGATGGCATCGCCGTGAGCGGTGCGACCGCGGCGAACCTACAGCAAATGGGCGATTTCTATCTGTCCCCCTACAGGATGATCGCGCCCACGCGTATCAATACAAGAAACGAATCCCTTTCTTTTGCAAAGCGCGAGATTGCTGAGCAGGATATCGTTTGGCTCGATGGCCTGCCGGTGACCAAGCCCGAACGCACGCTTGTCGATCTATGCCTCGATTGCGAGGACCCCTCATTAATTATCGATGCCTATAACGACGTGCTTGGGCGAGGGCTCGATGTGCAGCGGCTGAAAGACCTCGTAAGGGAGAACTCTAAAACCGCCAAACGACGTGAGCTAATGATGCCTCTGCTGATGGTGCTGAACGACTAATGCGAAACGGAGGACATGGTGAAGTACAAGACGCCTGCCGCATTGGAGATGGCTGTTAGGAATGCCGCAAGGCGGTCACAGATGGATACTAATCGGGCAATCATGGGTTTCTACTTTCATCGTCTTTTGTGTCGCGTCTTTTCGCAAGGCGCCGACCGCTTCGTGCTCAAGGGCGGCCAAAGTGTCCTGGCGCGAACGCTCGATGCACGCGTTACGAGAGATATTGACTTGGTTGCTCAAGAGGAGAGTCTCGAAGAAGCTATTGCCGATCTGGTGCAGGCGGCTTCGATTGACCTAGACGATTTCGTTTCGTTTGTCTTTGATCGCGCGGAGCAAATTAAGGCAGAGGATGAGTATCGATGTGGTACGAAGGTGTGGTTTATTCCCTTTATGGGGGCCAAGAAGCTGCAACCAATTTCAATTGATTTGGTGGTTGATGAGGTGCGGGGACTTGAGCCTGAAATTCTTGCACCGGTCGATCGTTTGGATATCGAGGGGCTCCCGGTTTGCGACTATCGGGTATGTCGAGTGGAGAGCGCCCTTGCAGACAAATTGCTCGCAATGATGGAGCTGCATGACGGTCGAGCGTCTTCGCGAATCAAGGACATCGTCGACATCTTGGTGTACGCGAAAACTTGCTCCATCGATGGGGCAACGCTTGCTGAGAGAGTCGAGAAAGAAGCGTCTGCTCGCAAGATAGCAATGCCGAAAGAGTTCGTAGCGCCTCTTTGGTGGAAGCAAAATGGCTCTGCGCAGTACGTAAAGATGGCGAGGCAGGCGGGAGTGCTCGATCTCGCGGGAGGCATCGTTGGGGCGGAAGAGGTCGTCAATCGGTTATATGCGCCATGCTTTGATCATTCGATGAATGCGTGCAAATGGAATCCTCAAACCGTGAGATGGGAGTAGCCCAGATAACTAAGCCGGCGGCAGGAGTTGGTCCTGCCGCCGGCTTGGGGCGTTTCTGCTGCTTCTGTTTT
>UQMO01000073.1 GCA_900542125.1 uncultured Collinsella sp. | reverse complement strand
CACCTAAGCCTTCGTCGGCAGCGTCAGATGTGTAATAAGAGACAGGCGGGAGACCATATAGGTTTTCAACGTCCATGCCATTAAGATTTCATGCAAAGAGGAGCGTGAACTATGGAATCGATCGTTAAGTTCTTGGAGAAAGGTCAGCCGTACTTCGACAAGGTCTCTAAGAACATCTACCTTCAGGCCATTAAAGACGGCTTTTTGGCAGCAATGCCCATCATCCTGTCTTCTTCTGTCTTCCTGCTTATTTCGACCCTGCCGGGCGTTGTCGCCACGGTCGGCGGCTTTACGCTGCCCGACTGGTGGAACGTCGACGTCGTGAACTTCTGCAACAAGGTTTACAACTTCACGATGGGCGTCGTGGGCATCATGGTCGCCGGCACCACCGCAAGCGCGCTGACCGGCTCCAAGAACCGCCGCATGCCTGCCGGCAAGCCCATCAACGCCACGAGCACCATGGTCGCCGCCATGTGCGCTATGCTCATCTTGGCCGTTACCCAGACGAGTGCCAAGATCGACGGCGCCGATGTCTCGGTGTTCTTTACCGACAACATGGGCACCAAGGGCCTGCTGAGCTCCTTTGTCGCCGCATTTGCCACGGTCAACATCTATGCCTTCTGCATTAAGCGAGACATCACCATCAAGCTGCCCAAAGAAGTCCCCGGCGCCATCGCCCAGAACTTCCGCGACATCTTCGCCTTCAGCTTCTCCATCCTGTTTGTCGCCGTCATCGACGTTATCTGCCGCACCTGCTTGGCCGTCCCGTTTGCCAACGTCATCTCCACGCTGGTGAGCCCGCTGTTCGCCGCTGCCGATTCCTACGCCGGCCTCGCCCTCATCTGGTTCATGATCCCTCTGTTCTGGTTCATGGGCATCCACGGCCCCTCGGTCGTTAAGCCTGCCCTCAACGCCGCGCTGTTTGGCAACATCACTACCAACCTCGCCACGCTGCAGGCCGGCGGTCACCCCGCCCTCGCCCTGACCGAAAACTTCGGTAACTACATCGGCGAACTCGGCGGCACCGGCGCCACGTTCATTGTCCCGATTATCTTCCTGCTCTTTATGCGCTCCAAGCAGCTCAAGGCCGTCGGCAAAGCCTCTGTCGTGCCCGTGATGTTCGCCGTCAACGAGCCGCTGCTGTTCGCCGCGCCCATCATCCTCAACCCGTACTTCCTGATCCCGTTCCTGTTTGCCCCCGTGGCCAACGTCCTCATTGGTAAGTTCTTCATCGACTTTTTGGGCATGAACGGCTTTATCTATGCCATGCCGTGGGCACTCCCCGGACCGATCGGCACCTTCATCGACACCAACTTCCAGCCGATCTCTCTGGTCCTGGTTGTCGTCCTGCTGGTCGTTGACTTCTTGATCTACTACCCGTTCTGCAAGGCCTACGACAACGTCCTGTGCAAGCAGGAGGCCGAGACCCTGGCCGAAGAAGAGGCCGAGGAGACCAAGGCCGTCAAGACCGCTGCCGCCCCCGCCGTTGAGGCTCCTGTTGTCGAGACCGCTTCTGCCACTGAGGCCTCCGCAGCTCCGTCCGCCCTTAAGGGCAAGGATCTGAGGGTTCTGGTTCTGTGCGCTGGCGCCGGCACCTCTGCACTGCTCGCCAACGCGCTTAAGGAAGGCGCCGACGAGCTGGGCATCGACATTACTGCCAACGCCGGTGCCTACGGCAGCCACTACGCCATCATGGACCAGTACAACGTCATCGTCCTGGCTCCGCAGGTTCGCACCTATTACAACGAGATGAAGGCCGACACCGACCGCCTGGGCATCACGCTGCTGTCGCCCAAGGGCAAACAGTACATCGACCTCACTAAGGATCCCAAGGGTGCCGTCGCCTGGATCGAGGAAAACCTCGAGGCATAAGACGCTGACACCACCTGCCGCTTGCAGACAATAAATGGCCCGTGCATCGATGTGTGATGCGCGGGCCATTTTGTTTAGACCGCACCCGTCCTCCTGTTCATCTCAATCTGTAACATCTAGCCGAGTTTTTGGGTCCCAGCTGTTACGGATCGAGGTGAACGCACAGGCCAAGCCAAAAATCTCAATCTGTAACATGTAGACCGCTTTTGACCGCTTAGATGTTACAGATCGAGACAAACAGATGGGTCAATCCAATCAATCTAGATCTGTAACACCTGGCTGGTCATTTCACTCCTAACTGTTACAGATCGAGACAAACGGAATAAGCCGGGCCGAATTGTCTAAATCTGTAACATCTAGCCGAGTTTTCGGGTCCCAGCTGTTACAGATTTAGACGAGCAGGCCGAGCACGTCTACGCCCGCAGATCCCTTACGCTGGAACGCTCGACCAACACGCCCGAGACGAGCGTACGGCTTCTGGAGCTCGGGGCTTCCAGACCTGCGACGACCTCGTTAAGCGCACGGATGCCCAGTTCGCGGTGGCGAAACTTCACCGACGTCAGAATCGAGTTGGGAATCGTCTTGTAGAGCTCATCGTCGAAGCCGATCACGGACACGTCGTCGGGCACATTGAGCCCTTTGTCACGTAGAGCCATCATCACGCCGTTTGCCATACAGTCGTTAGCAGCGAGGACCGCCGTGCAATCGGGCTTATCGGCAAGCACAAGGCCCGCGGCATAGCCACTATCCGCATTCCAATCGCCTTGCAGAGGCTCGGGCGGCTCAATGCCACGTGCCTCGAGTGCCGCTCGCCAACCTTTCATACGGCACTGGCTCGACAGTGACTCTTTCTTACCAGAGACGAAGTACACGTTCTTGTGCCCGTGGTTCAAGAAGTACTCGCACGCCATGCGCGCGCCGCCCTCTTGGTCGTCACTGACGGTAGAGCAGGTAGGATGTTCCATCGGTGTGATAATCACCGTCTTGAGGTCTTTCGGCGCCTCAAAGGTATCAAAGTCATCGACCATCTGGCGCAGGTTGAAAATCATGCCGTCGACGGGGAGCTGCGACATCCTACGCGCCGCTTCGGCAAGGGTCATCTTCTCCCCCGCCCGCTTTTTGATCATCGTTAGAGCAAAGCCTCGCTCTTCGGCGGCATCGGCGATACCGTCGATCATGTCCACGGCACCGCCCGACAAGTGGAACAGCACGACGCCGATGCACCCGTAACGGCCCAACTTGAGCGAACGCGCGGCAAAGTTGGCTCGAAACCCGAGCGCCTCCATGGCCGAATGAACCTTATCGCGTGTCGACTCTCGCACGCTATCGGGCTCGTTGATCACACGCGAAACCGTCTTGAGAGAAACACCCGCGGCAACTGCCACATCGTTCATCGAGACATTTTTCTTGTCCATCGTTGCCACTGCTTCTCCGCTCGGTTCTCTATCGCTTGTTTTTTGTGTTCTAGCATATACTACCTGCCTGACTGATAAATCAACCGTTTACCGGACAATATCGACCACTCACCCGTATATCCTTGTTGCTCTTCCAAAAATGTCTTACGTTGTCATTAACGAAATGACAACGTTGTCATTTCGCAATGCCTTCCTTAAACAGGAAGGTTTCCGGGCAGTCCTGACCATCCATCGACGACCAGTTCCATCCACATGCATCGCGCATCAAGTAGCAAAGGAGCTTTATGGACGCCATCGTAAAGATGCTCGAAAAGCATCAGCCGTTCTTTGAGAAGATCTCGAGGAACATCTACCTCCAGGCTATTAAGGACGGATTCCTTGGGTGCATGCCCATCGTCCTCACCTCTTCGATCTTTCTGCTGATCGCCACGCTTCCCGGCGTGGTCGGCATCACGCTGCCCCAGCCGCTCATCGACTGGTGCAACAAGCTGTACAACTTCACCATGGGTGTCATGGGCATCATGGTTGCCGGCACCACTGCCAAGAACTTCACGGCATCCATGAACCGTCGCATGCCCGCCGGCAAGGTGCTCAACGACGGCTCCACCATGGTGGCCGCCCAGTGCAGCATGCTGCTGCTCGCTGTTACGCAGTTCACCACCAAGTTCAACGGCTCCGAGCTTTCGGTCTTCGATTGCACCAGCATGGGTACGCGCGGTCTGTTCTCGGCCTATATCGCCGCGTTCATTACCGTGTGGGTCTACAAATTCTGCGTGTCGCGCGATCTGACCATTAAGCTGCCCAAGGAGGTTCCGGGCGCCATCGCTCAGAACTTCCGCGACATCATCCCCTTTGGCGGCGCCGTCATCATCTGCGGCATTATCGATGTCGTCGTGCGCAACCTCATGGGCGTTCCGTTCTCCGAGCTGCTTATCAAACTGCTCTCCCCGCTCTTTACCGCTGCAGAAACCTATCCTGGCCTTATCCTTATCCAGGCAGCCACCGCGTTCTTCTGGTTCATCGGCGTCCACGGCCCCTCGATCGTCCAGCCGGGCATCGACCCCATCCGTCTTGCCAACCAGGCCGAGAACCTGCAGGTTCTGCTGGCCGGTGGTCACCCCGCCCATTCCCTCACCTTCAACATGTCGCTCGTGGGTGAGTTCGGCGGCACCGGCGCCACGTTCATCGTGCCGCTTCTGCTGATTCTCTTTATGAAGTCCAAGCAGCTCAAAGCCGTCGGTAAGGCCTCAATTGTTCCTGTTGCCTTTGCTGTCAACGAGCCGCTGCTCTTTGGCGCGCCGATGATCCTTAACCCCTACATGCTCATCCCCTTTGTTGCCGCCGGCTGCGTCAACGTAAGCGTTGCCAAGTTCTTTATCGATAACGTGGGCATGAACGGCTTCTCCTTCGTGGTGCCTTGGGCTACCCCTGCCCCTATCGGCATCTTCATCACCACGAACTTCCAGCTTATCGCCCTGGTGTTTGTCGCAATCATCATATTGCTGGACGCCATCATCTACCTGCCGTTCTTGAAGGCATACGATAAGCTGCTCTGCGACCAGGAGGCCGAACGCGCCGCCGAGCTGGGTCTTGAGTCCGATGGTGCCGCCACCATCGCCGCCAACGCCTCTGCGCCCGCTGTCGAGCAGACTACCGCTTCCGTCGAGACGGCCGCCGCTGCCGCCGATAGCAAGCCTGTCGCCGATCAGCCCGAGCCCACCTCCGACGCATCCGCTAAGAAGGATGTCGACGGCCTGAAGGTCCTCGTCCTGTGCGCCGGCGCCGGTACCTCTGCCATGCTTGCCAACGCCATCAAGGAAGGTGCTGCGCAGACCGGAGAGAACATCGCTTCCTCCGCAGGCGCCTATGGCCAGCACACTGCCATCATGGATCAGTACGACGTTATCGTGCTTGCCCCGCAGGTCCGTAGCTACTACAACGACATGAAGGCCGACACCGATCGCCTGGGCATTAAGCTGCTCGCCCCGCGCGGTAAGGAATATATCGACCTTACCCGCGACCCCGCTGGCGCCATCAAGTGGCTCCGCGAGAACCTCGACTAGTTTCCTCCCTCTGTTGGTGCCCGGATCCCCAGTTCGGGCACCCCTCCCTATTCGAATCCCACAGAAAGGATGACTCATGAACAACCCCATGCAGTTCCCCGACGGCTTTGTGTTTGGCGGCGCCACCGCTGCTTACCAGGTTGAGGGCGAGACCCGTACGCACGGCAAGGGCAAAGTGCCCTGGGACGATTTCCTGGCTGCTCAGGGTCGCTTCTCCCCCGATCCCGCAAGCGATTTCTACAACAAGTACCCGGTCGATATCGACCTGTGCCAGCGCTTCGGCATCAACGGTATCCGCGTCTCCATCGCTTGGAGCCGCATCTTCCCCAACGGCACTGGCGAGATCAACCCCGAAGGTGTCGCCTTCTATCACGAGCTCTTTGCCACCTGCAACAATGCTGGCGTTATCCCCTATGTCACGCTCGATCACTTTGATACGCCCGAGGCCTTTTACCAGAACGGCGGCGAGGGCTTCCTGACGCGCACGACGATCGACGCCTTTGTCGAGTACGCCAAGTTCTGCTTTGCCGAGTTCACCGAGGTCAAGCACTGGTTCACGTTTAACGAGATTCCCGCGACCGCCGAGGGCAGCTTTATCGTCGGCAACTGGCCGCACGGCGAGAAGTATCGCCTGGACAAGGCTTTCCAGCTCATGCACAACATGATGGTGGCCCACGCCAAGGCTGTCGTCGCCTTCCATGAGGGCGGCTTTGAGGGCGAGATCGGCATTGTCCAGAACCTGGAGCCCAAGTATCCCCTCGATCCCAACAACGCCGCCGACTGCGAGGCAGCTCGCATGGCCGATGTCATCAACAACCGCTGGGTGCTCGACGCCACTTTCCGCGGCCACTATGCAGCCGACACCATGGAAGCCGCAACCAAGCTGGCCCATATCGCCGGCGGCGAGCTCGACGTCCGTGACGAGGACATCGCCGCGCTGACCGCCGCGCTCCCCTACAACGATTGCCTGGGCGTCAACACCTACAAGTGCCAGTTCCTGCGTGCTGCCGAGGGCGAAAACGACATCAACCACAATGGCACCGGCGACAAGGGCTCCTCGCGCTGGTTCCTCAAGGGCGTGGGCGAGTCATGCGTGCGCGAAGGCGTACCCACCACCGATTGGGACTGGATTATCTATCCCGAGGGCCTCTACGACCTGCTGCTCCGCATTAAGAACGATTACCCCAACTACAAGAAGATCTACATCACCGAGAACGGCATGGGCTATAAGGACGACTTTGAGGACGGCTTTATCGACGACGCCCCTCGCATCGACTACATGCGTCAGCATCTCGCATGGATCCTCAAGGCAATTGACGGCGGCGTGAACGTCGACGGCTACTTTGTGTGGTCGCTGCAGGACCAGTTCTCCTGGACCAACGGCTATAACAAGCGCTATGGCCTGTTCTACATCGACTTCGAGACCCAGAAGCGCTATCCCAAGGCGAGCGCGTACTGGTACAAGAACGTCGCAGAGACCGGCCTGCTCATGGCCTAGTTTAAGCCGCGTACCCCCTGCCGGCCGCATGCGAATCCCTCCACGGGTTCGCATGCGGCCTTTTTGTTTTGGTTCGGCCTGTGCGGGCCGTTTATCTCGATCTGTAACATCTAGCAGGGATTTTCGGTCCTAATTGTTACAGATTGAGACGAACGCGCAGGCCGGTCCGAATAATCTAAATCTGTAACACCTAGCCCACTTTTGACCATCTACCTGTTACAGATCGAGACAAACGCACAGGTCAATCCGCTCAATCTCGATCTGTAACATCTAGCCGAGCTTTTCGGTCCCAGTTGTTACAGATTGAGACAAACGGAATCGGCCAGGCAGAAAATCTAAATCTGTAACATCTAACGAGCATTTGATCGCCTAGTTGTTACAGATCGAGACAATCAGATGGTCAAATCCTCACTTTCCAGGCAGCTACGAAGCGCTCCTCTTTCTTAATTATTATCGGCATCACGAACACACTTCGGTATCTTTTAATGCCAAAATGATACCGAAAGCGTGTTCGAGAATACGGATAATTCCATGCGTTAGCCCAATCAAGCCCCAGGCTTACAAACTCCGTTATTGTTCAGAATGCCAATGCATTCGCGTTTGCGCGTCATTTCGCGTCACTTTGACGCGCATAATGACACGCAAATTTTTTCGTGTCATAATTTTGACGCGTAAAATGACGTGTAAAATTTTTACGTGTTATTTTTCACGTCAAATTGAAGCGAAACGGAGCATCACAATGCAAGAATCCAAAGATCTTGAATTCAAGGAATGCGTCACCAATTCGTTCCTTAAAACCGTCTCCGCTTATGCAAATGGCACGGGAGGACGCGTTCTATTTGGAATTAACGACGACGGAGAAGCCGTTGGCCTCGATGACCCCAAGCAGACCTGCCTGGATATCGAAAACAAGATTAACGATTCGATCATCCCCCAGCCCGATTACTCCCTAAAGATCGACGAGCCCGATGCAACCGTGGAGCTTACGGTCTTTCCCGGCAGATCGAAGCCTTACCTATACCGCTCGAAGGCATACAAGCGCAATGACACCGCGACCATTCCAGTTGATACCCTAGGCCTTTCGCGTCTTGTACTCGAGGGTCAAAACCTCTCCTTTGAGCAGCTCCCGGCAAACAAACAAGATTTATCTTTCACCGTTTTAGAGAATCGTCTAACAGCAAAACTTTCGCTTCAGTCATTCACAACCGATACTCTCAAAACCCTTGGCCTGCTTGATGAAACCGGAACCTACAACAACGCGGCAGAACTGCTCGCGGACGAGAATGGCTTCCCGGGTATCGACATCGCAGTGTTTGGTGAAACTATCAACCTCATTAAGCAGCGCAAGACTCTTGAACATGCATCCGTTCTAGCGGAAATTGACGGAGCCCTTGAGCTTTTCGAAGCCCAGTACTGCTACGAAGAGATCCAGGGGATGGAGCGGATCCGCAAGGAGCTCATTCCGCTCGAAGCATTCCGCGAGGCCATTACCAATGCAGTCGTTCATAGGACTTGGGATGCGCCCGCACACATCCGCATCTCGATGTTCGACGACCGTGTGGAAGTCGCTTCGCCCGGCGGCTTGCCGGCAAGCATGACCGTCGATGAATATCTGTCCGACATGCTATCCGTTAGACGCAATCGTATTCTTGCCGAAGTCTTTTTGCGCCTGGGTCTTATCGAAGCCTTTGGAACGGGCATCATGCGAATTCGCGATACCTATAAGGACAGCGTCAGAAAGCCCCGGTTTCAAGTTTCGGATAACGCCATTGTGGTAACACTTCCCCTACTCATGGATAACCCGGGGCTCAAAGGCGACGAACTTATCGTATTCGGACTGCTGAGCGGAGTACACCCTCAATCGACAAGCGAGCTTGCGGCCAAAGTCACCTTTAGTCGCTCAAAGCTTCTTCGCATCCTCAAAAAACTCGTTGAGACAGGCCTGGCGACAGTTGAAGGCACCGGCAGAGGGCAGAAGTATCGCCTGCTACGCTAGCTAGCAAATGACCTGCGTGTGCTCCTCGATGGCGACACGATCCTCGGCGGCGATACCCGGCTCGCACACTACGGCGTCCAGGCTGTCCAGGCGGCAGAAGGTGTAGAAGTCGCGCTTACCAATCTTGCTGGAGTCGGCGATCAAGTAGCGCGAGTCTGCCTTGCTAAAGGCGAGCTGCTGGATGCGGCCCTCTTCCATGTTAGACGTAGACACGTCGCCGTCCAGAATGCCGTTGGCGCCGATAAACGCCGCATCGATGCCCAGCGCGCGCAGGGTATCCTCGGCCGTGGGCCCCACAAAGGCGGCGGTGCGGCGGCGGTACATGCCGCCCACCAGGCACAGCTCGCAATCCTCGCGCGCCTCGAGCAGGCTAAAGGCCGAAAGCTGTCTCTTATACACATCTGACGCTGCCGACGAAGGCTTAGG
>UQMO01000072.1 GCA_900542125.1 uncultured Collinsella sp. | reverse complement strand
GAGACAGCGTCTATCCGTCGACGCCTCGTGGCTTGATGCGGCCGGTGCCGCCGGCGGCGTTGCTTGTCTGGGTGGGTTGCTTGTGTCAGCACGGTTTGTGACGCCTGCCGATGGGGTCTTTGGTGCTGGTGGCGTGGTGGATGCCGTTGGGGACGTGGCCCAGCGCATGGTAATTGAGCCCGAAGTTGCCACGCCTCCGACGGGGAAGACCGATGGAAGCGACGTGCCGGGCGGCGGGACGGGCGAGACCGCTGATGGCGCTGATCCCGCTGCGGGGCAACCTAGTGCGGAACCGGCGACGGACTCCGCGGTGAAGCCGGCAGCCGCGACTCCCAAGACAAGAACGACAACCAAGACGACGGTGACCAAGACCACAGCCACCAAGAAGACCATGCCCAAATCCGCAACGGCTATGACGCCGACGCTCCCCAAGACCGGCGACAGCAACTGGATCGCTGCCTCCTTAGCGCTATTCCTGCTGGTATCAGCACTTTTGTGCGCCGTACATCGCTGCTGAGGCGCTCATTTTTCAAAAGAGCACAGTGCCCGAGCATTCATTACTTGCTACTCGCCGCTCATCGCGAATTGACTACTTAAAATACTGGACTCCACGATGAGAGCATTGATTGACGGGTTGAATTCTTGAAAGCAAGATTGCCATTGAATCTATGGCTCGCCACTCGAGTGCAGCAAAAGCAACGCAAACCGTAGAGCTGACATCGTTAATATCTTAAATGAAATAGCCTAATAATGTGACGTTGACTTCATCCGTCTAACATGACTGCAAAGCAACATGCCGAACATGAAGGGGAGACAATGGCCGTTTGGTTACACTTTTAAGCTCCAGAAATGAGCGAATGGCAATGCATATTCGACTACATCTCGAAGCGAGGACGTGTTGGGGAGGAAAATGGGATTAAATTTATCATTCACACTTCCGAAAACGGCCACAACAAGCCTCACCTACATGCTCAATATCAGCAAAAAGAAGTTGTTCTTGAAATACCCTCAGGTAAAGTGATCACCGGAAACATCAATTCCAAGAAAATGAAATTGGCTTCTGAATGGGTTGTTACAAATGAGGCCTTTCTTAAGCAAAAATGGAACGAGCTTGCTCACGGGGTTTATTATTTTTGCTGATGCAGACCTCAATCACTAGAGTGTGATTATTGGACTCTGAGATAGACAGTGCAGCACCACCCCAAGCCGCCGAAGCGGACCAAGAGCAGGAAACAAGCTGTTCAAATTAATCCGAATCATAGTCATTTGTAGCAAATAAAATAGACATGTGATTCATGACTATCGTCACGAAGACCAAGGGCGAGCCCGTGACCGTGTTCAATGACCGACGGTCGGGAGGCGAAGATGGTAGCGACCACCGGGGAGGTGCGCTAGATGGGCGACGCGTTCAAGAACCATGTCTTCCCCAAATACGAAAAGAGCCGCGCGATGAAGCCGCAGATGAAGGGCCTGGAAGACCCGACGCTCAACAGCTTCTCGCTGCTTGACTTGTCTGCTCTTATGAAGCCTGAGCTCAAGGACCAGATGTTCGAAGACGAGTTCATCCGCTCATTCCTCAATGCTGCCAAGGTGTTGGCCGCAGCCGGCAGGACGGCTATCGATAGGCCAAGCATGTACGTGATACTAAATCATTCCTACGCGATTCCTGTGCTATTTCTCACGAGGCACTGTATGGAACTCGCTATCAAGCGGGCGATTAGGAAGTGCGGCCGCGAGCCGAAGGGGGACCACGGCCTCTCAGGACTCTGGAACTCCCTGATCTCGCGGTTCCCGGAACAAAAGGGGCGCGAGGACCGACAGGCCATCAAGAACATTGGAGCATTCGTGAACAGCATTGCCGACATCGATGACAACGGCATCAGCCTCCGATATCCGTCCTATAAGTCGGGCGAGCTGACGCAGGACAGACCTTTATTCGTGAACAACGAGCAAGTCGCCTCGTATCTTGAGAAGTTCGTCGAGCAGCTAGAGCTGATTGACTTCGATTCGCTAAAGAAAGACTGAACATTCGCATTGTTAGGATTCGTCACCCATCTCTGGCAACTGTACCAAAGCGCATTAATGCCCTTATCTACAATACCGATTGAAACTCTTGTTTTATGTCTCGATTTAAAGCGGATATTTGTTCATAACTAACATATATTGGTTTTGAAACAATATAATTGTCGTTGTAATTAAAGGATGTCTGTGGGCGTCGGCTTTTGTCAAAAGGATTCTGACGATGATTCTCAATTTTTCTTTTAAGAACTTTCAGAGCTTTCGAGATACTCAGCAGTTCTCATTTGAACCGATTTCGAGCAAAAAGGAACTTGGGCCCGTGCGAGTGGCTGCGGTTTACGGCGCAAACGCGTCAGGCAAATCAAATTTCCTAAATGCTCTTTACTTTGTCTCTTACTTTGTTCGTACAGGTTATGCGACAGGCGATGCGAATTCTCAAATACCCATCGTCCCCTTTTTACTTGACTCGGAGTCACGATCAAATGACACAGAATTCTCGATAGATTTTATCGCCAGCAATTTGAAGTATGAGTTTTCATTTGGTGTAAACAAAAATGAGGTTACATATGAGAACCTCACCGTATACCGATCAAAACAGCCGTCCCTTCTCTATGACCGCTCTTCGATAAACGGGGAACAGTCAATTAAATTTGGTAGCACCTTTACAGGTGCAAAAAAACAACTTTGGGATATCACGCGCAATAATTCTTTGTTCTTATCTGCCGCAGCGGCGGCTGGAAGTGATGTAATTCAACCCGCATTCACAGCTCTTGCCAATGACATCAATCTCTATGATGCAACGCATTATCTAGCAGAACTCGCCACCATAAAAAAGCTGTTTATCAACGATGACGCTCGAGCTCAGATGCTATCTCAGCTAATTAAATATGCTGATATCGGAATTGACGGCATGGATATCCGTCAATCGGAAGGCGTCATGGGTTTAAAAGACTCACTCATTGGACTCGATGGGATTCCGGAAGAGGCACGTAATAAAATTGGAGAAGACTTTAAATTGTCGTTCGCTTATGACCTGTTCTTCCACCATAAAGGCTCGGGAGATGGCTTTTGGCTGGGCTCCGCCCATGAATCGGAGGGCACAAAAGCTGCGCTGGCGTTTTTCTCGGTAGCCTTACGTTCTTTAAGCAGTGGGGCCACAACAGTAATTGACGAGCTTGATTCGAGCCTTCATCCTACGCTCCTGCGCGACTTCGTCTCACTGTTCGCCGATCCCGACACAAATCCAAAGGGCGCGCAGCTAATCTTCTCGACCCATGATGTCACCTTGATGACACGAACCAGCCCTATGGAAGAGGTGCTTGAACGTGACCAGGTCTGGTTTGTGGAAAAGGACTCTGAAGGTGCTTCGCAATTAATTGCTGCGATGGAGTATTCGCCTCGTGCAAATGAGAATCTGGGGCGCAATTACTTAAACGGTGTCTATGTGCCGCTGCCCAACCCAAGTTTTCATCAACTTGTGGCCCAACTCATGAAGGAAGGTGCCGACATAGATGGCTAAAACAGAAAGGAGAGGACTTGCTCGCGGCCGCAAAAAGCAGACAAGAGCCAAGCGAAAGCGCCACCTAATTGTGTCCAATGGAAAGGTGACCGAAACCGAATACTTTAACTTCCTTATTACTGAAATGGACGTTCGCGGAAGTGTGCGGTATCGGCATATTGACGGAGACCCTTTGAAGGTTGCCAAGCAGCTTTCGCGAGAGCTCGATTCAGATAAAAAGGCCGTTAAAGCAGGCGAAATCGAAGCATTGAGTTCCGCATGGATCGTAGTCGATTCAGATGAATTCAGAAACCTAGCCGCAGCAGAACGAGAAGCAAAGACAAAAGGGGTTAGGCTCGCGATTTCCAATCCATGCTTTGAAGTATGGCTTATCGATCATGTCTCACCATGCCCGGAAACTTTTGCATCGACGCCACAATGTGAGAAAAGAGCGCGCGACCTTGGCGTTCTAAAATCTACTGACCCCAACAGGTCCTCCGCGTCAAAGTTCAAGTCGGTAAATCTCGAAATAATTGACGGCAACAAGGGCCAGGCTTTGACCAATGCCGCAAAGCACAATACGGATGATAAACGTCGTGCAAGAGAAATGAATCCGGACAACGTTGCCGCCTATCGAGTGTGGACAGACTTGCCTGATCTTGTAGATGACGTATTTGGGTCGGGTAACTAGTGTGATTCAACCCGCGTTAGGGGCAGTCTTTTAACTCAAAAAGTTGTAAACGAGGTAGCAATGCTTTGGAGCTATGTTCAGCTTGATGATGGCACCCAGCTTGCCTACTCAGAGACAAGAGATGACGGGACCGTTCGCGTAGCCGTCGAGCGCCCGGTTGACCTTGGCTTTGATCATGCGGAATGCTTCTTGCCTACGGTCAAATGGTTCAACGTCGAAGGATTTACTGCTGATGACCTGACTTTCTTGACCGACTTCGTCAAATCAAACGCGCCGCTCATTTTCGAGCTCGCCGAACGCCAAAAAGCCGCACCGGTGGTTTCGGCGCTGGCCCCCTGACGTTCTACTGTTAATCGCCCAATTGAGACATGATTTCACTTGATTACATATCATCCGCGGTATCCCGCGTGCTGGCTCAATACGACGTCAGCGAAGCATATTTATTTGGCTCGTTTGCCCGAGGCGAGCAAACGCCCGATAGCGATATTGACTTGCGCCTAATCTGCGGCAACACCATGACGTTCGGCGCGCTGTACGAACTCTCCCATGAACTCGAGAAGGAACTTGGACGAAAGGTTGATATCGTCACCAACCCACCAGAGCACATGCGCCCGCCCTTCCGCAAAAGCATCGAGCAAGATGAGGTGCGTGTCTATGAAGCTCTGTAAGCGGGACGAGGCGTTATTGTGCTCCGGCGTGATCAGCAAGTCTGAATTTTGTCGCATACTTCCGGACTCGGCGAGCCTTAGAAGCCAGTATTGAACTCAAACTCGGTTCCAGACACCCTCTTGCTATTTGAATACAGGTATCGCTCTAGCGATACCTGTTAGGAGACTCGCGTGGAACTGTGGCATGGTTCTCAGAAATTCATTGAGACTCCCCAGCTTGGCCTGGGGAAAATCCATAACGACTATGGACAGGGATTCTATTGCACAGAGAGCCTCGATCTTGCAAGGGAATGGGCATGCTCGCGCGATGCCGATGGCTTTGCGAATCGCTATGAACTCGATATAGCCGATCTCAAAGTTCTCGACTTGCTATCGCCGCAATATTGCGTCCTGCATTGGATAGCGTTGCTCGTTGAGCATCGTTCTTTTCGCAAAGATACCGCCATTGCCGCGGGGGCGTGCGAATATCTCCATGATCACTTTCTACCTCAGACGAGCACTTGCGACGTAATAAGGGGGTGGCGTGCGGACGACTCGTACTTTAGCTATGCCAGAGCTTTTGTAAACAATACGATCACCGTCGATCAGCTTGGACGATCTATGAGGCTCGGTAACCTGGAGGAGCAGATTGTGCTCAAAAGCGAGCGTGCGTTTAAGAGCATTCGTTTTGCTGGATTTGAACGTGCGCAGCAAGCTCTGTATGGTCCATTGGCCAAGGAACGAGATGAAGCGGCAAGGGCGCAGTATCGGGAGCTCCTTGCCGAAAACCCGTTTGAGGGAATACGTATCGTCGATATCATTCGAGAGGGGATGACGGGCGATGACCCACGCCTACAGTGAGATGTATCTCGAGGATGCAATGAGAACGCTGGGCGAGGCGGTCGATTTTGCCCTATGCGACCAAGGGCTGACTCCAGCCGAGTTGACGCGATCATGTCGAACGCTCTTGAGATGAAACAGTTTGAGCACGGTATGCCTCGCGTCGTCTGCGGCATGGCGGGCGACGAGCTCGCGCGCGATATTATCGCCCATGCGGGACTGACCCCCGTCAGATGTAGGGAGACCTATCCGTTCGACCGTTCGCCTCAGTATTGGGCGGGGTGGGTTATGGCCTATACGCAATGGATGAGCAGCTTGGGCTTTAATAAGCTACTCGAAGTCGCTCCGCTCGATTGGATCATCGGCTCGTACCATCCGCTCCACGAGGCCTCCGAAGATAAATTCGCCCAGATTGTCATCGAAAAATGGAACAACGCCCAGGCAGACAAAAAGGGCCTCAAGGCGGCACGAAAGGCTGCCGGACTAACGCAAAAACAGCTCGCCGCCCAATCGGGGGTTAAGCTTCGCGCCATTCAACTCTACGAGCAGAACCAGCTCGACCTACGCCGCGCCTCGGTTTCCTCGGCATTGGCGCTTGCAGACACCCTAAACTGCACCATCGAAGACCTCGTCTGGCAACCGATTGCTCTGGAGTACGACTCGCAGGCTATTTCGTCTGTAAAGCTATAGAGGAGTCAGACATGCCTTGGAGCTATGTTCAACAAGATGACGGCGCTGATTGCGTTGCTCAAGAAGATCATTCAACTGCGCACGTGGCAAATTCAGCATCACCGATTTTGCTCGGCGGCACCACGTCAATCGACGAAGCTATTCGGCTGACCATTTCGAACATGCCCAACGCGCTCAGGCTCTTGGAGAACTCATGATGGCGGACACGAAGCGGGGAGCGCATCCGTTCGCACCGCTCGTGCTCGATGATACCGAATCACTCGAGACCATGGCCGCCGCCGCGATGCGTCTACACGACACGCTGCTGACGATCGGACGCTGCTATACGACCAACGCCACAGGCAACAGAGCCGCACTCGAACTTGGACGCGTCGAGTCCGTACTTTCGGGTGCGTTCAGTACGATATTCGGCCAAACGCCGGCCGATCGATTCGCGGACATCTTTGACCAGGTCACCTACGTGGGCGAGCACATGGTCAAGGACCACATCTTCGAGGACGGCAACAAGCGCACCAGCCTTGTCTTTGCGCTGTCCGTCCTAAGGCTCGCCGGCGCCCCGGTCGTGCTGTCCGACGCCCCCGAGCCCAAGAACAACCAGTACTACGCCTGGATCCAGGACCTCGTTTCCGGTAGTCGCACGCGAGCCGAACTCGCCAATGAGCTTCGGCACAATTGCGTTGTGCGTCCCGATGGCGCGTCGCACGTATAGAATCAAAGCATTCGCACGCCGGCTTTTTAATGGATTGGACGCCACATGGAGATCCCCAGCACCCTGTGCAGCAATGTATACGACTTTGCATTTTGCCCCGAACCTTGCTATGACCGTCTGGCCGACCTCGCCGACCCCGAGGACTGGGGCCACGGCAACCGCATCCTTAAAAACTATCTGTCGTTCTCGTTTAGTCGCGCGGTTTTTCTGACCGAGCGCGACGTGGACCAGACCGCGCCGTCTAACCTGCCGCTGGTGTTCGACGACGACCGCTGCCTGTTCAACACCGGTCTGTACACGCGCCGCTACGAGACCATCTACGGCCTGTTTGAGCCCAACACCAAGCCCGACGCGCGCCAGCGTTGGTTTTTGAAGGGCTTCTTTAAGGAAAGCGACCCCATGCTGGTCTCGTTTGAGTACCTGCCGTGCCGCGTGCACTTTGCCGAGGACCCCTCCGAGCTGGTTTTTGACTACCGCCTGCCTATCCGTTCCAACATCGATCACATTCTTGGCGACGAGGAGAACCTCACACGAATTCCCGCCAGCCTGATGGGGGAGGACAACTCGCTGCTGCTGCGCCGCGCCTTCGAGGGCTCAGTCGTCGAGGCCGCCCGCCGCGCCGCCGCCAACTACACGCTCGCCGTGCCGCAGTTCTACGGAGGCCGCATCCAACTGCTGCTGCCGCTGTGCCTAACCGGTGACAAGCCCGAACTGGCGCTGACCATCCAGCGCGAGGACGGCTTCTCCGCCGCACGCACCTGCCTCACGCTCGACATGGCCTACAACAACGCGCGACTCATCTGTCGCCCCGAGACTTCGTGGATCAAGCGATAAATGGTGGTTTAGCTGTAGGTTTGCTGGGTGGTCTGCCCGCGTTGGCTTTCTTGCGACCACGAATTTAAAATCGAGGGCAAAAAGTTCTTGGTAAACCACGCGCGGCTATGATAGTATCTCTTTTGCCGAAAGGCGACGGGCGATTGGCTCAGGGGTAGAGCATATCCTTCACACGGATGGGGTCACAAGTTCGAATCTTGTATCGCCCACCATCAAAAGCGCAGGTCAGAGGTGTTAAGTCTCTGACCTTTTTCTTTTTGACACCAAGCTTGACACCAAATCTGACACCAAAATCGAATCGAAGTCGTATAAGGCGTCATTTCTTATCGCACCCTTTTTGATGACGCCACTGCATGTTTTGTATAAAACATATCCGTAATTTCATTGAACTCCCCATGTGATTCGAGCGCAAATGTGGAGACAGGGACCGCATGCCCAGAGCGCCTTCCAGCGGATTTCTATCACACGAAGGTTTTTCGGCAGAACTCGTCAAGCTTTTGGTCAGCGTTTGGTCAGCTTCCGGTACTTACCCGCATGATGCCCCAGTAGATAATCGTCCACGACCACAACCGCATGGCCTACGACCGATACCAGGGGAGGCGCAAATGGACGATATCGTCTGCGCAAACACCGCATTCCGCTACTGGCGCTGCCCGCCCCAGGTCCGCGGCCTCTACCCGCGCCTCCCAAGTTCCGAGGACGGCTGGCTTGCCCTAGCTCGATCGCCCTTCACAATCGATGTGCTCAAGACGCCGATAGTCACCACGACGGCGCCCGGTGGCGTTAACTACCATTCGGGATTACGAGCAACAATCCACTGCAAAGATGCTTCGGGGGCGGGCAATACGCTAGAAACCGCGATGGGCTTTAGAGTAACTAATCCACTTGCGACGTTATTTACCCTAGCTCGTTTTGTATCTCCAACCGATCTCGTCCTTGCGATGTTCGAATTCTGCGGGTGGTTCTCGGTCTTTGAGCCAACCGCCGTAGCCGAAGCAGAGCTTGGCAAAGCCGAAGACACCGCAGGAGATAACACCACCGAGTCCCTCTTTGAATTCGATGAAAGCCAGGATGAAGCGCAGTGGAAACGCGTTTATGCACGCGTGAAAGTCAAAGAACAAGTAAATACAAAAGGGTCAAACAAGCAAAAGACGACTAAGGAAGTCACGAAACTCAAAGGTACTTCGCTCTGGATGAGGAAGCCACTCATCGAATTAAACGAGCTTCATGAGTACGCCACGAAGATGAAAAGCCGCAAGTGGGGTGCTAAATTCTACAAAGCCGCGCAGATGGTAACGGGTGTAGCAGCGTCTCCGCTTGAAGTTGCTGGAATTCTATTGTTGTCGCTTCCTCGCTCCCGCGGTGGCGCCGGCTTTAGGCATGTATATGTCAATGACTTTACACCGCTTACTGCATCGGCACAGAGCATTGCGGGGCAAAAAGCCTGCTACGGGGACATCGTGATTGTTAACCCAAACATAATGAAGGCAGGAATCGTGGAGCTTCAAGGAGAGGTCATCCACGGATCGGGAGCCGTGCTCGACCACGACGCCAAGCGTATGACGGCACTGCAAAGTATGGGGTATGACGTCTTCCTGGTTACGCACGACATGCTTAACGATACCGAGCAGCTTGATGCGATAGTGCGAAGTCTTTGCTCGCGCCTGGAATTGCGCTATAGGTGCAAAACTAAAGCTCAAAAGACAGCCGAAATGGAGTTGCGAGCCAACGTCCTATGCAATTGGCAGGAAATCGGTCGTTAGGCGGGTGCCCTGCCCACTTCCGGGCGCCCTCGGTCGGCTGCCTGCGATGCCGCCGCCACGAAACCGGCCCATCTACTACGTTTAACCCCGACCCCTCGACCATACCCCGTATTTCGCGAAAACCTGTCTCTTATACACATCTGACGCTGCCGACGAAGGCTTAGGTGTAGA
>UQMO01000071.1 GCA_900542125.1 uncultured Collinsella sp. | reverse complement strand
CCGTACATGTACGGATGAATGTGGGAGGTGTTCGGATGAAGTCGATAATCAAGGCAAAGGGGGCATCATCACGACGCCTTCATTTTGGGGTTTATCTCGCAGGCTAGTAGGTATATCATAACGACGTTTGTTTATATTGCCCGAGCATCTGCGCTGGGCTTTAGGTCGAAACCGATAGGAGACACGTATGTCCGGACACTCTAAGTGGGCCACAACCAAGCATCGTAAGGGCGCGCAGGACGCCAAGCGTTCCGCCCTCTTCTCCAAGCTCAGTCGCAACATCACCGTTGCTGCCCGTCTCGGCGGTGACCCGCTGCCCGAGAACAACGCCAGCCTCGCCGCTGCCGTTGCCAAGGCCAAGGCTCAGTCCATGCCTAAGGACAAGATCAAGTCCGCTATCGACAAGGCCTTTGGTTCGGGTGCTGACGCCGCCGTCTACGAGAACATCGTGTACGAGGGCTACGGTCCCGCCGGTGTCGCCGTCTACGTCGACTGCCTGACCGACAACCGCAACCGTACCGCCGCTGATGTCCGTTCCGCCTTCTCCCACGCTGGTGGCAACCTGGGCACCTCCGGCTCCGTCGCCTTCCAGTTTGAGCGCAAGGGCCAGATCGTCGTCGCCAAGGAGATCCTGGACGAGAACGCCAAGAAGGAGACCATGATCGCCAACGGTGCTGCTGGTGACGAGGATGAGTTCATGATGGCCATCGCCGAGGCCGGTGGCGAGGACTACGAGGATGCCGGCGAGGAGTGGATCGTCTGGACTACTGCCAACGAGGTTATGGCTGTCTCCAAGGCGCTCGAGGAGCAGGGCGTCCAGGTCAAGGGCTCCGAAACCACCATGGTCCCGACCACCCCGACCGAGGTCTCCGGCGCCGACGCCAAGAAGGTTCAGCGCCTCATCGACCGTCTCGAGGAGCTCGACGACGTCCAGGACGTCTACAGCACCATGGACATGACCGACGAGGTCATCGCTGCCCTCGAGGAGGAGTAGCGCCTGCACGGGTTAAGCCGTGCATATCTGGGCATAATGAAACGAGCATGCAAGCCTCGTGGAATAGATGAGCCGGATCCGCGTGCGTACAGCACCGGACCCGGCTCTTTTATAATGATGCGAATCGTTTTGCATTCTGTGGACCGAAACCTGAAGGGAGCGCGCGTGCGCGTACTCAAACGAGCCCTAGCGATCGTGTATCTTGCCGCCGCCATCGTGGCGCTGGGCACGCTTGTCTGCCAGTTCTGGGGACCGTATACGTATCGCTTTATGCTGCTGTTGCGTGACACCATGCCTCGCGTCGTCGTTACGGTGTGTGCCGCCATCGTGGCACTTGGCGTGCTCATCGGTTTTTTCCGCCTGATGTTCGCGCGTCGCGAGCCGTCCTGCGTGCATCCGGCGGGGGAGCGCAATATCGAGGTTACGCTCGCAGCGCTTTCCTCGTGCGCCCGTGCCGCGGCGGAGTGCGATGATCGCGTGATGGTTGAGCATATCGAGGCGCGCGTTCAAGGCTCCGACGAGTCGCGCGTTCGTTTTAAGGTCGAGGCCATCGCGCTGGATGATAAAGACGTCGCCTCTCTTGCCACCGCGATGCAGCAGCGCATCGAGAAGGCCTGCGACACCATGCTCGGCACGCCGGGCACGACCGCGCGCGTCCGTTTTTTGCCGTCCAAGACTACCGTCCAGACCGTGGAGGTTTCCGGTGAGTGATACCAACCAAGACAAGACCGCCCGCACGCCGCGCCTGACGATCGACCAGAACGCTACGCCGGCGAGCGAACCTGTTGATTCCAAAGCAGAGGCAACCGAGTTACAAGACGCGGCAGCCGCGGATTTTGACGAGGCTATGGGTCTCATCAAGGGTACGGGCGCTGCCATCTGGAGCTATGCTGTGCGTCATCCCAACACCACGCTCGGTGCCGTCGCCGGCTTTATCCTCGCCGTGTTGGTGCTCACGTTGGGCCTGTGGGATACGCTCGTCATTGCATTCTTCGTGCTGATCGGCGCTGTGATCGGTCAAATTCGCGACGGCGAGAACGGGATCGTCAACTTCTTCGGCCGTCTGTTTAGCGGCCGCTAATATGTATTCGACTGTCGCATCCGCGGCAGGCATAAGGAGGAACCATGGCTTTTAATACGAAGGTCGATGTAGCCGATACCGAGCTCGAGGAGAACGAGGCGGTCGTCGCCGAAGCTGAGGATGTGACGCTCGAGGACGAGGCTCTCGTCGAGGCCGAGTCCGATACGGATGAGGACGACGAGGAAGCAGACGAGTCCGAGGACTCGCTGACCTATTCCAACGGCGTGATCGAGAAGATCGTTGCCATGGCCACTCGCGAGGTTCCGCACGTTCTGGGCATGAAGGGTAACCTTATGCACTTTGTGCAGGAGCAGTTCGGTGCCGAGAATCTGACCAAGGGCGTGACGGTCGAGGTCACCGATGACAATCGCGTGGTCGTCAACATCTCCGTCATCATCGAGTACGGCGCCTATGCGCCCGCGATCTTCGACGATGTCAAGGCACGTGTCACCGAGCGCCTTGCCGCGATGACCGGCCTTGAGGTGGCGGGCGTCAACCTGCGCATCGAGGATGTCATCACCCCCGAGGAGTACGAGCATCGCACCAGCCAGCACGAATAACCTTCCAAAAGGGGACAGGTTTGTTTTGGCAGGTTTTATCTGCGAAAACGTTAAACGGCCGACCGCGCAAGCAAAAGCGTGGCCGGCAGTTTTTGTACGCTCCCGATGTAGCCATACCGCTCGTCTAACTAAGGGTTGCAATCCCCACGTTCCGCGTTACCCTAATGGGCGCATTGTTTCCAAATTGTTAACGAGGGGTTGCCGTAATGGCCGACGAGCGCGAAACAGAAAGCAAGGCATGGGCAATTGAGGCCGCTGCGGCAGAGGCGGCGTCGCGTGCTGCCGAGGAGGTGCATCGTCCTCCCGTAGTGCCGATGGAGCGCGTGGTCGATCGCGATGTTATCGAGCGGGGCGAGCGCGCTGGTCGCAAGCGCAGCCAGGAGCCGGGCTTCCCGCGCTTTTTCGCTGAGCTCAATCTGGGTCTGATCCTCACGGCCTTTGCCATCGTCGCGTTTAAAACCCCTAATCACTTTGCTTTTGGCGGCACCTCGGGCGTGTCGGTCATTCTGTCCACGCTGTTCCCGACCCTGCCCGTCGGCGTTTTTATGTGGATTATCAATGCGGTCCTGGTCGTTCTGGGCTTTATCTTTTTGGAGCGCAAGGCAATCCTGTGGAGTGTCTTTGCCTCGTTTGCGCTGTCCGCCTATGTTTCGCTGTTTGAGCTCTTTATTCCGACCGATGTCTCGATGACGGGCGATATGTGGCTCGACCTGTGCTTTGCCGTGATTCTGCCGGCGCTCGGCAGCGCCATCGTCTTTGATATTGGTGCCTCGACGGGCGGCACGGACATCCTCGCCATGATTCTCAAACGCCGCACGACGCTTGAGATCGGCCGTGCGCTGCTGCTGGTCGATATCGGCATCGTGACCATCGCGGCCTTCTTGTACGGTCCGCGCGTCGGTCTGTACTGCGTGCTCGGCCTGTTTGCCAAGACGCTCGTGGTCGACAAGGCCATCGAGAGCATTCACCTGCGCAAAGTCTGCACGGTCATTTGTTCCGAGCCCCTTAAGGTCGAGGAGTTTATCGTCAAGCACCTTAACCGCACGGCAACCATTAGCCGTGGCTACGGTGCCTTCTCGGGCAAGTGCGTAACGGTGATCATGAGCGTGCTGAGCCGCCGCGAGGCCGTGCAGCTGCGTCGCTATGCCCGCGAGATCGATCCAGACGCGTTTATCACCATCGTGGATAGTTCCGAGATCGTCGGCAAGGGCTTCCGCGGAACGAACTAACGCGGTCGAGCTCATCAAACAATCGAATAGCGCCCTGCGCATTGCAAATGCGTCATGTTGGAGTATTTGTCCCCACATTGGGTGATAATGATGCCAAAGACATCGTTTGCGATCCAGATGATTCGCTCAAGATACGAAGGGATGATCTCGATGTTCTGTTCGCAGTGTGGTGCCCCCATGGGCGATAACGACAAGTTCTGCGGCGCGTGTGGTGCCCCCAATGCCGGTGCCGCAGCCTCTGCCCCTCAGGGTCAGCCCCAGCAGTTTGTTCCGCAACCGCCCGTGGCGAATGCGTCCAAGGGCTGTGTGGCTCAGGCGTTTGAGGATATGACCAAGACTCCGGGCGTGCTGCAGCGCGTGTGCCAGATTGCCTTTTTGCCGGCGCTCATCTGTGTCGTGTCGGTGCTCGTGCTCTTCATTCCCGTTATCGGCGGTATCGCGGCTGCCTTCGGCTTTTTGGCTGCCTGTGTGGCAAGCGCGTGCGGTTCTGGCTTTGGCATCGAATGGGGTCGCGACCTGTCGCTCAAGGTCGATGACGGCATGGATCGTCCGTTGATGCGTTCCACGTCGTTTGGCCTTGGCGTCTTTTCGGGCGTTATTTCGAGCGTGCTCAAGGTTATCGCGGCTATTCCCGTTATTGGTGTAGCGCTTTCGCTGGTGGAGAGCGTGGTAATTGGTGCCGCGGGTGCGTACTCTTATTGCGGCTCCTATGCGCTTGAGGCCGCTCTGTTTGGCTCGCTGGGCCTGTTTGTTCTGGCTATGATTGCCACGGCGGTCCTGGGTGTCTTCTTTACTATGTTCGCCGACATCGCCGTGATGCACTTTGCGGTGACCGGTCGCGTCGAGAGCGCGTTTTCGCTCGATAAGGTCTGGGCGGCCTTTAAGAACAATAAGACCAAGCTGTTCTGCGCATCGTTCCTTCCTGAGTTTTTGACGGGTCTGGTCGCCAACGTTATCACATGGATCCTGACGCTCGTCTTTGGCACCATTGCCTCTGTCGGTATGTATAGCTACTACTACCGTCCTACGGCTATTGAGGCGCTTGTTACCGGCGGTGGCATTACGCTCGTATTGTTCTTGGTGCTGACGGCGTTTGTCACGGTATTCCTCACGGTCTTTGGCAACATGCTCAAGCATCGTGCCGTTGGCTATTGGGTTGCGCGTTATGCAAGCGAGTGGGCCGACGAGGACAAGGATGACGTCCTGACTTTTGTGTTGCCGTTTGAGAAGAAGTCCGCTCCTTCGGGTTACAGCGCTCCGGATGCTTCGCCGGCACCTGCGCCCGAGCCCGAGCCCGTGCCCGAGTCTGCGCCTGAGCCGGCACCTGTGCCCGAGCCTGCAACGTCGCCCGCGCCGACGTCTGCCCCGGCACCGGCCCCCGCGCCCGAGGCGACGCCTGCGGAACCCGATTGGAATGCCGTTGCCACGCCGGCGGATGAGCCGGGCGATAATCCTGCTGCCGAAAACAATCAAACCGAATAGTCGGTCGAGGCGCCCTGGGCAACTGAGCCCGGGGTGTCTTTTTCTACTGCGAAAGCAAGAAAATGCCTGGGAAAACGGTTGCAGCAAAATTTCTCGGAAATTGGTCAATGTTGCGCAACAACGTCGCGGCTATTGTTGAGAACATAGACGTGTAAGGTTTGAAGGCGTGTAACGCCTTGGGAAAAGGAGAGGCTTATGTTTTGTCCTAGTTGCGGATCGCCCCTTTCGGACGATGCCAAGTTCTGCCCGGTTTGCGGATCTCCTATTGGTGCTGCTCCCGCTGCTCCTCAGCCTGCGCCTCAGCCGCAGCCCGCGCCTCAGCCCACGCAGATTCAGCCCACTCCGGTTCAGGCTGTTCAGCCTCAGCCGCAGCCCCAGCAGTACGCGAATCAGCAGCAGTACACCGGTCAGTACGCCCAGCAGCCTGCTGCAGCTCCGATGGGCTATGGACCTGTAAAGAGCGACCGTAGCTTGATTGGCTTGCTCCTGCTTTCTATCGTGACCTGCGGCATCTATTCGTATTACTTCCTCTACTGCCTGGCTCGCGACATCAATACCATGTGCCAGGAGGATGGCGATTCCACGCCGGGTATTGCCGCATTCATCTTGCTGTCGTTTGTGACCTGCGGTTTCTATGCCCTCTACTGGTACTATAAGATCGGTAACCGCCTGCAGGCCAACGCTCCTCGCTATGGCCTGGTGTTCCAGGAGAACGGCACCACCATTCTTATGTGGCAGATTGTCGGTGCGCTCCTGTGCGGCCTTGGTCCCATCTTTGCCATGAATATCATCATCAAGAACACCAACGCCATGGCTACGGTCTACAACACCCGTCTCGGCGTGCGTGCCTAACGATTAAGGCATCGTGAGCAACCCTCGGGAACATAAGGGCGCGGCGGAGCTTATTCGCCGCGCCTTTTCTTGCATCGGCGTCCTCTTTATCGCCTGGCTTGCGCTCTACCTGCTCGACATCGGCTGCGTCTTTCGCCTGATGACGGGCATTCCCTGTCCGGGATGTGGTATGACGAGGGCCTGGCTGGCGGCGCTGCGACTCGATTTTGCGGCGGCAATTGCCTACCATCCGCTGTTTTGGGTGGTGCCGCTTGCGTTTGTGCTTGCATTTGTGCGCGATGAGGCGACGTCGGGCAAGGCAAAGCACGGCATCGATATCGCAATCGCAGTCCTGTGCGTGCTGGTCGTCGTCGTTTGGATCGTGCGCCTTATCAACCCGGTAGACGCGGGCCTGCTTTTTGGTGGGCACGCTCCCGCCGGAGTTCCCACCGATATCATCCACCTCGAACAACCACGATGGCTCACCTTCCTGCGCACTCACCTGTCGTGATGGGGGATGGGTTCGAAAATGCTGGCGAAACATAAGTGGGGGCGAACGCTGGAATAACGTTCGCCCCCACTTTGTTATAGCCAGATGGTTGTGGATGCGCGACGATTACTCGCTGTGCTTCTCTTCGTGGCGAGCAGCGGTACGGGCATCGTGGATGCCCTTGATGGCGGCATGGCGGGCGGTGCGGGCGTCGTGCACGGCGTCGCGGGCCTCGGCGGCCGTTGCCTTGGCAGAGCGCAGCTTGGCTGCCAGGTCGGGATTGGTCTCGGCAACCGCGGCGATCGTGGGGCCGTCGAGCTCTTCTTGCGTGGGCTCGGCCAAAAAGTCGATGGCATACTGAGCGGCTACCATGGAGCCCTTGGCGAGCACGCTCTCGTCGATCTTATAGAAGCAGGAGTGCTGGGCATAGGTGGCGCCGATCTGGGGGTTGCGCGTGCCAACAAAGGCGAGCACGCCCGGTACGCGGCGCAGATACTCCGAGAAGTCCTCGCCCGAAAGCGTGCCGCGGTAATGGCCCTCGCCCGCGGGACCCAGGCACTTGAGCACAGCTTGGCGGCAGCGCTCGCTCGAGGCGGCATCGTTTTCGACCTTGTAGTTGGCGATGGTGTAGTCGGTGAGCTCGGCCTCGGCGCCCAGAGCAGCCGCGGTGTGCTCCACGATGCGGCGCATAAGCTCGGGCATCTCCTCATGCGTCTTGTCGCCATAGGTGCGCACCGTGCCGGCGAGGTACGCCGTGCCGGCGATAACGTTGCGCGCGGTACCGCCGTGCAGCTCGCCGACGGTGATGACGGCGGGTTCGTAGGGGCTAATCTCGCGCGAGACGATGGTCTGCAGGGCGTTGACGATTTCGGCGGCAACCATAACGGCGTCGTGGCCGCGCTGGGGCATGGCGCCATGGCACGAGGTGCCGCGGACATCGATGCGGAACCAGTCGGTATTTGCCATGCGCGGACCGGGCTCGCAGCTCACGGTGCCGGCATCGACCTCGCTCCAGATGTGCGCGGCATAGGCGCCGTCGACGCCATCGAGCACACCCGTGCCGATCATGAGCTTAGCGCCCTGGCCGTTTTCCTCGCTGGGTTGGAATACGATGCGAATCTCGCCGTGGATGTCATCGGTCATGTGGCGCAGAATCTGCAGCGTGCCGAGCATCATGGCGATATGGCAGTCGTGACCGCAGGCGTGCATGCAGCCCTCATTGACGCTGGCGAACTCCTCGCCGGTCTGCTCAGTGACGGGCAGGGCGTCGATATCGGCGCGCAGCAGGATGCGGCGGCGCGGCGTGCCGTCCTCGCGGTAGGCATCCGGCGCGGTGCCGCGAAGCGTCGCCACCAGGCCCGTCTTGAGCGGACGCTCGTAGGGGATATTCATGGCGTCGAGCTGGTTGGCAATGTCGGAAGTCGTGCGCTCCTCGGCAAGGCTCAACTCCGGGTGCTTATGGAAGTGCCGGCGCTGCTTGATGATGTAGGGTTCAAACTCGGCGGCGATATCCTGGATGGCCGCGGTGACGTCGTCTGCCGCGCGAACCTCGGTTGCCGCCATAATCTGCTGTGCCTTGGTCTTCGTCATGGTCGATTTGCTCCTTGCTGGCTCGATCGCAAAATCGTACAGGCTCTCTCCAGTATGCCACCTGCCGCTAGGGCTGGCAAAGTTGCCGTTTGCCGCTTGGGGTTTTGTTACAAGGGCGGGGGAGTACACTCGGGGGTGTTGAATTTCCTGCCAGAGATGGGGACGCCCATGCAACATATCGATCGGATTATCCGCTCCAAGAACGTCTTTACCGCCCAAGACGGCATCGATACCGCCCGCGAGCTGGCGATTGCCATTGCAGGCGATCGCATCGTCGCGGTCGGCGCGCCCGATGACGTGATTGCCGCCGCACCTGCCGCCACGCCGGTGGTCGATTACGGCGAGCGGTTCATCTGTCCCGGTTTCCATGACGCTCATCTGCACTTCTTCCATACCTCGGTCGGTTCCTCGCCGTATATGCTTATGGATATGGGCACGTCAGAGGCGGCACTGGTGCAGCATGCGCTCGAGTTTTCCCAGGGCCTGCCCGATGACGCCTGGGTCGTGACCCAGGGCTGGCGCGATTACCGCTGGGATCCGCCCGAGCACCCTACCAAGGCCTCCCTCGACGCCGCCTTCCCCGATCGCCCCTGTGTTATGTATTCGGGCGATGGACATACCCTGTGGCTCAACAGCCGCGCACTCGAAGCCCTCGGCGTGACGCGCGACAGCGAGCCTCCGGCGGGTGGAAGTTACGACAAAGACTCAAACGGTGAGCTTACGGGTATCGCCCATGAGGCAGCTGCTATGCAGCTGCTGCCGCGCTGCCTGGAGTGGCTGGGCGAGGACCGCATCGCGAGCGCTTACGCCGACCAGATGAAGCGTATGGCCGAGCAAGGCATCACCTCGATCTGCGATATGTCGCTCATGCCCATGCCGGGCTGCGACTTTATTCGCGACGATGTTTACGACAAGCTGCAAGCCGCCGGCAAGCTGGGCATTCGCGCCCACCTGTTCCCCACGCTGCTGGATGACCAATCACGCTTGGAAGAACTCCAGACCCGCTACGCGAACAACGCGCTGCTCTCGGCGCCAGGCTTTAAACAGTTCTTCGACGGCGTGTCGAGCGAGCATACCGCATACCTCACTGAGCCCTATGCCAACCCGCGCTTTCCGGGCGACCAGGGTCGTCTGACGGTTCCCGTCGAGCGCATGCGCAAGCTGGTTCTGGCGGCAGCCGAGCGTGGGCACGCCGTGCGCATCCACGTTATCGGCGACGGCGCCATTCATGCTGCGCTCGATATCTTTGAGGAGGCGGCAGAGCTCTACGGTCTGCCCCCGCACGGTCATAACACGCTCGAGCATCTGGAGAATATGCTGCCCGGTGACATCGATCGTCTGCGCAAGCTCAACGTCATTGCCTCGAGCCAGCCTTGCCACATCACGCTCGACCCGGGTGGCCCGGAGCGCGACCTGGGCCTGGAGCGCAGCCGCATCATGTGGCCGTTTGCGACCTATAAGCAGCGCGGCATCCGCCAGGCCTTCGGCACCGATAGCCCCATCACAGCCGTTACTAGCATGAACGTGCTCTACACGGCTATCACGCGCCAAGACCCCCGCAGCCACTGGCCTGAAGGCGGCTGGCTCCCCAGCGAGCGCATCGACGCGGCTACAGCTCTGCGCAACTACACGCTTGGCAGCGCGTACGCAGCGGGCGACGAGCAAAACCTCGGCAGCCTGGAGCCCGGCAAATACGCCGACCTGGTAGTCCTGGACCAAAACCCGCTCACCATCGACCCACAAGAGCTCCAGGCTACCAAAGTTCAGGCAACCTACCTGGCAGGCAACTTAATCTACGAGCGTTAACCCCACATCCCACCCCTCAGTTGCGGTGAAATACGGACTAAATAACACCTCAACAGCCAAAAACAGTCCATATTCCACCGCAACTTAAGGGGCACGTTTCAGCAACGTGCCCCTTTCTTGTGCACCCTACCCGCATCGCCATTTTGCTGCACTGACTTTTCTGAATGCCGGGCCCGAGTTAGTCAACCTGGCTCCCGGGGCGGACCGGAGGGCATGAAGTTTGTCGCGAGTTCCGCACGCAAAGGAAAGCACTTAATGTGCTTTCCGTCTT
>UQMO01000070.1 GCA_900542125.1 uncultured Collinsella sp. | reverse complement strand
CTAACGATATGGCACCGTGGGGACACATGTATGTCAATCCTGGTCTAACAGAGCCAAAGCGATTGCCACCGAATTCGACGTTAGGCCCAACAATCCCGTTGCGTTGCTCAGCCATATCGGACTCGACTGTCCGGGCGGAGTGCAGTTTTGTGCCGAAGAAGAGGCCGACGCCGTCCTGCATCGCGCTGGCGAATATCGCCCTATAGACGACCACGAAATTGCTCTCCGCCTCAAGTCGATCAGAGATAACCGCGATGCATCGTGGATGAGCCTAGATGAAAGTTGGTCACTCGGAGGCAATCAGGGCAAGTTCGCGCTCGCGTTCATAAACGGCCGCTGGTGCGAATGCATGGGCTCCTCGCCCACGACGCATATTTTCAAAAATGGCGTTATCGGATTTAAACTCGAGGCTCTGAATGAGTTTGTCTGCATGAAAAGCGCCCAGCGCGCCGGTATCGCAACGGCAAACGTCGAATATCGTATGTTTGAGGACGAACCCGCCCTCATTGTTGAGCGCTATGACCGCGTGAAAGTCGAAGACGGAACGATCAGACGCCTACATCAAGAAGACCTCTGTCAGGCACTTGGGGTGATGCCCGCCCAAAAGTACACGGCAGACGGCGGCCCGACCACCCGCGATATTCAAGAGCTCCTCGTAAATACGAGCCACCATCAACTTAACCTGTATCTGTTTACGCAGATACTGTTCTTCAACGCCATTATCGGCGCACCGGATGCGCATGCGAAAAACTATTCCCTGCTCCTTGGAAACGACGGCGCAGCCATGATGGCTCGAATGTACGATGTCGCTTCGGGCTTGGCGTACGAGCGCATGCGCCGCCGGGCGCACCTTGCCATGAGCGTTGGCGGCGAAAATCGTGTGGGGCGCATCGGTCCAGGCGCTATCCGCCGATACCACGGTATGGGCGACCCCGCGCTGGAGACGGCGCTCACCGATGCCGGGCTATCCGAGAAGTTTTGCTTTGCGACCATGATGGACCTCGCCTACGAGGCACCCATTTGCATGGAAGAGGTCATGGACGAATACGCCGACCTGCCCGGCATGGCGGACCTGCGCGAGCATATGCTCGGCCCCGTCCGCGAAAACTGCCAGCGCACCCTCGACCTCATCAAGGCGGATATGGGCTAGACGCCAATCAATTTCCCATTTCTTAAAAAAAGAGAGGGGGCACCTGTCGCAAAAGACCGGGTGTCCCCTCTCGTAATGTCATTTGCAATCCGCTAGCACGTGGCTCGGACTGCTGCTAGCGCAATCTTTACGCAGCGAGGCGCTTGAGAACGTCGATGAGCAGCTCATAGAAGCGCTCGGCAGAAGCGAGCTCCATGCTCTCGTCCGGGGTGTGGACATCGGAGAGCGTCGGGCCCACGGCGATGGCGTCCAGGCCGTGCAGGGCCTCGGCAAACAGGCCGCACTCAAGGCCGGCGTGAATGGACTCGATGCGCAGCTCGGAGCCAAAGAGCTCGCGATAGCTCTCGACAAAGATGTCGCGGACCGGCGAATGCTCGGCATAGCTCCAGCCGGGATACTCGAACTCAAACTTGGCGTCGAAGCCCAAGACATCGGCCAGCGTCTGCAGGCGGTCCTTGAACTCGTTCTGCAGCGAAGTGATCGAGGAGCGCGGGGACAGCATGATCTTGACCTGGTCGTCAGAGGTGGCAACCACACCGATGTTGGAGGAAACCTCGACGGAGCCGTCGGTGGCGACGTTGCGGCGAATCACGCCGTTAGGGGCAAGACGCAGGGCACGGATGAGGGCAAGCGCGGACTTCTGGTTCATGGCCTCGACCTCGGCGTCGTCGGCAATCTCGACGGTGCAGGTAAAGCCGGGGTCGAAGACCTCGAGCTCGGCAGTGACGTCGGCGATGATGCCCTTTGCGATCTCGGCCGCTGCCTCGGCGGCAGTGTGGTCGGCGTAAACCAGCTCGGCCTTGCACTCACGGTTGATGGCGTTGTCCTTAGTGCCGCCGTTAAAGCTGACGACGGCGGGCTCGCCGGCTACCATCAAGCGGTCGATGATGCGGGCCATGATGAGGTTGCCGTTGCCGCGCTCCAGGTTGATATCGGAGCCGGAGTGACCGCCCAGCAGGCCGGAGATGTCGAGCGTAAGGGTGCTGCCGGTCTTGTGCTCGCGCACGATCGGGCAGGTGTAGGTAACGACGACGCCGCCGGCGCAGCTGACGGTGGCCACGCCCTCCTCCTCGGAATCGAGGTTGATCATGGTGCGGGCGCTGATCTGGGACTTGTCGAGCGTCTCAGCGCCAACCAGACCAGTCTCCTCGTCGGTGGTGAACACGCACTCGAGGGCCGGATGAGCAATCGAATCGTCGTTGAGCACGGTAAGCATCAGAGCGACAGCAATGCCGTTGTCGGCGCCCAGGGTAGTGCCGTTAGCGGTGAGGACGCCGTCCTTGACGACCAGGTCGATACCATCGGTCGTAAAGTCGTGCTCAACAGAGCCCAACTTGTCGCACACCATATCGATGTGGCCCTGCAGCATCACGGTCGGGGCATTCTCGGCACCGGCAGATGCGGGCTTGCGAATGATGACGTTGTAGACCTCGTCCTGATACACGTCGAGGCCGCGCTCCTTGGCAAACGCAACCAGGAAATCGCTGATGCCCTTCTCGTTGCCAGACCCACGGGGAATCGCGCTGACCTCCTCAAAGAAATGGAACAGCTGGGCGGGCTCGTAGCCAGTAATCTTGTAGTCCATGGTGCCTCCTTGGCGCAACTGGTTAGACAGTAAGACATGCGACTTGTATATTCCCAGACTTTGCGTGCATAAACCAGTCGAAAACGCCGAGCGCCCTCGCATCATCGGCTAACGGTGAGGAAACGTCACTTTATCAAGATAAAGCAGCTTAGACGGGCCGCGCCGAAGGGACGTTGGACCCTTCAACCAGCCTCAACGCCTGTTGAACGTTAATGCATACACCATTGGTATGTTTGATGAGATTTTTGTCCTCTGTCACGACGTAATCGGCATCAATGCGATTGGCGACGCCCAGCATCAGGTCGTCCTCAAAGTCGTTGTGATGATACTTGAACACAAAGGAGTCGAAGACCTCGTCTGCACCGACCGAGGCAATAATCGACTTTTGCCGAATCAGGCGAACACACGCCCACGCTGTCTCGTCGGCACCGGCGATGGCCTCGGGAGTGAGAGCCCCCTCACGGCGGGCGTCGGCCTTCATCGTCCTCCCCAGAATGTAATAGACGTCTTTGACAGACAGGGAGGACGAGAAGAGGACGATATCCTCCGCTTCCGCCGCGCGAGAAAGGAGCTCGACTATCGGCCTGGTCGCATTCGTACGAGCGAGAAAGTAATCTAGCCAGACGTTCGTGTCGATCAACAGCTTGAGCACACGTTTCGTTCCGACGCCGCTCATAATTCGATCCAATCGCTGAATCTCTCGCCCATCATTTGATCGTATAACTCGTCGTAATCAAAGGCTTCATCGGGGCTCGGCCTCTGAATCGAGAACCGCTCATAAAAATTCGAAATTAACGCAGCCCCTTCCGAGACGCGGGACGAACTCGCCTTCGATCGTATGTCGTCAGGCAGGACTTCGTCATCATTCTTTTTTGCGACGGGCATATGACCGTTCTCGGTCAAGTACTGCCACAGCTCCCTCACAGCTTGCGACGGCGTCATGCCAATATGAGTCAGTACGGCGTCTCCTGCCTCTTTGAGCTGGCGATCTATACGCACGTTCATCTGAACTGGCCGCGTGTCGAGTATTGATGTGGGCATATCAACTCCTTTGCTATACTGAATCTCAATTTCAGTATAGCACAGCAGATTGAAGCACATTTCAATAGAAACGGGGGCGCCTCCTTATCGGAAACGCCCCCGTTATACAAGGTATGTTTAATCCCTACAGCGCACCAGAGCCGGCTTGCATCATGCCGCCGGGGCCCGAGGTCACGCCGCCGCTCACGGGCGCGGCGTTGCCGGTGTGTGGCGCCGCCGGGGCGGTATCGCCACCGAGCGTGCCCGCCGGACGCGGTGCCGGGATCTCGCCCGTGCCATGGCTAAAGACAAACTTGCCATCGGCCACGTCGCACAGGACGGTATCGCCCTCGCCCCACTCGCCGGCCAGAAGCTCCTCGGACAGCGGGTCCTCGATGAGCTTTTGAATAGCACGGCGCAGCGGACGCGCACCGTTGGTGAGGTCGGTGCCCTCGGCCACGATCTTGTCGTACGCCGCATCAGAGAGCTTGATGTTCATGCCGTTGGCAATCAAACGCTGACGCAGGTCGTCCACCAGCAGGTGCGCGATCTTGGTGAGATTCTCACCCGAGAGCTTCTGGAACACCACAATGTCGTCGATGCGGTTGAGCAGCTCGGGGCGGAACAGGCGCTTGAGCTCGCCCATCGCGCGACCGCGGATCTCGCTCGACGTGAGACCCTGCTCGCCGGTAGTGCCAAAGCCAACGCTCGCATCCTGCGCAATCTCGCGGGCGCCCACGTTGGACGTCATGATGATCACGGTGTTGCGGAAGTCGACCGTCTTGCCCTGGCTATCGGTCAGGCGGCCCTCCTCCAGCACCTGCAGCAGGATGTTGAAGATATCGGGGTGCGCCTTCTCGATCTCGTCGAACAGCACGACCGAGTACGGGTGACGACGAACGGCCTTGGTGAGCTGGCCGCCCTCGTCGTGACCGACGTAACCAGGAGGGCTACCGATGAGCTTGGAGACCTCGAACTCGCTACCGAACTCGGACATATCGAAGCTGATGAGCGCATCCTTGCTGCCAAAGAGGTACTCGGCGAGCGTCTTGGCGAGCTCGGTCTTGCCCGTGCCGGTGGGACCCAAAAAGATAAAGCTGCCGCCGGGTCGACGCGGATCCTTGAGCGGCGAGCGGCTGCGGCGCACAGCCTTGGCAACTGCCTCGACAGCCTCATCCTGACCGATGATGCGTGTCTTGAGCACGCTTTCGGCTTGCAGCAGGCGACGGCTCTCGCTCTCGGTAAGCGAGGACACCGGCACGCCCGAAGTCACGGACACGATGTCGGCAATCTGGCTCACGTCGATGGTGAGCGGGCTGGCGTCGAGCTCGGCGGTCCAGGCAGCCTTGGCCTCGGCGAGTTCAATCTCGGCGGCCTTCTGCTGCTCGGTGATCTCGGCGGCCTTGTTCATATCGTCGCTCTCGGTGGCCTCCTGCGCGGCGGCCTTGAGCTCCTCGATGCGATGCTCGGCTTCGCGCACCGGCTCGGGCGCGCGATTCGCGGCAATTCGAGCGCGAGCACCGGCCTCGTCGATGAGGTCGATGGCCTTATCGGGCAGGAAGCGATCCTGGATGTAGCGGTTGGAAAGGTTCGCGGCGGCCTCGATAGCACCCTGCGTATAGCGCACATGGTGGTGCTCCTCGTAGCGCGGCTTGAGCGCGGTCAGGATCTTGACCGTGTCCTCGACGCTCGGCTCCTCGACATCGATGGTCTGGAAGCGACGCTCGAAGGCCGGGTCCTTGGTGAGGTACTTGCGGAATTCCTCGGCCGTGGTAGCGCCGATAATCTGGAAGGCACCGCGCGCAAGCACGGGCTTGAGCATGGAGCTCGCATCGATGGAGCCCTCGGCAGAACCGGCACCGATGATGGTGTGCATCTCGTCGATAAACAGGATGACGTCGTCGGCTTCGGTCGCCTCCTGGATCACGTTCTTGAGACGCTCCTCAAACTCGCCGCGATACTTGGCACCCGCCACGAGGCCCGGCAGGTCGAGCGTCCAGATATTTTGGTTCATGAGGTTCTCGGGCACGTTGCCGGCAGCGATCTGCTGCGCCAGGCCCTCGACGATGGCCGTCTTGCCCACGCCGGGGTCGCCCAAGATAAGCGGGTTGTTCTTGGTGCGGCGCGAAAGGATCTCCATCATGCGCTGGACTTCCTTTTCGCGACCGATCACGGGGTCGAGCTCGCCGTCGCGGGCCTTCTGCGTAAGGTTGGTGGCGAACTGCTTAAGCGTGTCGGTGCCACTCCCCTTTTGCTGAGAGGCATCCGAGCCGCTAAAGAACGGCAGACCCGCACCGGGACGACCAGCACCGGCGCCGGCGAGTGGACGCTTCTTGTCCTGGTCCTTGGCGGTGAGCTTCTCGATAGCCTTTTTGATGGAGGCGGACGACACACCCAGGCGCATGAGGATATCCATGGCCATGCCGTTGCCCTCTTCGACGATACCGATGAGCAGGTGCTCGGTCGACACGTAGGTCTGGTTGTTCTCACGCGCCACGCGGAATGAACGCTCCATCACGCTAATGACGAGCGGCGTAAAGGCGAGCTTGGCCGCCTCGGTCTCCTCGCTGGGCTCGGGAACGGTGGTCTGGACCTCTTTAAGTGTGTCCATGATGTCGTCGTAGGAGATATCGAGCGAACGCAGTGCCTCGGCGGCAATGCCCTCGTCCTCCTTGGCAAGCGCGAGCAGCAGATGTTCGGTACCCACCTTATTTGAATGAAGATCGAGCGCCTCTTGCTTGGCCATGGACATGACCTTACGCGCACGATCGGTAAAACGGTCTAACATGCTAGTTCCTCTTAGACGAGCTAGTTTTTTCAAACGCAAAGCGCCGCCCCGCGGCAGCGCTTTGGTCTCTTTACCCATATGGAGTATATGTTAACCGTTGGGACCTTTCCTGCCCGTAGCCGCGCGACAACGTCTACAAAAAAGGAATTGCTCGGGTCCGTTTGGCGGTTTGGTTTTGAGCTGCTGTCTAGCAGGCGGGCTCGACACCCATGTCCTCGACAACATCATTGACGGCATCGGCGGCGGGAGCACCCGGCATGTGCACGAGCTCCATGTGCGGTTCGGCAAAGACCGTGCCCATGGGGAAGGCGCGGCGGAAGACAAAACGAGCAACCGGACCGGCCACCAGCAGGTTCCAGGGCAGGGCCATGATAAAGTTGCGCGGAATGTTGACGAGCCACATCATCGGCAGCATCTGCAGGTTTGCGAGCGGGCCGCCGGGCATGTGGAACAGGCCCTCGCACGCACCGTAGAGCGACATGATGATGACCATAGGAACGACCATGCAGGAGCTAACGGCGAGCGTCATGGCGAGCGGCGAGCTCTTGCCCGGCGTGACCAAGTACCTAAAGGCAAAACCCTTGGCGAGCGGGCTGGCGACGAACCAGTCGCAGCACATGGCAAAGACATAGGCAACGGGGAAGCCGAGCCACGCGGCGGCAACGACCTCGCCGTTGATGGCCCCATGCTGCAGGGCAACGTTGTAGATGCTCATCCAGAGCACCATGCAAAAGCACATGATAAAGGTGAACAGCAGGCTCTCTCGTTTGTTGATAGGCATAAAGGGCATGGTCCTTTCTGTGTTACGCCGCGGCGCTGCCAACAAAAACGGGCGGGCGAGATGGAGTTACTGGGACTTCATCTCGCCCGCCCGTGTTACGCGCGTCTGCGACTACTTATGTGGTGGAACCAGCCTAGCACGAAAACCCCGCGCTTCGTAAGCGTTGAGTTTATGAAGATGCAAGCACCATTAATCCCCCGACCCCATAAGTTGCGGTGGAATACGGACTGTTTTGACCCTTTAAGCAGCAATTCAGTCCCTATTTCACCGCAACTCATTTGGTGCAAAGCAACCTGTCTCCCTTGCACCAATTAGCTGGTGTGGCGCCAGCGAGGGTCGGTGAGGGTTCTCGCCACACCCAGGCCAACGGGCAGAAATGCCACGATGAGCACTGCACGCACAAACCAGCCGAGCATATTGACCGTGTCGAAGGTGCACATGTAATACATCGAGCGATACAGGTACAAGCCCGGCACCATAATGACAATCGATGGCACCGTGAGGGCGATGCGCGGGTAGGTGAGCTTGACTTCGGCCAAGCTTGCCAGCAGACCCGATACCAGCGCGCCGATAAACGCTGCTGCCTCGGGAGGCATTCCCGTGCTGAGGCCCAGGAAGGGAATCATCGTCGGCGCATCGACAAGGGTCAGACGCAGGGTATTGGACACGGCGCCGATCAGCCCAGCTGCCGCGGCCATCTTTACCGGGCTGTTGAACATCACCGAGAAGCCGAATACGCCAACGAAGCTCATCACCACGCGCAGGAGCGTAAGAGCAAGCGGCGAAAGGCCGAGCGGCGCAAAGTCGTCCGGCGCCAGGCCAACACACTCGGCAACCATCCAACCTACGAGCGTCGCCATCACAATAATCGATACGGCATATGACAGACGTTCGATACCGCTTCGCATGTCGAGCTTAGCGATGTCGAGGCCTGCCGTAATGAGCGGAAAGCCGGGAATCACAAAGAGCATGGCGCCGATATAGCCTTCTTGGTGCGACATTGCCCCCGGTATGACCTGGCCAAGGCCGAGCAATGCCAGCAGATACGAAACGCAAGCGAGCGCAACGCCGGTCGTCAGCGCGCTGAACTGACCAAGGCCTTGCTTGAGAATATGGGAGCGGGCAAAGTTGCCGACACCCGCGCCCACGAACGCGCAGGCCATCTCGATAGGGCCGCCGCCGAGCAAAAAAACGAAGGCGCCACAGGCGCAGGCCGCCGCAAGGCCCTGTTGCCAAGGCACGTAATCAGGTTTTGAGCTCTCAACGGTCTTGAGCATCTCGTGATACTCGTGCACCGTGAAGCGACGACCATAAGTCTCGATTTCCTTGAGGAAACTCTCCATCATCCAAATGCGATGGGTATTGACGCCCGTTGTGGGTAAGCTGACGACCTCGTTAAAGCAGTGGCCATCTTCGATGCAGGTGCACTCAAACGATAGGAGACTCAAGTCGACGTGGATGGTGACACCGAGTACGGCGGCGACTCGATTCATGGTATCGCGTACACGCCAGGCACCCGTTCCGCTCGCGAGCATAAGCATACCGGTGCGGCAGATGATGGATGATTTATCGGTGAGCGGCGCATCGACGGCAAGTTCATCGCCTGCCGTCACGATCTGGTGCCAGTCAGTTTTCATATGGAGCGCGCCGGCACGAACGCCGTGGTGCATGGGGGCTCTCGAAAGCAGCGAGTTAAGGCGCGAAGACTGTGGGGACTCCGTTGATTCGTCCTCAACCTCATCAGTCTCTTCATCGACCAGATCAAAGGAATCAAGCGGCGCTGGCTCGCGACGGTCGATCAGCTCCTCGTCCTCATCATCAAAGTAGTTGAACTGATCGAGCATGTCCTCTTCAATCGCGCGCTCGCTCGCATCGTCCATCCCGGTGCTCCCTTCCTATCGACTAACCCCCATCCTAGACAGCGACGGCTAAAGGAAACATAAAAGAGACGGCTGTCATGCGAGCCATGTGCGCAATAGCCATTGGGTAGTCATTGGGGACGTTCTTGAATGACTAGTCGTTTAAGAACGTCCCCAATGACTACATCTGGACCAAGGTAACGCCGATGTTTTGGCAACGCCAGCGAAAGCCCGCCAGAGCGAGCAAGGTGCCTTCAAGAAAAATGGCGCCGCAGGTTGAGCATAAGTCAGCGAGCGGGTCGCATTTGTGACAAGGTGACGTGAAACGAAAGGGCGCTGACCTTTTGGTCGCGCCCTTGAAGTTGAACGTCAGATTGTCCAAATGCGGCCCGCGCAGCGTCGAGCCGTTACGCGGTTCGTAGAACCGCGTAACTCTAAAGCTCCGTTACTTCAACGCTGTTGTAGACCTCGTCCCAGCGATCCATGACCAGGTGGCCGGTCTTGGGATCCATGGCGTTAAGCTTGCCGCAGGTATTGGCGGTCTTGAGCACCGTGACGTCGTCGGCACCAGCAGCAATCGCATGCGCAAAGCCGGCGATGGTCGAGTCGCCGGAACCCGTCGCGTTCACAGCCGCAATCGCGGGCGTCTTGGCGCGGAACGCACGGCCCTCATGGAAGCCCACCGAACCGGCAGCGCCCATCGAAACGACAACCCAGGGAATACCGGCAAAGCGGCCGTCGGCGGCAAGCGCCTCACGCAGGGCATCGACATCGTCGGTCGTAAAGGACGCGCCCAGCAGGCCATTGATCTCGGTCAGGTTGGGCTTCACGAGCTCGGGCTTGGCGTCGGACTCCAGCGCTGCCTCCAGTGAAGCGCCCGAGGTATCGAGCAGCACCTTGGCGCCCGCCTCCTCGGCAATCTTGACCAGCTCGGCGTAGTAGCCGGCATCGACGCCGCGCGGCAGCGAGCCCGAAAGCGTCACAACGTCCGCCTTCGCTGCAAGCTCGGCAAACTTGGCCGTAAAGACCTCGAGCTCGGCCGGGGCGATCTGCGGGCCGCTCTCCAAAAGCTCGGTCTGATTACCCTCGTGCAGGATATTCAGGCAAATGCGCGTCTCACCGGCGATGGGCACAAAGTCGTTCTTGACGCCATCGGCATCCATGAGCTCGGCCATATAGGCACCCATGTGGCCGCCGAGCAGACCGGTCGCGAGCACATCGTCGCCCAACTGCAGCAGCACACGGCTCACGTTGAGGCCCTTGCCGCCGGCGGTCTTTTCGGG
>UQMO01000069.1 GCA_900542125.1 uncultured Collinsella sp. | reverse complement strand
GAGAGGGGGGGGCGGCTGGGTTTGTATCGCATAGGGCCGCTCCCTTCTCGGGGGAAAGCGAGGCGATGCGCTACTGCGCGTCCGCCATAGTGTCGGCGAGCTCCTTGTACCAGAGTGCCGACTGCTTGATGTAGCGTTTTTGCGTGTCGAAGTCGATGTAGAACAGGCCGTAGCGCTTGTTATAGCCATTGGCCCACGAGAACTGGTCCTGCAGGCTCCAGATAAAGTAGCCCTGGACGTCGACGCCCTCGGCGCGCGCCTGGAGCACCTTCTCCATGTGCTGGTCGACAAAGTCGATGCGCTCGGGATCGGCGACGATGCCGTTTGCGTCGGGCTCGGGGTCCTTGTGGCCCAGGCCGTTTTCGGTGATATAGATGACGGGGAGGTTGGGATAGGTGGCGCTGATGTGCTTGAGCGTGTCGTAGAGGCCTTGCGGGTAGATGAGCCAATCCCAGTCGGTGGTGGGGATACCCGGCATATCGACCTGCTGCCCGACGCCCTTAAACTTAAAGCACGAGGTGCCCTTGTCTCCGGTGCCGTTAAAGCTGTTGGTTGACTCGCCATCGTAGGCGGCGATAAACGCCGACTGATAGTAGTTGAGGCCGAACATATCGTTGCGGGGCGCCGCCTTGGCGAGCTCCTCCATGTCGCTGTCCTCAACCGTAAGTGTGGCTTTGTTGGCACGCAGAATCTCGTTGATGAGTGAGAGGGTGCGCGCGGAGTAGTGACCCAGGAAGGCGCCGTCCATGATGAAGTCGGTGTAGAAGGCGTTGTACAGGTCGGCGGCGTGCTGGTCGGCGGGCGAGTCGGTGGCAGGATATGCCGGCGTCAGGACGTTGACCATGCCAATGCGTCCGCCCAGGTGCTCGGTCTCGTCAAGATCCTTATACAGGTTGACGGCGCGGGCGTGGGCAACGAGCTCGTTGTGCTGGCTCTGGATGCCGCTCGTCACATCAAAGTGATGGTTGGGCGGGAAGTTGCCTTGGATGTATTGGGAGTGCGAGAGGCTGATGAGCTCGTTGATGGTGAACCAATTCTTGACCTCGCGGAACTCGCGGAAGCAGAACTCGGCATAGCGCACATAGGCGTCGACGGTCTTGCGGTTGAGCCAGTCGCCCTGGTTGAACAGGGCGGCGGGGGAGTCAAAGTGATGCAGGGACACATAGGGCTCGACGCCATACTTTTTGCAGCAGGCGAACAGCTCGTGGTAGTGCTTAACGCCCTCGGCGAGGGGTTCGGCATCGTCGCCGTTGGGGAAGATGCGGGTCCAGGCGATGGACACACGAATGGCGTTGAGTCCATGCTCGGCAGAAAGGCGGATATCCTCCTCGTAGCGGTTGTAGAAATCACTGGCCGGGTCGGGCAAAAAGCGACCCTGGGCGACAAGGTAATCGTCCCACATGGTCTTACCCTTGCCTGCCACCTTCGTGGAACCTTCCGTTTGGTACGCGGCGGTTGCGGCGCCCCAAACAAAGCCCTTCGGCAGCTGCTGTACGCGGTTTAGCAAAGACATATGCATACACCCTCTCGTCTCGCTGTTCGATATTGTGCGTTTGCGCTCAGGAGGCTCCCTGGTTAGCGTTCAGCGGTGAAAAAGCCCGATAAACACTATCTTAAAATGATTAGAACCAAAATGAGCACGTGAACATTTGACAATGAGCACGTTAACATCCGGCTGGGATGTATAGAAACAAAACAACTTCAAACAGCCGCGAACGGTTGTATTTGTTCGGTAAGCGGTTTTGATTGACAGAAGTTTTCATGTTGTGGTATATGGCTCGGGTATCATGAGCACGTTATCAATGTATGTACGATGCGCCATGGGCGCGGGGAATAGTTGGGAAGCAGGTTAGCGTGGAAGGCATGGATCAGCAGACAAGGAATGGTCGTTCGGCGAGCGCGGCAGAGGTTGCGGCGCTCGCTGGCGTGAGCCGCCAGACTGTGTCTCGCGTGGTCAACGGTATGCCCAGCGTGACGGAAAAGACGCGCAAGCGTGTGCTGGCCGCCATGGAAGAGCTGGGCTTTCGTCCCAATTTTGCTGGAGCGGCGTTGCGCGGCGGGTCGTATCGTTCTATTGGCCTGTGCATGTACAACATCACACGTGTCGGTAACCTGGCGACGCTCGAGGGTATCATGCAAGCGGCGCGCGAGCACGATTTTGCCGTCACTATGATCGAGATGGGCGGCGACAAGCCCTATGCACTTGCCGATGCCTCGCGCCGCATGGTCGAGCGACCCGTCGACGGCATGATTCTCAACATGAACCGCATGGCTCCCGATTTTGAGGAGTTTGTTCCCCAGCCGGGAGTGCGAACGGTCATCCTGTCCATGTATGCGCATCCGCGCTGCACGACGATCGACTCCGACCAGTATGGTTCGTGCGAGCTGTTGACCAATTATCTGCTGGAACATGGTCACTCGAATATGCGGTTTGTGGCGGGTCCGGAAAACTCGATTTCCTCGCGTTTTCGTGAGGCCGGTTGGCGCGATACGCTGGGTCGTGCTCATGTCGATGCCGCTCCGATGCTGCGCGGCGATTGGAGTGCGGACAGTGGGTACGCCATGGGCGAGCGGATTGCGGCCGAGGTGCTTGCCGGCGGGTCGCAGGCGCCGACTGCCGTGCTTGCGGCAAATGACCAGATGGCGCTGGGCGTTATCGCCGCGCTCGAGAACGCGGGCCTGTCCGTGCCCGACGACGTGAGCGTGGTTGGTATCGACGACGCACTCGAGGGACTTGTTCCTCACAATCGGCTGACGACGCTGCGATTTGATTTGCGCGGTGTCGGTAAGCTTGCGTTTGAGGCGGCGATTGGAGAGAGCTCGTCTATCGAGGCGATTCATGTGCCGAGCACGCTGGTCGAACGCTCGACTGTTAGGGACATACGGGGTTAGGTCCTACTCCGTTTGTCTCGATTTGTAACAGGTAGACGGTCAAAAGCGGGCTACGTGTTACAGATTTAGATTCTTCGGAAAGAGCAATCCTGTTCGTCTCAATCTGCAACAGCTAGGACCCAAAAACTCGGCTAGATGTTACAGATTGAGACAAACAGACCCCGAACCGCCCAAAAAGGCCGGGGGCGGCGCGCCGTGTGACGTGCCGCCCCCGGCTGAGAAATGGGGACAGGTTATGTGGGCGGTGCAATTCCGCCAACCGCTTGTCGCAAGCCGCTAGTCCAGACGACGGGTCTGCGCTACGTGCTTGTACCAGTATGCGCTTGCCTTGGGCGTTCGCTTCTGGGTTTCAAAGTCAACGTAGAAGAAGCCGTAACGCTTGTTGTAGCCATTGGTCCAGGAGAACTGATCCTGCAGGCTCCACAGGAAGTAACCGCCCACGTTGACACCCACCTCCATGGCCTTAAGCAGCCAGCGCAGGTGCTGCTCGATGTAGTCGATGCGCGGCTGGTCGTCCACAAAACCGTCCTTGTAGGGGTCCTTGTAGCCCATGCCGTTTTCGGTGATGAAGATCTGCTTGTAGTTGGGGTAGCGCTGCTTAATGTAGACGAGCAGATCGAACAGGCCCTCGGGATAGATGATCCAGTCCCAGTCGGTGGTAGGGATGCCGGGTTTGTTCACGTGCTCGCCAATGCCCTTAACGCGCCAGCGGCCGGTGCCCTTTTCGCCCGTGCCGTTGTGGTGCAGGTCGTTCTCGCCATCGTAAGCCTTCAAGAAGCGGCACTGGTAGTTGTTAACGCCCAGGTAGTCGTTGTAAAGCGCAGCTTCGCGCATAATCTTGAGGTCCTCGTCCAGGATTTCGATGGTGCCGCCCGAGACGGCGGCCAGGCGGTTGGCGCACTCGAGGGTGTCGGGTGCGTAGTCGCCGCGGAAGGTGGCGTCGAGCAAAAACTGGTTTTGCAGCACGTGCTCGTTGTTGGCGGCTTTGATGTCGGCGGGGTCGTTCTCGTTGAGCGGATACTTAAACTCCAGCGACTGAATGACGCCGATCTTGCCCTTAAAACCGCCGTTGTGGAAGGCCAGTACTGCCTTGGCGTGGGCGAGCATCATGTTGTGCTCGCACTGGAAGGCCTCGGCCAGATGCGCCTTGACGCCACCGGGGAAGGTGCCCTCGATGTAGGTGTTGGAGGCGTCGGCCCAGATCTCGTTAAAGGTGAACCAGTAGGTCACCTGGTCGGCGTACTCCTTAAAGCAGAAGGTGGCAAAGTCCACAAAGGCGTCGATGGTCTCGCGGTTGAGGAAGTCGCCCTTCTCAAAGAGGGGAAGCGGCGTATCGAAGTGATGCAGCGTGACAAACGGCTCAACGTGGTGCTTGTGGCACTCGGCGAAGAGATCGTGGTAGAACTGGACGCCCTCGGGGTTGATTTCGCCGGTGCCGTTGGGGAAGATGCGGCTCCAGGCGATGGAGAGACGAATGCCGTTGATGCCGAACTCCTCGCACAGCTCCAGGTCGACGGGGTACTGGTTGTAGAAGTCCGAAGCGGGATCGGGGGAGAAGCGCCCCTGGGCCTCCAGAAAGTCGTCCCAGGCAACCTTGCCCTTACCGTGAGTGCGGGTCTCGCCCTCTACCTGGTAGGCAGCGGTGGCGCCGCCAAAGACAAAGTCCTCGGGAAACTGCGCGGGCGGGTTGGTGACGCTAGCAGGATTAACGGACATGATGATCCAATCGTCTAAATCGAAGGGCCAGCCGGTCTTGGATGGTCGGCTGGCCCTGGGCGTTACTTACTTCGAAAGTTGCTCACTCACGAAGGCGAGAGACTTGTCGCCGTTCTGGGAGAGCTCGATGTACTGCTTGCCACGGCAGGCGACGCACTTGTTGCCCACGCGCTCACAGTCCTTCTGCAGGTCGGCCAGGTAGCTTGCGGCCTGCGGGGCCAGGACGACCAGGTCAAAGTCGGGGAGCATGTCCACGTGGTTGCCATAGGCCTCGGCAGCGGTCTCGAGGTTAATGCCGCGCTCCTTGGCGGCCTTGGCCAGCGCGTTGGCGAGCAGGCCCGAGGTTCCGCCGCCCTGGCAGAGCACGAGCACGCGCTTGCCGTTGAGGTCGCTGGCGGTCGTTGTCTCGGCAGCGGGTGCTGCGGAAGCGGCGGGGGAGTCGGCCTTCACGGCCTCGGCAGCAGCGCCGGCGGCAACGCTCTTGGCGTCAGCCTTGCCCTGGAAGGCATCGTTGAGCTTGGCGGCCTTCTCGGCGTTCTTGGCGGCGAGCTCCTCCTGGGAGATCTCGGCCTCCTCGGCGCACTTCTGGGCGTCATAGGCACGGAAGAACGGGTAGTACAGAACGAAGTCGACGACCAGGATAAGGGCGAGCATCACAAAAGCGAGCGGCTGGAAGCCCAGGCCCATGATGGTGCCGATGGGGCCGGGGACGGTCCAAGGCAGGGTGTACATAAAGCCGTTCATGCCCAAGAAGTCGATAAAGATCTTGAGGATCCAGATGTTGGCGATCGGGGCAAAGACAAACGGGACAAAGAAGACGGGGTTGAGCACGATGGGCGCGGCGAACAGCAGCGGCTCGTTGACGGCAAAGCAGACGGGGACGATGGCGGCCTTACCGACGGCGCGCATCTCCTGAGACTTGGCCAGGAAGCAGAACATAAAGACCAGGACGAGCGTGGCGCCGGTGCCGCCCATGCAGACGACGAAGTACTGGGCACCCTGGGTCAGGACAGCGGAAGCGTGCTGGCCGGCCTGGAACGCAGCCAGGTTGTCGGTCATGTTGGCAACGAGGGCGGCGGCGATGGCGGGCTCGACGATCGAGGGGCCGTGGACGCCGACGAACCAGAACAGGCTCATAGCGCCGTAGATCACAGCGAGGCCGATGTAGCCGTCGGCAGCGGTGAACAGGGGCTGGAACACCTGGATGACGCCCTGGGCAAAGCAGAAGCCAAAAGCAGCGCGGAAGGCGATGTCAAAGACCCAAAAGACGGTGATGCAGACGGAGAAGGGGATGATGTCCTTAAAGGTCTGCGAGATGTTGGGCGGAACCTGCTCGGGCATCTTGACGGTGATGTTGCGCTTAATGAAGAACTTGTAGATGATGCCGGTCACAAACGCAGCGATAAAGGCGGTCAGCAGGCCTTTGGAACCAAGGTAGGTGGTGTTGAAGCCGCTGGCAGCGTCCGTGGCGATCGTGTCGCTCGAAAGGAGCAAGAAGCCGATGATGGCCGCGCACATGCACGAGATGAAGTTGATCTGGTTGTTCTTGGGCAGATCGCGGTTCTGAGCGTCGGCGAAGTGCTTGGCCGTGGTGGCGGCACAGGCGATGGCCAGGATGCCCATGGAGTAGTTGTAGCACTTCCACAGGGCGTTGTTGATGTCTTCGGGCCAGTAGAAACCCCAGATATTGGGAACCGAGGCTACCAGGCAGAAGATGGACGAGAAGATGATGATGGGGATGACGGAGATAAAACCGTCGCGGATCGCCTTGAGGTACTTGTTGCGGGCGATCGCGTTGAAAAAGGGCTGCCCCTTTTCGATGATGGCGATGAGTTGCTCCATGCAAAGCTCCTAAGAGTCGGTGGGTTGGCAACGATGGTAGCTTTTGACGTTTGGTTGCCAAAATGTTGACGTTGCCATTTTGCGACACAAAATAAGACGCGAACCGATGGCCCCTGTGCCTGTGGACCGTCGATTCCTTGCGCGTAAACGTTTGAGCCGCCCGGTGGCTCTGTGTTTGCACAATGGCAACGTTAACATTTGGGCGACAAAAGCCGTTCGGGGAAGCAAAAATGTCGGTGAACGGTAGGTTTTGTGTGGTGAGCGTATGGTGGGGGAGGCGTTGGATATACTTGAAGGCGTTAAAAATGACTGCGCAAGGTGCCACCAATGGCATCGTTGACATAGAAAGATCGACCTATGGCCGCTGTTAAAAAATCGGTATCCGTCAAAGACGTAGCGCGCCTCGCGGGCGTCTCGGAGCAGACGGTCTCGCGCACCGTGCACGATTCGCCCAGCGTGCGCCCCGAGACCAAGGAACGCGTGCGTGCCGCCATGCGCGAGCTGGGGTATCGCCCCAATTTTGCCGGTCGATCGCTGCGCCGCGGTAAGTTTAAGACCGTCGGCGTCGCCATGTTCAACATTACCGGCACCGGCAATCTCGACCGTATGGAGGGCTTTGCCGCCGCGGCCGATAAGCACGGCTATGCCATCACCCTCACTAAAGTAGACGGGCATCCGTATACCCTCGAGAGCGCATCGTCGCGCATGAGCGCACTGCCAGTGGACGGTATGGTTGTGATCATGAATCGCATGCCGGCAGACTTTGGCACTTTTGAGCCGCTGCCCGGCATGCAGACGGTGCTCGTTACGATGTTGGAGCACCCGCTCTGTTCAACGGTCGATAACGACCAGTTCGATTGCTCGCGCCAGGTGGTCGAGTACTTGCTGGAGCGGGGGCACAAGACCGTGCACTTTATCTCGTGTCCCGAGCGCTCGCTTTCGGGCATGCGGCGCGAGGAAGGCTGGCGCGAGACATTGCGCGCGCATGGCATTGAGCCACCGCGACTTATCCGTGGCGATTGGACGGCGCAGAGCGGATATGCCGCAGGTCAGGCCCTGGCGGATGATCCGACCTGTACGGCCATTTATGCTTCCAACGACGCCATGGCCTACGGCTGCATTCGCGGGCTCGAGTCGCGCGGAAAGCGCGTGCCCGAGGACGTGAGTGTGGTGGGTGTTGATGACAGCCTGGGCGATATCGTGCCCGACCGTCGCCTGACCACGGTGCGCTTTGACAACAAGCGCGTCGGCATGTGGGCGGTCGACAAGATTGCCGGCGCCGAGGGCGTTGCGCCCGGTGTGGAGCACATGCTGTTTCCGGGCGTGCTCGTCGAGGGCGATACGGTGCGCGATGTACGCTAGGGCGCAGGTCTGTTTGGGTTGCCGCTAATTGTGTTCGATATTGTTCAGATTGGTTTAAAAACCGTTCACGGGCGAAAAGCGACCGTTCATAGCTCGAAATTACGTTTTACGCTGTTCTTTTTTGTTTGAATGTTATTGTTTCTGTCATACACAACGCAGCGCGTATGCCCGGACGCGATGCTCTCCATTGGTTCATATGTGAAAGGAACGCAATATGGCAACCAAAGAAGAAATCTCGATGGTTGGATTCGAGATTGTCGCATATGCAGGTGACGCCCAGACCGATCTGCTTGCAGCGCTCGATGCTGCTCGCGAGGGTGACTTTGAGAAGGCCGAACAGCTGCACAAGGATGCCAGCGATGCGCTCATCGGTGCCCACGACACGCAGACCAAGCTGCTTTCGCAGGAGGCCGGCGGTGGCGAGATGGAGATGACCTTCATCATGGCTCACGCTCAGGACACTCTCATGACCACTATGATTCTGGAGAAGCAGGCCCGCTTTACCATCGATGCTTACAAGCGCATCGCCGAGCTCGAGGCCAAGCTCGCCTAACGAGTCCGCACAATCAAGTCCCCTTCCAAAAGCTCTGCCGCTACCCGCGGCAGAGCTTTTTCTGTCCTCCTCCAAGTTGCGGTGAAATGGGGACTGAATAGGGGCCGGCGGGCGCAAAACAATCCCTATTCCACCGCAACTCATCCCGAGACAGTCATTGGGGACAGTCTTGTTGCGCTCCGTTGGTCCTCCCGTTCGATTTTTGCTCGGTGGGTATACTTCCTTTCGCATTAAACGCCGGACTGAGGAGGTATCCAAATGCCGGATAACGGGTCAATACAAAAAAGAGACGCGCACGAGATGGCTCATGGGCGTCCTGTCCAGATAACCGAGCACACGACGGTAACCGAGCTGCAGCCCAGCCTGTCCGATGTCGTGTGCGCAAACAAAAAGCTGCAGATCGGTATCATCGTTGCGCTCGTGGTGCTGGCGTTGCTGTCGGGCTTTGTAGCTCGTCCGCATTTCGCCGATACCAAGACTTGGGACTCCACCATCGAGGTCATCGATCAAAAGAAGGGCAATGTTTTGGCGCTCACGACCTCGTGCGTGGCGCTGTCTGCGGGCATTACCGCACTGCCGGGTGATACGGGAACGCCGGTTGCCGAGCAGCTCGCGCAGCTTTCAGGCAACCTTGGTATCGTGCTTGCCGTGCTCTACCTAGAGAAATATTTGCTCACGATTTTGTGGTCAGTTGGCTTGGGCATCTTAATCCCGTTTGCGTTGGTGCTCTTTGCGGTGTCGCTCGGCATTCACGGGCGCTGGAGCACGAGCGCTGTCCTGCGCCGTGTGGCGACTCGCGTGCTGGTGGTTGCCGTGATCGGCATGGCGCTCGTGCCTGCGAGCGTATGGGTGTCGCAGAAGGTCGATGAAACGTATCGCGTAAGTATTGAGCAAGCTGAGCAAAAGGCTGCGGACGCAGCCGACACCACGGACAAGTCAGCCGAGACCAGCTCAAAATCGAACAAGAAAAAATCCGAGGCCACGGAGTCCAAAAACGTGCTCGAGCAGTTGACCGATGGGGCATCGAGCCTTGTTACGTCGGTAACCAGTGGTGCCAAGCAGATGACCGACGAGATCGTGCAGCAGGTGACCGACCTCATCGAAGGCGTCATCGTGATGATCGTGACCTCGTGTGTGATTCCTCTACTGGTGCTCGTGGCGTTCCTATGGCTAGGACACGTGCTGCTGGGGATCGATATCTACGGTCCCGCGAACTATCTGACGGGTCGTTTCTTGAGCGCTCCGTCCAGACATGCCAAGAAGAGCGGGCAGTCTGAGTAGGCGGCAAAGCGATCTTTGGAAGATCAACCGTGAGAAGGGCGGACGAGACACGTTCTCGGCCGCCCTTTTGTTTGTTGAACACATGGTCGCTACGTCCGTGCCCAGTCCAAACGGTCAGCAATCATCTGTGAACGGTATTTGTTCAAAAAAGAACAAAGATAAACAAATAGTTGTTGCAGTTACTGTTCGAATGTGTTCAAATAAACATGAACAGTGAAGAACCGCACATTCAGATGCCCGGACCTGAACGCGATTCAACACTTCCAAACAGAAACTACGCACCTGCGTATCTCTCAAGGAGGATGTCATGAGGGTTGTAATCGCTTCCGATGCCGACGGTATGTCGATGAAGGAGTCCATCAAGGAGATGCTCATCGCCGACGGTCACGAGGTCGTCGACTATTCCGAGACCCCTGCCGCGGACTTTGTCGATTCCGCGACCGCCGTTGCCAAGGACCTGCTGGAGCACAAGGATTCCCAGGGCTTTGCATTCGATAAGTACGGCGTCGGCTCCTATATGGCCGCCGTCAAGATTAAGGGCATGGTCGTCGCCAACATTTCCGACGAGCGTTCTGCCTACATGACCCGCGAGCACAACGGCTCGCGCATGGTCACCATGGGCCCGGGCGTTGTGGGCACCGAGGTCGCCAAGAAGATCGCCCGCGAGTTCCTGCGTGCACAGTACGCCGGCGGCCGTCACCAGATCCGTGTCGACATGCTCAACAAGATGGCCTAACGAGAGCCACCGAGAACTCGAACTTCTACCTCAACTTGTGAATTCAGACGAAAGGACGTTCTGATGAAGAAGACCATCGCAATCGGTTGCGACCATATCGTTACGGACGAGAAGATCTATCTGGCCGACCGCCTGGAGCAGGCTGGCTACAAGGTGCTCGACTGCGGCACCTACAGCCACACCCGTACGCACTATCCCATCTACGGCAAGGCCGTGGGCGAGGCTGTTGCCAGCGGCAAGGCCGACTTTGGCGTGGCCCTGTGCGGCACCGGCATCGGCATCACCAACGCCGTCAACAAGGTTCCCGGCGCCCGCTGCGCCCTGGTCCGCGACATGACCTCTGCCCTGTATGCCCGTCGCGAGCTCAACGCCAACATCGTGGGCTTTGGCGGCAAGATCACCGGCGAGTTCCTGATGGCCGATATCATGCTTGCCTTCCTGGAGGAGCCCTACGAGAAGACCCCCGAGCACGATGCCCTGATCGCCAAGATCGATGCCTGCAATAAGGCCGACGCCGAGGCTCAGGCTGACCCGCACTTCTTTGACGAGTTCCTCGAGAAGTGGGACCGCGGCGAATACCACGACTAAGGAGGTTACGCGGTTTTACCAAACCGCGTAACGGGTCGACGCTGCGAAGCCATCTGGCGGGCAATCTGCCGTTCAGCTTCGGCGGCATGACCAGAAGGTCAATGCCGCCTCGCTTCACGGCACCTTGCCTCGCCAGCTGACTTCTCGCTGACGTTGGGGGTACCTGTGGGGTTACCGCTGTTGTTGCGAAGCTTTCTGGTTCGGTAAGCTGCTTCGATAACATTTTTGCTTGCTGAGCTTGTGTGCTTTGCTCTTGGCTATACTTGGCGATTTGCAGCTTTTTAATTGACGGCTCGCGTTTCTGTGAGGGGGCGCGGGCCGGTTTTCTATCAGCCCTATTGACTTGGCGGGCTGTCGTAAGAAAGGGAAGGCTCCTATGGAGTTTGTTCTTGATAACGGTTCTATCCGCGTAGCACTGAGCACGGCGGGCGGGTCGTTCACTTCTATTGCGGCCAACGGCCGTGAGTACCTGTGACAGGGTGATCCGGCGGTGTGGTCGGGCCAGGCACCCATTTGTTTCCCGATCTGCGGCGGCCTTCGTGACGGTCGCGCAATGACCATGGGCGGCCGCGAGGTCAAGCTTGCCCGTCACGGCTTTGCTCGCAAACAGGAGTGGAAGCTCGAGGAGCAGGGCGACAACATGGTCGCGCTGAGCCTAAGCTCTGCCGACCATGCCGAGTTGCTCGAGCAGTACCCGTATCCGTTTAAGATCGTTGCTCGTTACACGATCGATTCGGAAAAGGTGGCCGTGTCGTACGAGGTGACCAATGAGGGCACCGAGGACATGCCGTTTTTTGTGGGCGGCCACCCCGGCTTTAAGTGCCCGCTCGACGAGGGCGAGTACTATGACGATTATGAGCTTCGTTTTGAGCAGCGTGAGGCCACCGAGCTCTGTACTGCCGTTCCCTCGACGGGCCTGATTGATGTTGAGCATCGCAGCAAGAACCCCATGATCGGCCATGACCTGCCGCTTACCCACGAACTCTTCGACCTGTCTCTTATACACATCTCCGAGCCCACGAGACGCTCATGAATCTCG
>UQMO01000068.1 GCA_900542125.1 uncultured Collinsella sp. | reverse complement strand
CTACACCTAAGCCTTCGTCGGCAGCGTCAGATGTGTATAAGAGACAGTCCCTGGACCATATTCGTTGCGTTCATCATGTTCTCCTCTCGCGTGTTTTGCTGAGAACAGTTTTATCAAGCCGCGCGGACAAAAATGTCTAGCGCGAGAACGAATGTTCGGTTATTATTATCTTCGAACAGTTGTTCCTGTCAAGCAAAATTCGAACATTTGTTTGACATGGGTAGAGAGGATGCCCTGATGGCTCGCAAAATTACCAAGCGTCAGCAGCAAATTTACGACTTCATCAAGGAATATCAGCAGGAGAAGGGTTATCCGCCCAGCGTGCGCGAGATGGCTTCTGCCGTGGGCCTATCCTCTCCCAGCACCGTGCACGCCCATCTCTCTGCCCTGGAGGCGCGCGGGCTACTCAAGCGCGATGCCACCAAACCGCGCGCCCTGGAACTCTTTAACGAGGACGGTTCCTCTGTCTCAATTTCTAAATCTGACGAGCCCACCGCACCTCGCGGAACGGTCTCGCTACCGCTCGTTGGTCGCGTCGCGGCTGGGATTCCCATTCTGGCCGAGCAGAATATCGAAGACACTTTTACTATCCCGACCGAAATCGCCACTGATCAGGGTTCCTTTATCCTTGAGGTGCATGGGAGCTCAATGATCAATGTCGGCATCTTCAATGGCGATTACATCATCGTCCGTGAACAAAAGAGTGCCATGAACGGCGAAATTGTCGTGGCCATGATTGATGGTTCAGCGACCGTCAAGACGTTCTACAAGGAGCAGGGACGCGTACGCCTGCAGCCCGAGAATGACACCATGGAGCCTATCTATGCAACGAATCCCATCATCTTGGGCAAAGTCGTCGGCTTAATGCGCCGGTTCTCGTAATGCAAAAACGCATCACCATCTTTGATACCGTCCGCGGGTTTACGATGATTTCAATGGCAGGTTTTCACGCTTGCTACGATCTCGCCTACCTGTACGACTGGGATATGCCCTGGTTTACCCAGACCGTCTTTCAAGACATCTGGCGCGCCAGCATCAGCTGGGTATTTTTGTTTATCGCGGGTTGGATGTGCACCCTTTCGCGCAACAATATCAAACGTGCCGCCAAATACGCCTTAGCAGCACTCGTCGTCTGGCTGGCAACAACACTTGTCTCAGTCGACGATTCGGTTAATTTTGGCATCATCTACTGCATGGCCGCATGTACCGGCATCGTGGCGTTGACCGATCCCGTCCTTAAGAAGATATCGGCGAGATGGGGCATGTCGCTATGCCTTGTGTTGTTCGCCCTCACCTGGAGTATCCCCAAAACGATCTACCCTGTCCCCTACCTGGCGTGGCTGGGATTTCCGAGCCTTGGGTTTGTTTCAGGTGATTACTACCCCATCATCCCGTTTATCTTTATGTATCTTGCAGGATACTTCGCCGCACATATAGCGCAGGGAATCGATAAGACCGCCCTAAGCTGGGCCTACGCCAACCCCCTGCCGGCGCTCGCCAGCCTTGGACGTCATGCACTCCCCTTTTATCTGCTGCATCAACCCATTATTCTGGGCTTTTTGGAGCTCGTCTACTCGGTGCGATAACGCTTGAGCCGCGGCGCGATACGGGCAGGCAGCTTCGCCACAATACGAACGCCGTCCTCAAGATATTCCTCGTGCAAAAGGGTTCCCTGCTCATGCACCAGCGTGATGAGGGCGCCCTCGCGATACGGGATATCAGCAGAGAGCAACACATCGGTAGCAGCCGCCTCACGAGCAATACGGTCGACGAAATCGTCGAGTCCCTCGCCCGTCTGGGCCGAGAACAGCACGGCCTCGGGATAGCGACGACGGAAGCTCAGACGATCAACGCTATCGAGAAGATCGATTTTATTGAATACGGTCAGCGTTAAACGCTCTCCAGCGCCGATCTCATCAAGAACGCGGTCGACAGCCTCAAGCTGCCGCTCATAGTCCTCGTCAGACGCATCTACGACTTTGAGAATTAGATCGGCACCCAACACCTCGGACAGCGTCGATTTAAAGGCATCGACCAGACCATGCGGCAGCTTTTGAATAAAGCCGACGGTATCAGTAATCGTCATGCCGCGACCGCTGGGCAGGCGATACGAACGCGTCGTCGGGTCGAGCGTAGCAAACAGCTTGTCCTGCGAAAGTACCGTAGAGCCGGTCAGGCGATTGAGCAACGTCGATTTACCGGCATTGGTATAACCGGCTAACGCGACGCGAAACGCCGGTGACTCAATGCGGCTCTTGGACTGGACATCGCGATGCTGTTCAACCTGCTTGAGCTCACGACGAAGCGCGGCAATCTTATTGCGAATCAAGCGACGGTCAACCTCGAGCTGGCTTTCACCCTGGCCAAAGCGCGAACCGATGCCGCCGCGCGTCTGCTCCTTGGCAAGATGGCTCCACATGCCACGCAGACGAGGCAACAGATATTGAAGCTGCGCCAGCTGCACCTGTAGACGACCCTCGCGCGTCTGGGCATGCAGGCCGAAAATATCAAGAATGAGCGCCGTGCGATCGATGATCTTAACCGGTTCGCCCACGGCCTTCTCCAGATAGGACTGCTGTGAAGGCGTCAGATCGTCGTCAAAAATAACGACATCGGCATCCATGCGATGCACTAAGCCGCACAGCTCTTCAACCTTGCCGGAACCGATAAACGATTTAGGATAGGGTTTAACCAGTCGCTGCGACAAACGAGCAACACACCGGGCGCCAGCCGTGTGCGCCAGGCGCTCAAGCTCATCGAGCGAGCGATCGAGCGGCCACGCATTGTCGCGCCACTCGACGCCGACAAGAATGGCACGCTCAGGCTCGGGTGCTGTGGGAACGAGGGGAAACCGGGCCATCAGGCAGCCTCGATGCGATGCAAGATATCCTCAACGACCTCATCGACCGTATATTCGTCCATATCGAACCACACAATACGATCGTCGCGCTTAAACCACGAAAGCTGACGCTTGGCATAGCGACGCGAACGCATCTTAATGAGTTCACGAGCCTCATCCATAGTCATCACACCGTTAAAAGCATCAATGATTTCTTTGTAGCCAATCGCCTGCATCGAAGTGAGCGCATCTTCAAGCCCCTGGTCCATAAGGCCACGGACCTCATCAACAAGACCCTGCTCAAACATGAGGTCAACGCGCAGGTTAATGCGCTCGTAAAGCAGCTCACGATTGCGTGTCAAGCCAAACCACAAGGCATGATAATGCTCACATGGAACACTAAACTGTGACTTTTGCTGTGCGTAGGAAACGCCGTCATCATGCATTTCGAGCGCACGAATCACGCGGCGCACATTATGAGGATGAATGACCGCGGCAGACTCAGGATCGCGCTCGGCAAGCAGCTTATGCAGCGCTTCCTCACCAATGCGCTCGGCAAGTTCCTGATAACCCGCACGGCGATCGTCCTCAAGTTCTCCCGAGGGAAAATCCATCTCATCGAGGGCGGCCTTGAGATACAGGCCCGTACCCCCGCAAAACACCGGAAGACGTCCAGACCCGAGCAGGCGCTCAACATGCGCGCGAGCGTCTGCCTGGTAAAGCGCCGCAGAGTACGCGACGCCCGGCTCTACGATGTCAACGAGACGCAGAGGCGCCGTACACTCATCGGGCGTCATCTTTGCGGTGCCGATATCCATACCGCGATAGATTTGCATCGCATCGCACGACAGCACTTCAGACGAAAGGCGAGCGGCCAAACGGTCAGCGACGTCACTTTTACCAACCGCCGTCGGACCGACGATCGCAACGGCGGAAAGACCTGCCCCGGGAGAAATCATTAGCGCGGCTCACCCACAACGGAGCCTGACAAATACCACGTCTTAGCAACGTCGACGTCAACATCAACGATCTTACCGACAAGCTGGTCGATGCTATATCCCTCGGGAATGGGCGCATGAACGGTCTGATTCTTGGGGCTCTTGCCCAGCAGCACCGCATCGTTCTTTTTACTCGTACCCTCAATGAGCGCCGGCACCACGGTATGGAGCTCACCCTGGTTGTACTCGTGCGCTGTCGTCTCGATAACCTTGACCAGACGGTTAAAGCGCTCAAGGATGACCTCGTGCGGTGTGGGATCATCAATCTCGGCGGCCGGGGTACCAGCGCGCTTGGAGTAGATGAAGGTATAGGCCTGGGTATAGCGGACCGTCTCGGCAAGCGAGAGCGTCTGCTCAAAGTCTTCTTCAGTCTCGCCTGGGAAGCCAACGATAATGTCGGTCGAGAGCGCGATATCGGGCATACGGTTGCGAATACGATCGACCAGGCCCAAATAGTCCTCACGTGTATAACGGCGATTCATCTCTTTGAGGATCCGCGTCGAACCTGACTGGACGGCCAAGTGCAGCTGCGGCATAACGGCAGGCGTCTCGGCCATGGCGTCGATGGTCTCGGGCAACAGGTCCTTGGGATGCGAAGACGTAAAGAAGATGCGCTCCACACCCGTATCGCCCACGGCACGCAGCAGATCGGCAAAACGCGGCTTGCCAAACAGATCGCGACCATATGAGTTAACGTTTTGGCCCAGCAGCGTAATCTCACGCACGCCCTGGCGCACCAAACCGGTCACCTCATCGACAATCTCCTCGAAGGGGCGGCTCTTTTCGCGACCGCGCACGTACGGAACGATGCAATAGGTGCAGAAATTATTGCAGCCCGTCATGATGGGCACCCAGGCGTGATACTGGGTCTCGCGATGCCACGGCATGCTCATGGCATCCGTATCCTCATGCTCATTGGTGCGGATATGACGCTTGCCGTCAAGGAACGCCTCGGCAATGAGCTCGGCCACATGTGCGATAGAATGCGTGCCAAAGATGACATTGACGTTATCGACGTTGGTGAGCAGGCCCTCGCCATCACGCTGCGCAATGCAGCCGCCCACGGCAACCACACGCTTGCCCGAAGGCGAAGGCGGCAGGCTTTTGCAGGAATTGCACTGACCGTACAGGCGAGTATCGGCGGCCTCACGCACACAGCATGTCATGAAGACAACGATATCGGCATGCTCGGGATCGAGCGCCATGAGGCAACCATACGAATCGAGCAGACCGCTCACGCGCTCGGAATCGTGCTGATTCATCTGGCAGCCAAAGGTGCGGATAAAGTAGGTTTTACCGGCAAGAATATCGCGTACGGAACGCTGATCCATGTGCATAAGTCCTAACGTTGGGGAGCGAAACAAGGCTAGCAGAAGCTATGCCACAGGCTTAACATCATCCATGACGACGTTATCCATAGCAGCTCGATTGATCTGGTGAACGTAGATAGAAAGGCGGATGGCCGTGCGCGACTCCCCGTTAATGAGAATGTCGGAGAACACGGGCGCGCAGGAAATATCAAAACCGGTTGGGATCAAAAAACCGCGCGCGATGGCAACGGCCTTAATGGCCTGGTTGACAGCACCGGCGCCGACACACTGGATGTTGACGGGTACACCATCCTTGACCATGCCGGCGATGGCGCCGGCAACGGACGCGGGCGATGATTTGCTTGATACCTTCAGGCAATCCATGAAGAAACTCCTGCGTTTAAAAGTACGTTTTAACTGCAATAACTGTATCGTACCGAGTGGACTCGGTAAAGGCACTATTCCTCTTTGGCAAGATCGAAAGTCACAGTGATTCGATCACGCGAAACACGAATCTTTGGGTCGCCGCAAAGGTTGAGATAGTACCTGGCGGCAAGGTCATTGAAGTCCCGCTCCACAGCACGCGAAAACTGTGCCATGTCATCCTTGGCAATACGTAGCCCGCGACGATCCTTCGCGAGATCGACAGGAGCCGGCGCATGCGAGGACGAATCACGCTCGCGCAGCAGACGCGCGGTCACACCGCGAACGGGCTTAATCTGCCCTGCCAAAATGCGATGTGCCGTGCGCTCGGACATCTCAAGACCCAAACCCGAGCAGATACGGATAAAGTCCTCGGCATCAGAGGCAAGGCCTAAACGATCGACAACCGGAAGCTCGTTCTCGTCATCAATAAACAGGAGACGAGACGTATCGAGCCTACTTGACGCCTGAGCATAAAGGGTCGCGGCAATCTCAGACGGAGAACCAAGATAGACATCGCAACCACGCAGCTCCTCGAGCGCAAACTCACAGGCAGCGCGAATAATATTATGCGGACCGCGAGCACAGACATAACGTCCGTCCTCGTCCTTCACGGCCTGAGGCCAGCTGGACTGATCGGCGCGCTCGCCAAGGCGGTCGGTAGCGACGCTCACCTTAAAGACCGAGCCAAGGTCAACATCAGACGCGACAACGCGTGCCTCGTCGGTGTTCTGCTTAATCGAGAACAATGCCATGCCTCGACCGTGAACGCCCCAACGATCCATCTTCATGCTCTCGAGCTTGGAGGTGACGCGGGCATCGAAGATGCGTTCTTGCATATCCTGCGGCACGCCCGAGCCATTATCCAGAAAGACGAGCGTACGGACGCCATCTTCCTTGGTCGTTGCGAGATAGACCTTGTCGGCGCCGGCATCACGAGAGTTGCGCAGCATTTCGATGACAATATCCTCAACATGCTGAATGTCGTGCTTTGCCTGGCGCCGCTCGGCCTCCGAAACGCGGAGGCGGACATACCCCTCGCCAAGGTTCTCCTCGACGCGAAGGTTGCCCTCCCCCGACATCGACGCGATAAATGAGATGAGCTCGTTCGCGTCGTTCATGTTATTTAGCGATATCGACAGCGCGGCTCTCGCGAATCACGACGACGCGCACCTGACCGGGATACTCCATCTCTTCCTCGATCTGATGGGCGATATCGTGAGCCAGAACCGTGGACTGGGCATCGGAAATCTTGTCCGGCTGAACCATGACGTGGACCTCGCGACCAGCCTGCATGGCATAGGTACGCTCGACGCCGTCATGGGAGTTGGCAATCTCCTCGAGCTTCTCAAGGCGCTTGATGTAGTTCTCGGCCGATTCGCGACGGGCACCGGGGCGAGAGGCAGAAACAGCATCGGCAGCCTGGACCAGAACATCGAGCACCGTGTTGGGGTCGACGTCGGCGTGGTGAGCCTCGATAGCGTGAACGATAACGGGCTTCTCGCCATAGCGACGGGCGAGTTCGGCGCCGATAACGGCATGTGGGCCCTCGACGTCATGGTCGATAGCCTTGCCAAGATCGTGCAGCAGGCCGGCACGCTTGGCGGTCACAACGTCCAGGCCAAGCTCGGAAGCCATCACGCCGCACAGGTCGGAAACCTCGAGGGAATGCTGGAGCACGTTCTGACCAAACGAGGTGCGGTAGCGCAGAGCACCCAGGGTCTTAACGATCTCGGGGTGCAGATCGTGGATACCGGTATCGAAGGCAGCCTGTTCGCCAGCCTCGCGCACGCGCTGCTGAACCAAGTCGGCGGCCTTGTGATACATCTCCTCGATACGGGCAGGATGAATGCGGCCGTCAGCAATAAGGTTCTCGAGGGCGACGCGGGCGGTCTCGCGACGGACCGGATCGAAGCTCGAAAGCACGACGGTCTCGGGCGTATCATCGATCACGAGGTTGACGCCGGAAACCTGCTCGAAGGTGCGGATGTTGCGACCCTCGCGGCCGATGATGCGACCCTTCAGGTCGTCAGACGGAATATGCACGGAGGTAACGGTAACCTCGGCGGTGTGGTCGGCGGCACAGCGCTGAATAGCCAGGGACAAGATCTCCTGGGCGGTCTTGTGGCACTCGGCGCGAACCTGCTGCTCGGACTCGCGGATAATCGTGGCAGCCTCGTGGGTAACCTCGCCGCGAACCTTGTCGAGAAGCTCCTTGTGAGCGTCCTCACGGGTCAGGTCGGCGATGCGCTCGAGCTCCGAGGTCTGCTTGGCGCAGAGCTCCTCAAGCTCGCGGGAGCGCTTCTCGACCTGGCCAGCCTGACTGGACAGCTGATGCTCGCGCTTGTCGAGGGCATCGTTGCGGCGATCGAGGGACTCCTCGCGCTGCATCACGCGGTTCTCGAGCGTACGAATCTCACTCTTACGCTGCTTGTCCTCGGCCTCGGCAGCCTGCTTGTTCTTGATAATCTCTTCCTTGGCCTCAAGCAGAGCCTCTTTTTTGAGGGTCTCGGCCTGACGCTTTGCATCACCGATTAGGGACTCAGCCTGTGCGTGAGCCGACTGGATCTTTTCGTCGGCCTCGTGAAGACTACCCTGCTTGGCGGTGCGCATGTAGGCAATGGCGGCGATGGCACCCAAAACGATGCCAACGAGCGCTGCGATAATAGGCATGCTCACTCCTTTTTATGGATTCGTTACACAACAAAGCGAACCGTCCTTACGAACGGCTCGCGACATTTGAGTAATATGGGCGCAGCTTATGCGGGTCGGATACAGATAAACATATAAACAAACTCATCAAAGATGAGCACATATCACAAAGCAAATGACAGTGTTTATCGTACGTTGAACCGCAACAACTGTCAAATAAATGGACCCGGGTACGGCGACTAAAACGCGGCGAACGGCGGGTACGCAAAACACATGTGTCTAAACTGCACATTCCTCACGTTCGGGATCGAGACGCGCCTTAACGGCATCGGCGGCGATGTGGTACGAGAAGCCCTTGCCCATCAAAAACCGAACCAGTTTTTCGAATGCGCGCGTCTCTGGAACACGCCGCTTGGCGAGCAGGGCTGACGCACGCGCCAAATCGTCTTCGACGGCAAAATAATCCTCGGGATAACCGGGAATGTCATCGAGCACGACATGACGGCGCTTGAGCTCGGTCTCGATTTTGCGCTGTCCCCAACCGCGCCGCTTGCGCTCCTCGATAAAGTACGAGCAAAAGCGGCTCTCGTCTAAAAAACGATACTCGGTGGCGCGCTCGACGGCGAAATCGATCGCAGGCTGGTGAAAGCCGTAGCGAGCCAGCTTGTCACGGACCTCACCCGTCGCATGGTCGCGGCGCGATAACATCTCGGTCACCATGGTAAGTGCACATTTACGCTCAATGAGCTGCACCGCCTCACGGAAGTTGTCCCAATCACAGGGGAGATCGGGGCGGTTTTTGACATACAGCCGCGCGACCCGCACGGGAATCCAAATGGACCGCTCAAAACCGCCCTCAAGCTCACAATCGATATGTGCGCAAGGCTTTTTGGACGCATACCCGCTCGAGAACGAGGAGACCGCCTTCTTATCGGGAAAGACGACCGTGGCCTCGGTCACCGTATACGACATGAGCGTAACCGCTACTCGTCGTCATCATCGAGCATCGCGGAGCCATCGATGGCGTAAAGCTCATCGAACTCCCCAGTTTCGGGCTGATCGGTCAGCTCGACCTCGGACGGAGCATCGTCATCGAATTCAAGGCCGCAGGCGAGGCGAACCTTATGCTCGATCTCGTCAGCACAATCGGGGTGTTCGCGCAGGAAGGCCTTGGCGGCCTCGCGACCATTACCGAGCTTGTCCTCACCGTAAGCAAACCAAGAGCCCATCTTTTTGCAGATACCGCACTCGACGGCCATGTCCAGAATCGAGCCCTCCTTAGAGATGCCCGTGCCGTACATGATGTCGAACTCGGCAGAGCGGAACGGAGCGGCCACCTTGTTCTTAACGACCTTGGCACGCACGCGATTGCCGATGACCTCGTCCTTAAGCTTAATGCTGTCGATGCGACGAATATCGATGCGCACCGACGAGAAGAACTTGAGGGCGCGGCCGCCCGTCGTAGTCTCGGGGTTACCGAACATGACTCCGATCTTCTCGCGCAGCTGGTTAATGAAGATGCAGGTCGTTTTAGATTTGGCGAGCGAGCCGGCGAGCTTACGGAGCGCCTGGCTCATCAGACGGGCTTGAAGGCCGACCGTAGTATCGCCGATCTCGCCCTCGATCTCGGCACGCGGAGTCAAAGCGGCGACAGAGTCGACGACGATGGCGTCAATGGCGCCAGAGCGCACGAGCATGTCGACGATCTCGAGCGCCTGCTCGCCCGTATCGGGCTGGGAAATGAGGACCTCATCGATGTCCACGCCGATACGCGCGGCATACGTTGGGTCGAGCGCGTGCTCGGCATCAATAAATGCCACGACGCCGCCCATAGCCTGGGCCTCTGCCAAAATCTCGAGCGAAAGCGTTGTCTTACCGGAGGACTCGGGGCCGTAAATCTCGACGATACGGCCGCGCGGCACGCCACCGATGCCCAAAGCGGCATCGAGGGCCAGGGCGCCCGTGGGAATGGCCTCGACCTCGAGCTCGGGACCACCGTCGCCGTACCTCATGATGGAACCCTGGCCGAATTTCTTCTCGATCTCGGCCTTGGTGGTGGCGATCATCTCATCGCGCTCTTTACCCGTCGTGCGAGCATGAACGGTACGTACGGGACCTGAATTCTTGGCCATGAATAGCCCTCCTCTTAACAACCTGCATCGATAATAAACGAACGGCTGTTCGTGGTCAACCGTTCAGATAAATCATATGCAGCCGACCTTTCCAAAACCCAACCAAACGCCAACCAAACACTGACCAAAAACTTGACCGCAGGCGAACCGAGCAAGGTACGATAAGGAAGAATACGCCAACTACCTGCACATAGAGTAAATTCGCCAGAGGTCCCTATCTCCACAATTAAGGGGCCCGGAGGCCCCTTAAAACACGTCTATTCCATAGAATCGAGCACGTAGACAATGCGACCCAGTGCCTCAGCGACCGCATGGACACGGACGCATGAACGATCGCCCTCATAGTGACAACGAATGGAGTCCACGACCGGCGCTCCCCCATTGGCCGAGCGATACGCCCAGCCAATATAAAAGGTTCCAGCCGGATCGTCCTCGGTGCCTCCACCGGGGCCGGCATAGCCCGTCGCGCTCACGGCAATATCGCTCTGGTACAGCTCCAGCGAACCGGCAGCCATCTCCCGCGCCGTCTGGTACGACACCGCGGTATAGCGGTCGAGCGTCTCTTGCTCAACGCCGAGCACGCGATGCTTAATCTCGTCGCAGTACGTCACCGCACCGCCGAGCAGCACCGCCGAGGCACCGGGGATATCGGCGATCGTCGAGGCGATCATGCCCGCTGTTAGAGATTCAGCCGTCGAAACCGTCACACCACGAACGCTTGCACGCTCGACGATATCGGCTGCGAGCTCTTCATTGTGCGCGGCAATCTGCTCAAATGATTCCATCATGCCCACCAGGACCTAGACCGAAAAGACGATCTTGCGGCAGTTCCAGAAGTACTGAGCGCCCGAGATAACGGTCAGGATAACGGCCACGGCGTACAGGAAGCGTGAGACGCCATAGAGACCGAGCAACAGCTCCGCAGGCCCCAACTGGAGGCCGGTCATCGCAAAGACGCACAGGTAGCCGCAGATGGAGACCATCGTGGTCGCCGTCTTGTACTTGCCAAGCTTATCGGCCGCGACAACCACACCGGCGGCACTCGCGACCATGCGCAGGGCACTCACCAGCAGCTCGCGGAACAGGATGATGAACACCGACCACACGGTTACGGTACCAAAATCCAAGAATAGCAGCAGGGCAGAGAACACCAGGAGCTTATCGGCGATGGGATCCAAGAACTTACCGAAGTCGGTGATCTCGTTGCGTGAACGAGCCAGGTAGCCATCAACCTTATCGGTGCACGACAGGATGACGTACAGAATAAAGGCGCCAGCGGCGAGCGGACCGTCGAAGGTGCTCCAATCCGTACCGGCAACGCTTGTGTGAGACAGCGCCGACACAATCATGAACACCGGAATAAAGACGATGCGCACGCACGTCACGATGTTGGCGGGCGTCCAAACACTCGTCAGTTCCTTATTGCTCTCGTTAGCCACGACGCTCTCCTACTCCACAACATGACCGATAAGCTCGTAGCAGAAGCTATCGGTAAACTCGACCGTCAGAATATCGCCCACAGATGCCTCGCTGGCATCCAGATGCACCGCACCATCGGAATCGGGCGCCTGGAACCAGGCATGTCCGATGAGCTCGGCACCGTCCTCGGTCTCCTCGATGCCGTCGACAATCACCTGGGCGCGCTCGCCCACATGGGCCGCCGTGGCGGCAAAACCGAGCGACTCGGCCAGATCCATGGCCTCCTGGGCGCGCTCGAGCTTGACCTCTTCGTCGACCTGACCCTCCATCTTAGCGGCCAGGCTGCCCTCCTCCTGCGAGTAGGCAAAGACCTGTCTCTTATACACATCTCCGCGCCCAC
>UQMO01000067.1 GCA_900542125.1 uncultured Collinsella sp. | reverse complement strand
TTGCCGCGCCCCGCAGTGCCCGCTTCCCCCGAGAACAATTATCAGTGCAGGTAGAAGGCCTGTCGATTTTCGAAAAAGGCGGTCATGGTTGGCCCCATCGAGTTAAACGTAGTAAATAGGCCCTTTTCTTGGCGCGCGGTCAGCTCAATGCTAATCTCCGTGCCGGAACTGACCCAGTTGTTTGTAAGTTGCGGTGATATACGGACTGTTTGGCGCTTTGGAGTCTCAAAACAGTCCCTATATCACCGCAACTTGGAAGGGACGGGCGGTGTCGGATGAGTGGCGCTGGCGGGTTAGGGCGGTTTAGGCCTGTTTGCGGTGCTTCCATTGTTTGCGGCACCAGTGCATAAGCGCTTTTACGATGGGAATCGTGATGAGGATGACCCATGCGGGATGGGGCTGTCCCAGGCAGAGCCACATGTAGAGGAACCAAGTTATGGCAGCTGCCGGGTAGACGGCGTCGACAAGCTTTGACAGATGACGTCGGTCGATGAAATCGCCAAGCGCGTAGTAGACGGGAATCAAAAAGACGAGGAAAAGTCCCGTAGTCCACACGCCGCAAATAATGCCGAGCGCCAGATAGGCGAGGGCGACAAGCACGGGGAAGGGGAACTTATTCCACGCGCGACCGAGCTTGGTGTGGAAATGCTTGCCATGATGGTCGAGCTTGTCGCGCGCCTCTTTCCAGCTGGAGAATTGTTCGCCGTCGATAACCACGGTGCCATCGGCATTGGTGTGCACGCTGTGCCCGTCGTCCTCTAGCGTGTCAATATGTACGCCGCCCGGCCCCACGTGCACCTCTTCACCCTTGCGGTCGTTGGTCACATGGATGCCGCTCCAGCCAACATGGACTTCCTCGCCTTTATTGGGATCAATGACGTGGATGCCGCGCGCGAGGGAAATATCGACAAGTGGTTTGTCGCCGCAATCGGCGTGCTCAGTAGAAGCCTCAGCCTCGTCAGCCACATCCGCCGTCTCGGTGTCGGCACTGCCGTCCTCAAGGTCGTCGGCATCGCTAGCCGCTTCCCCATACAACAACTCATCCAGCGACACGCCATACAGCGCGGCGAGCGCAATAAGGTTATCGGTATCGGGTGAGGACTCGCTGCGTTCCCATTTACTGACAGCCTGACGACTCACACCCAGCTGGGCGGCAAGCGCCTCCTGAGAAAGCCCGGCAGCTTTGCGGCGATCGACGAGGCGCTGCGCCATCGCAAGATCCATGGTGGTTCCTTTCGTTTGATGGTCGAATCGAATGAGCCGAGTATGCCGAGAACAACCGGTAGCGACCACCATTTCTAGTTAGAATCTGCTCCAACCCTACCGCAACTACCGGTAGCAACCCCTAACGACCAGCCATTTCAGGACAAATGTCAGTGCAAGTAGCGGCCAAGAGCCCTCTCGATAAGTTGCGGTGGAATAGTTCCCGTTTGGCATAGCAGAGCCATAAACGGGAACTATTCCACCGCAACTTACTATTAGGCCACGCACTCGCAGAGTAGCTGCGGGTGCCTGGGGTAGGATGCGGCGTGCATTTTTTGGAGTATTCAGCAGCCGAGGGCACCTGCATACTGGATTTTGGGCGAAAGGCAGGCGCCATGGGCCGCATCCTGTAAAAAAACGAGCGGCTCTTGAGGCGTTGGGGGCTCAGAATCAGGACTTTAAGCGCTGTTTTGTGCGCCCGCTCCCGCACCCGCGGGCTCCGGGATGCTGAATACTCCGGAATTTGCACGCCGCCCCCTGGGGTACCCGCGGGCAAAAAGCAACCGCCCCGCCGAAATATGCATTCGACGGGGCGGTTTATGCAATAATGCGGATGTGGGTGCGTCGGTAGCTCGCTACAGCTTGAATCCCAGGACAGGTTACTCGGCACTCTTGAGGGCGCCGACCATGTCGATCTTGTTGAGAGTTCGGTTGGTGGCGAGGTTGACGATGATCGTAAAGCCGAAGGAAAGTACCACGGCAAGCACGTAGCTCAGTGGCTCGACCTCAACGTCAAAGTACAGCGACGGCATCTGCAGGATGTACGTGAAGCTCTCGGCAAGCAGGCCACCCAGCGGCACGCCCAGCGCGGCGCCAATTACCGTAAGAATCAGCGTCTCCTTGTTGACGTAGTGATGCACCTCGCCACGGCGGAAGCCCAGCACCTTGATGGTCGCCAGCTCGCGCTCGCGCTCCGAAATGTTGGTGTTGGACAGCGTAAACACCACCACAAACGACAGGCACGCCGCCATAAAGGTCACGAGCACCACGACCGAATTGATAATCGTAAAGTTCGCCTCATAGTTTTCCCAATGCTCGGCCGTGCTCGAAATCGTGAGCCAACCGTCGCTCTTAAGCTTCTTGCTAAACGCAATCTGGTCGGCCGACGAGCCCTTAAGCAGCACAAAGATGCCGTTGAGGCGTGCGCTTCGACCGAACGCGCGCTCATAGGTGCCCTGCGTCATATAGAGTGTGTTGCCCAGATAGTTGAGCGAGATGTCGCTGATCTTGACCTTGGCGACGTTGAGTGACGAATCCTGGACGTGTGCTGTATCGCCCGGCTGAATCCCCAGCACCAGCTGTGAACTCTTGCTCAGATACACATCTCCGTCGCGCAAAGATAGAGGCTCTTTGGACTCGTCCTCGAGACACACGTAGTCGTCCAGGTCGTTCGTGCGGTCATCGGGCACCACGATCAGCTGCACGGTCTCGCTCTTGCCGCCAAATGTAAAGGTGACGTTGTCGGTCATAATCGGCAGCGTCGAAGTCACGGTCACGTTGGAATCATTGGCCGCGCTGCGCTCATCCAATGCCGCGCACGTCTGCGAAAAATCGTCGGGATTGGCGACCGCCAGCAGGTCGTAGCGCGTGATATGCCCGTACTGTTTGGGCGAAAGCGCCACCGACGTGTCGCGAATACCCATACCGCAGATCACGAGCGCCGTGCAGCCGGCGATACCGAAGATGGTCATAAAGGCACGCTTTTTGTAGCGGAACAGGTTACGTGCTGCCACCTTGTTTAAGAAGCCCATGCGGCGCCAGATAAAGCCGATGCGCTCGAGCAGAATGCGCGAGCCGGCGCGCGGAGCCTTGGGGCGCATGAGCGAGGCAGGGGTCTCGGCCATCTCGTGGCGGCAGGCGATAATCGTGGCGCCCACCACGCCCACGGCAAACAGCGCCACCGACACAATCGACGACACAATGTCGTACGAAAGCAGCATCTGGGGCAGCGAGTACATGTCGTCGAACACCGTAAACAGGAACAGCGGCAGGCCCACAAATCCGATGATATTGCCGAGCACGCCGCCGATCAGACAAGCCCACAGCGCATAGTCCACGTATTTGGACAGGATACGTCCGCGCGAATAACCGAGCGCCTTATACAGGCCGATGAGCGTGCGCTCCTCCTCGACCATACGCGTAGCGGTGGTAAGGCTGATGAGCACGGCGACGATAAAGAAGATGAACGGGAACACCGTGGCGATAGCCTCAATTGACGAGCTATCGCTCTCCACGCTCGAGTAGCTTGCGATATTGCCGCGGTCCTGGATGTACCAGGTGCATTCACCAAGGTCAGAGAGCTCGGCGTGGGCATCGGCAAACTGCTGGTCGGCGGCGGCACGGCGCTGGTCCAGGTCGGCTTGCGCCTGCGCACGCTCGTCGCTGCCCTCGGCCATGCGATTGATGTTGTCCTGCTCAATCCCAAAGAGCATATTCGCCTGGCGCTCGGCCGCATCCAAGCTTGCCGGCGTGTCGACCGTCAGTTCCTGAGCGCGCGCCTTCTCACGCTCCTCGCGGATCTTCTCGATATTGCCCTTGACCTCATTGATCTTTGCCGTATAGGTATCTGAATAGGAGTTGAGGCTCTTGGCTCCCTCGACGATCACGTGGACCGCGGAGTAGGAAGAAGATGTCGCGGCGTCCTCGCTCACATAGAACTTATAGTCCGCCGCCGAAGCAGCGCGAAAGGCGTTGACTGTCGAGTCGGAGCTCACATCAGTGGGATCGAGGACCTCGGCCGTAATGGTGTAATCGCCCGCGGCAAACTGATCCTTGGCGTTTTGGTTCGACGAACTCGCGTCATTGGCGGCAAAACTCACCGTATCGCCGAGCTTTTTGCCCGAAGCCTTCAGGAACTTCGAAGTCACCGCGACTTCATCGGCACTCTCGGGCAAATCGCCGTTCACGAGCACCGGCTGATCGATGTTCTCCTTGGAGAGACTTTGCACGACCACGCGCTCGCGCGTTGTGCCCACGGCGGTGTAAGCGGTCTCGGTGTAGATGCCCTCGGCCGTTTCGACGCCATCGACCTCTTGGATGGCATCGAGATCATCGTCAGTCAGGCCATAGGTCGACTGCACGTTAATGTCATAGACATTTTGCTGGTCGAAGTAGGCGTCAACCGAATCGCACAGGTCCTCGCAACCCGCCTTAAGACCGCACATCACGCTCACACCGAGCGCGGTGATGACCACGATTGACAAAAAGCGCTTAAGACTGCCTCGGATTGTGCGGTAGATGCCACGGCGAAAAACCGTCGGCACCATATCGTTTGAGCTTTGGGCAGTGCGGTAGGTCGTAAAATCCTGCTCGCGCTCCGTGTTCTGCGCGTCGCGGCGTAGGCTGTTTTGGCGGTCTTGGTCCATGGGCGCTACCACTCGATCGTCTCGATAGGCACGGGATTTTGCTGGACCATCTCGCTCTCCACGCGACCGTTCTTAAAGCGGATCAGGCGATCGGCCATGGGCGCCAGCGCGGAGTTGTGGGTGATGATGATGACCGTAATGCCCTGCTTGCGGCAAGTGTCCTGCAGCAGCTGCAAGATCTGCTTGCCGGTTTTATAGTCAAGTGCGCCCGTGGGCTCGTCGCACAAAAGCAGCTTGGGGTTCTTTGCCAGTGCGCGGGCAATGGACACGCGCTGCTGCTCGCCGCCCGAAAGCTGCGCGGGGAAGTTGGCGAGGCGCTCACCCAAGCCAACCTGGCAAAGCGTTTGCTCGGCATCGAGCGAATCGGGGCAGATTTGCGCCGCAAGCTCAACATTTTCGAGCGCCGTCAGGTTGGGGACCAGATTGTAGAACTGGAAGACAAAGCCGACATCGGCGCGGCGGTATTCCACGAGCTGAGCCTCGTTGGCGGAGCTCACGTCGCGCCCGTCCACCGTCACGGTGCCGGAGGTCGCCGTATCCATGCCGCCCAGAATGTTGAGCGCCGTGGTCTTGCCGGCACCCGAAGCACCCAAAATGATGGCGAGCTCGCCGCGCTCGACCGTAAAGCTCGCGCCGTCGAGTGCGTGAATGCGGGCGTCGCCCTCGCCGTATGCCTTGATGACGTCTTTGAATTCGATATAAGCCATCGATCGGTTCCCATCTGGTCGGATAACTCTTTAGTATTACCCATTTCGCACCGACTAAAAAGGGACGGGTTTATTTTGGCAGGTTCTATATGGGGAAACGGCAGCTATAGATGAGGCGCCGGGGAGGCAGAGAAATCATCGATGGGGTCAGGCCGACCGCCAAACACAACGCACGCATCTCAATCTGTCAGCCAAATCATTCGAACAGCTGTTCGTTTCTATGATATGATTCCGCTATCTAAGCAGGCCAATACGCAGAAAGGCGGCCAACATGGCGTTCGACTTTAAGAAGGAATGCAAGGAGCTCTACAGACCTGCAAGCAAGCCGAGTATCATAACTGTCCCGCCTATGAGCTACGTTGCCGTTCGCGGAAAGGGCGACCCAAATACCGAAGGTGGCGAGTATCAAAATGCCCTGCCGCTGCTTTACGGCATCGCCTATACCGTCAAGATGTCAAAGAAAGGCTCAAGGAGTATCGAGGGCTATTTCGACTTTGTGGTACCGCCGCTCGAGGGCTTCTGGTGGCAAGACTCCCCGAGCGGCGACATCGATTATGTACGCAAGGACGATTTCAACTTTATCTCGTGCATCCGCCTGCCCGATTTCGTCACTCAGGATGACTTTGACTGGGCGGTCGCGGAAGCCACGGCCAAAAAGAAACTGGACTTTTCTGCCGTCGAGCTGCTTAAAGTTGACGAGGGTCTCTGCGTTCAATGCATGCATACCGGACCCTACGACAGCGAGCCGGCAACCGTAGACGCCATGCATGAATATGCGACCGAGCAGGGCTATGTCCCCGACTTCTCAGACACCCGTTTACATCACGAAATCTATCTTTCCGATCCACGCAAGTGTGCGCCGGAGAAACTTAAGACTGTGGTTCGTCATCCTATCAAGCGCGCTGAATAGCGTGGAGCGTCATTTCACGCGCTGGGTTTTAAGCCAGCCAACCAGCCGCCTCCTAGGCCGTCCGGTAATTATCTTGACGCGGCCCGTCGCATCTTATAAGTTTGTTTTGCTAAAGCTGGAAAGCCTCTCAACGATGCGCAACTCCAGCTCTTTTTCTATCAAGAGGCTTAAATGAAATACCGGAAGTCGCGGATATCCATCAACGAACAAATAGCACTATTGACAGAAAACAAGGGTCTTAAGTGCTCTGATCAAAGCGAACTCGAGCGAGCTTTGGTCGAAGTCGACCACTACAGACTGTCGGCCTACTGGTTTCCCTACAAAACCAAATGCAAGTCCGGGATTACCATCTTTCGCGAAGGCACAACATTCGAAACCATCATCTACACGTATGAATTTGACCGAGCCCTCCGGCGGTTAATGTTTGATGCGGTCGGCAGAATTGAGATCTACCTCAGAAGCAGCATTGCCTATCTTGCCTCTGAGGAACGCGGGCCTTTCTGTTACCCAGATGTCGCCATAACGAGGCTCAACTCGGCATGTCCATCGCGCTTTGCGCCGCGCTGGGCTACGCAGCCGTCTTTGGCAGCGCCACCAATACGCTGCTCGCGCCGATCCTTATTGGCTGCGAAGTCTTCGGCTTTGGTAACTTGCCGATGTTCATTATTGTCTGCGTTGTGGCTTACCTGTTCAACATGGATAAGTCCATCTACGCCCTGCAGGAGCGGGCGTAGATCGATGTCCAGGCAGGTGGTCTCAGCCGGAAACGGTGTCCCACTCTGAGGCTGTATTCCGGGACACGGTTTCCGCTTGGAACGCCATTCGGAAAGCGCATCCCGCTTTAAAACGGAATTCCGGGACGTAGTTTCCGTCTGAGCCTCCATTCGGAAAGCATGTCCCGTTCTTTCACGGCATCTTGGCTATGCAAAGCGCTCGAGTGTTACTCCTCGTACGCGCCCTCAAGCCGAAGCAGCCACTCCTTGCGATCAAGCCCGCCGGCATATCCGTTAAGCGAGCCGTCGGCCGCCACCACGCGATGGCATGGCACAATAATCGAAACAGGGTTGCGAGCGACCGCGGCCCCCACGGCACGGGGAGACACAACGGGTGTCTCATTTCCCGGCACACGATGTCGAGCCGCAACACGCTGGGCGATCTCGCCATACGTAGCGACCTCGCCACGCGGAATAGAAAGCAGCTCGTACCAAACTTCACGCTGAAACGCCGTGCCAATCAAATGCAACGGCGGCGTAAACCGAGGTTCCTGCCCTGCAAAATAAGCATTCAGCCAAGCCCACGAACGCTCAAGCACCGAAGAAGCCGCACCATTTGCAGGACTCACCGACGACATGCCGCCAGCACCAGAAACTGCATCGGCGCCTTCAACATGTTCAGGATCTTCTTTGAGAAGCGTGGAGCCAAAATGCTCCTGTCCCTCAAACCAAAGCCCCGTCAGACCGCGGCCATCAGCGGCAAGCAAGATTTCGCCCAAAGGCGAAGCAAACGTCGTCGTGACCACCAGCGGCTCCTTTCAAAACTCCGCAACATAATACCGCGAATTGTGCAGACAACCCCAATCGACCCCAAAGTCACCCAAGGCAGCAGGCGCGCAGCGCCGAGGCCGCCGCTGGGACCATAGCCCGCAACAGCCGCGCGCCCCCACATCAGCCCAGCGGCCACAACCAACAACGACCCCATCGCAGGCCGCTCGCAGTAGCGTCACCGCAGGCAGGGGCCGGGCTTGGTTTTCAGAACACTCCGCAGACCAGTGTGGCGCCTTGTCCGCGGCTCCGAAGGAGCAGGACAAGGCGCCACACATGGTCGAGGACGTTCTGAAAACCAAGCCCGGCCCCCGCCGGACAGGTCGCACTACTCGCAGAGCAGCTTAGCAATCTGGACGGCGTTGGTTGCCGCGCCCTTACGGATTTGGTCGCCGCAGCACCAGAAGGTGATGCCACGCGCAGCCTCGGGGTTCGAGATGTCGCGGCGCACGCGACCGACCCAGATCAGGTCCTGGTCGGACGTATCCATCGGCATGGGGAAGCGGTCGTGCGCATCCTCGGCGCTCATGTCGTCAACCAGCTTCACGCCCGGAGCGGCAGCCAGCGCAGCACGGGCTTCCTCGACCGTGATGTCGCGCTCAAACTCGAGCGTAATGCTCTCGGAATGCGAACGCAGCACCGGCACGCGCACGCAGGTGCAGTTCACACGCAGCTCGGGCAAGTGCATGATCTTGCGGCCCTCGTTTTGCAGCTTCATCTCCTCGGAAGTAAAGCCCTCCTCCTTGACGCCACCGATCTGCGGAATCAGGTTGCTCGCCAGCTGAGCGGCAAAGGCGCGCGGCTCGGGAATCTCCTCGCCACGGCCCAGGGCGGCAAGCTGTGCTTCTAGCTCGGCCATACCGGGGGCACCGGCGCCCGAAGCTGCCTGATACGTGGACACGATCATACGCTTCACGCCGGCAAGCTGGTGCAGCGGCCAGGTAGGAACCAGGCCGATGATAGTTGCGCAGTTGGGGTTAGCGATAAGGCCGTGATGCCACTTGATGTCGTCGGCATTGATCTCGGGCACGACGAGCGGCACCTCGGAATCCATGCGGAAGGCGTGGCTGTTGTCGACCACGACGGCACCACGCTTGACGGCCTCGGGCAGCAGCTCCTTCGCGATGTCGTCGCCAGCGGCGCCAAGCACAATGTCGCAGCCCTCAAAGGCCTCGGGGCAAGCCTCTTCGATCACGATTTGCTCGCCGCGGAACTCGACGGTTTTGCCCGCGGAGCGTGCGCTCGCCAGCAGCTTGAGCTTGCCAACCGGAAACTCCTGCTCGTTAAGGCACTCGAGCATCTGGGTGCCCACGGCTCCCGTCGCGCCCAAAATAGCAACCGTGTACTGTTTCATGCTTCCCCCTTTAAAGGTTGTGGCTTTTGCCCGCACGCCGAGCAGGCCGATTATTGTTGCCAGTGTATACAAGAACGGAGCGGACACGAAACCCGCCCCGTCGAAACGAAACCGAAACGAAACGCCATGCCGTAGATTTATGAGACATGCCCAAAAAATTTACCGAGCCGTCGCTACTTTTTGAGCGCGGCCAGGGCGGGATCGACCGGCGCAGGAGCCTCCAGGTCGGAGACCTTCACAATGCCGTTCTCGTCGGAGAAGGCACGGTAAATGGTCTGAATCGCCAGGTCGAAGTCCTTCTCCTCGACGCCGATGATGATGTTGATCTCGTCGCAGCTCTGCGAAATCATGCGCACGCTCACGCCAGCCTGGCCTAGCATGCCAAACAGGTGGCCGGAAATACCAGCGCGGCCGCGCAGGTTACGGCCGACGGTCGCGATGAGCGCCAGGCCCTCGACAACCTCGATCTCGAGCGGCTCGACCTCCTGCTGAATGTCGCCCACGAGTGAGTACAGCGAATCGTGCACATCCTGCTCCTGTACCACGGCGCCAAAGCGGTCGACGCCGGTGGGCATATGCTCGACGGAAACGTCATAGCGCTCGAAGACCGAAAGCGCGCGGCGCATAAAGCCGACACGGGGCTTGGTACGGTCGCGAGCCACGTTGATGGCGACAAAGCCGCGCTTGCCGGTCACGCCGGTAATGATGGGCTCTGCCTCGCCCTCATCAGCCGTCTCGCTAATGATGGTGCCGGGGTCCTGCGGCGCATTGGTGTTCTTGATGACCAGCGGAATACCCGCCTCGCGCACGGGAAACACGGCCTCCTCGTGCAGGACGCTCGCGCCCATGTACGAAAGCTCGCGCAGCTCCTCGTAGGTAACGCGCGCAATGGGCTGAGCCTCGGGAACAATACGCGGATCGGCAGAGTAGAAGCCCGAAACGTCGGTCCAGTTCTCGTACAGGTCGGCGCCCAGGCACTTAGCCAGGATCGAGCCCGAGATATCGCCGCCGCCACGATCGAGCAGCTTAATCTGGCCCTCACGCGTCGCGCCGTAGAAACCGGGCATAACAAAGCCGCCCTGCTGACCGTATTCCTGCACCAGCTCGGAGGTGCGATTCATGCTGAGCGTGCCGTCGTGATGGAACGCTACAACCGTCGCGGCGTCCAGGAACGGCAGGCCCAGGTACTCGGCCATCAGGCGGGCGGTAAAGTACTCGCCGCGGCTCACGAGCTCCTCGGTGGAGTAACCGCCCGAGCGAGCACGCTCGGCAAAGGCCGCGAACTCCTCGCGAATGGGATAGGCGAGCTCCAGCTCGTCAGCAATATCAAAGTAGCGCTGGCCAATGTCCTCGAGCAGCTCCTCGCACGACACGTGGTACTTAACGTGCGCGTTAACCAGGTAGAGCAGGTCGGTCACCTTGGTGTCGCCCTTAAAGCGGCGACCGCAGGCGGAAACCACCACAAAACGGCGGGCCGGGTCGGCATCGACAATGGCCTTAATCTTCTTAAAATGTTCGGCGTCGGCGACCGACGAGCCGCCAAACTTCGCAATCTTAATCATGGGCTGGAGGTTACCTTTCTAAAAAGCCTCTGCGAACCTATTTTGCGCGCTCTGATACCATGGTTTCACCGATTGGGACCAAGGCATCCGAGGAGCAGTGTTATATGGGAACTTATCATAGTACACGAGGACGCACTTTATCGTGCTCAAGTAAGGTGGCAATCCGCACCGGCATCGCTCCCGACGGGGGTTTGTTTGTCTCGGACGAGCTCGGCACCCAGCAGGTCGATATCAGCTCGCTTGCAGCTAAATCGTACTTTGAAATCGCTCAAGATGTGTTGGGAATGTTACTGAATGATTACACGGCCGAAGAAATTTCGGCGTGTGTCGACGAGGCATACCGCGGCACGTTCGCGAGTGAAGAGGTTACGCCGCTCGTCAAACTCGACGCTGCGCCGGGCGCTGACGCCCCTCAGACCTATGTGATGGAGCTCTTTGGCGGCCCCACAAGCGCCTTCAAGGACGTCGCCCTGCAGATGCTCCCCCGCCTCATGGCCCGCACTTCCGCCAAGGACGGCGGTGCCGAGCGCATTATGATTGTCACCGCCACATCGGGCGACACGGGCAAGGCAGCACTCGCTGGCTTTGCCGACGCCCCGGGCACGGGTATCACCGTCTTTTATCCCGAAGGCAAGGTCAGTCGCGTCCAGAACCTGCAGATGTCCACACAGGAGGGCGATAACGTCGCCGTCTGCGGCATCCGCGGCAACTTCGACGATGCCCAGAGTGCCGTCAAGCGCATCTTTGCCGATAAGGAGCTTGCCGAGCGTCTTGAGGCCGCCGGCACGGTGCTTTCGAGCGCCAACTCCATCAATGTCGGCCGTCTGGTACCGCAGGTCGTCTACTACTTTGCCGCCTATGCGCAGCTGTTGCGCGCCGGCGCCATCGAGGCCGGCGACGCCGTGGAGTTCTGCGTACCGACCGGCAACTTTGGCGATATCCTGGCCGGCTACTATGCCAAGCGCATGGGTCTGCCCGTCGCCAAGCTCGTCGTGGCGAGCGACAAGAACAACGTGCTGGCTGACTTCCTGACTACCGGCGTCTACGACCGCAACCGCCCGTTCTTCACGACCATCTCGCCGTCGATGGACATCCTCATCAGCTCCAACCTGGAGCGCATGCTCTACTTCCTGTCCGATGGCGACTGCGAGCTCGTTGCCGGCCTTATGGAGCAGCTGGCGCAGACGGGTCGCTACGAGGTGCCCGCCGAGCTGCTGGCCAAGATTCAGAGCGTCTTTGGCTGCGGCTGGGCCAGCGAGGACGAGGTCCGCACTGCCATCAAGAGCTGCTGGGATGCGAACGGCTACGTAATCGACCCGCACACCGCTTGTGGCTATCACGTCTTCGAGCAGGTCGCTCCCGCCGAGGGCGCCAAGGCCCGCGTGCTGCTTTCGACCGCCAGCCCCTACAAGTTCCCGCGCGCCTGCTGCGACGCCCTGGGCCTCGACGTTCCCGAGGACGACTTTGAGGCCATGCGCGTGCTCGAGCAGGCCACCAATACGGTCGCCCCGGCGCAGCTCGCCGAACTCGAGTCCAAGCCCGTCCGCTTCGAAGACGTCTGCGACGTCGATGAGATGGCAAGCTACGTCGAGTCCGCAGCAAAACGAATGAGCACCAACTAGATTCCTTATTAAGCGCCGGCGAAAGCCGGCGCACCTTCTTTTTATTTAGCTTTCGGGATGATGACGAGCATGCGAGCGGGTCTGGCCGTTTAGTTCGTCGCGAGTTCCGCACGAGCTGTCTCTTATACACATCTCCGAGCCCACGAGACGCTCATGA
>UQMO01000066.1 GCA_900542125.1 uncultured Collinsella sp. | reverse complement strand
TCCGTACATGTACGGATGAATGTGGGAGGTGTTCGGATGAAGTCGATAATCAAGGCGAAAAACTCTTTTCAAAATTCTTGAAAATTGGGGCTTGCATCGCGTGGCGTTCCTTGCAATAATAGTCGAGCGCGAAGCGCACAGGACACGGTGGGTGTAGCTCAGTTGGCTAGAGCGACGGGTTGTGGTCCCGTAGGTCGAGGGTTCGAGTCCCTTTACCCACCCCAGTTCTTGCTTCGTGTTGATATCGGGTCGTTAGCTCAGTTGGTAGAGCAGGGGACTCTTAATCCCAAGGTCCAGGGTTCGACCCCCTGACGGCCCACCCAAAGATTGTTAAAGCGACTGGCACAGGCTGGTCGCTTTTTTGTTGACCTTACATGGGGTCGAACCCGTCGGGGCACAGCCGCTTTCACAGATCGAGTCTACCCTGGGGATCGGTAAAACCGTCAGTACCCTCCTTGAGTTTCTTCTCGTCTGCCTTCACGCGACGCTCGAGCTTTTTTGTATCCTCGGCAGGTGGTAGGTTCTCGGGGACAATTCCGCGGTCGATGAGGCTGCCACGCACGCTTGTGTTGTTCTCGACGTGCTCTTGTTTGATCTGGTCCAGGCCGTACAGGTCGTGTTCCTCGGCGTTGAAGGCCGTCATCGAGTTCGTAAGGTCCTTTGCTTTGATGAGGACATCGGCTAACCTGTCCGCCAATGCCGTGCTCTTGGGTACGCCGAGCTGCTGCTTCATTTCCGCCGTGCTTCTACCGCCGAATAACGCTTCATCGCCCTTCGACTTGATGATTGCGAATCCTTTGGAGTCCACGCCGCGTTTGAACGCAATACCCGAGAGCTGTTTCTCTGAATCGGATAGCGAGTGGCGCGCCTGCAAGCGCTGAATCTCTGCAAAGCGCTGCTCTATGAGCTCTTGGCGGCGGGTCTGCACGGCGAAGTATGCCTGTGCGAGCGCGATCTCTGGCTTGTTTGGGTCTCCGTTCTGGGCGATTAAATAGCATGCATAGCGCGTAAGTTTGTAGTCTTTAACCGCGCGAGCGGCGACACCGGCAGTTACCATTTTCGTGGTGTCACGAAAATGGGAATCAACTGGAGTTTTGTTTGTTTCGCACGAGACTTTTGCCCTCTTAACAACTTCGGCGAAGTTCTCCCATCGAGTGTATCCCATGGGTTACATTAAATCGCGTGCGAGCCAATACTCAACGCCGTCTTCCACATTGGCGTAGCTATCAAGTTCGACACGCCACTTCTCGATATCTCTACTGTCCATATCTCCTCCTCGCTGGTCTATTGTTTATGCGGGCTTTGCCCGCTCTGTATTTAGAATAAGGATACGCTGCCGTGCGGACACGAATGAGCCCCGAGCCACTTCGAGCTCGCGGGGCCCATAGATATCGATTAGTTGTGTTCTGCTTTAGATAGGTGTCCAGTTTAATCCGCTCGATAGTGCGATCCGAGACTTTCGGTTCGCTTACGCATGGCTTTGACCATTTCCTGTGCTAGTTGAATCTGCGATTGCAGGCGGGCGAGGGCTGCGACTTCGCTGTCCTGGGCTTTCTGTGTGCTCAAGGTCGTTGCCTCTGTCTTCAAGCCCTCAAGCTCGTGTAATGCCTCGGATAGGCCCGTCTCGGTGCGGTTGATCATGCAATAGGTGCTCATCGTGTGCTTAAGGCCGTGTGTCAGGCGTTCGGCATCTGTTGTGGCAATGCCGTAGTGGGGGAGGTCGATATCCGCCATCAGGGCTGTCTCAGGCTCTTGCTGCGCTGCAAGGGCTGCCGATGCGCCTGCGATGCGTCCGAATACGATGCCGTTGGCACTTGACAAGCCACCAATGCGGTCGGCGCCGTGCATGCCGCCTGTCGCCTCGCCGCAAGCGTAGAGGCCCTCAACGCCCGTGTGCGCGGTCTTATCGATCTTGATGCCGCCGTTAGCGGCGTGGGCATACATCGCAACGCGCATCTCGTCAGTCGGGGCGATGCCGTGCTCGTCTTGCAGCCAGGTGGCAAAGGTCTGCACAAACTCTGGGACATCCTCGCGGGGGAAGTCGTAGTGGAGTGCCAGGCCTTCGACACCTGCCTGATCGATGACGAGATCGATAGCGCGGGAGGCCAAGCGTGACGTGAAGGGACCATATCCAGAGCGCTGCTCGAGCAGGTCGTTCAGCTTGTCGTCGGCAATATCTACCGGCTGGTCTACATGCACGTAGCGCCAGGTTTTCTCGTTGAAGACCAAGTTACGCCTGGGCTCGATGAAGCCGGGCATCATCTGCATGAACTCTATATTAGTAAGTGTTGCGCCGTGCGCCAGTGCGATGGCCTGCGAGGAGCTGAGCACATCAGCCGACGTAAGGCTGCGCTCGAACAGGCCGCCTGTGCCACCGGCTGCGATGATCGTGGCCTTGGCAGCAAAGGGCACGATTCGATTTTCGGTAAGGTCGTAGAGTACGGTTCCGGTTATTCTGCCGTTCGTGTCCTCAACAAGGTCGATAAGCTCATGGCGGGGGAGCAGGCGAATGCCGAGCGACTCGATCCAGGTCGTCAGAGCGTCCTCAAGGGGCTTGCGGGTGAGGCCGCGCCACATGCGCGTCTTGTGGTCAAAGCAGGGGATAAATTGCTTTTGTTGAGCACTCTTGGCGCTTTGCGGACGCTGGAGCTCAACGCCCAGGTCTTGCTCGAGCCAGTCAATCGCTTGGGGGATGCCGTGGACGAACGTTTGGACGAGTTCGGGGTCGGCGACACCGCCGCCGACGGTCTGGATGGTGTCGATGAGGTCCTGCTCGTCGTCTTCGTCGACGGGACCGATGAGGCCGAGGCCCCAGGTACCCGGGAAGAAGCTCGATCCACTCATGGTCTTGCCGGCGCTTGCCACAGTGACGGTTGCACCCGTGCGTGCCGCTTCGATGGCGGCACAAAGGCCCGCAATGCCAGATCCAATTACCAGTACATCAGTCGATTCCATCGGATTCCTTTCTCGTCCGGCGCATTGTCGCACGGGTGATCGGCAATGGGGTCGCAAAGACTCGGCAAATCGGTAAAGGGCAAATATGGCAGGTGGGCGTCATGGACGCTCTGACGCTCCATCTCATCACATCTCGTATTTCGCCGCAACTGACATATCGGCATTAGCTATCCTGCGTCGGTGTAAACAAAAAGAGCCGCCACCTCGAAAGGTAGCGGCTCCAAGCTCAACTATATGAGCATCGCGCGGGCGCGATTAGGCCTTGAGGGCCTCCTCGACGGCGACAGCGCAGGCGACGGTGGCACCGACCATGGGGTTGTTGCCCATGCCGATGAGACCCATCATGTCAACGTGTGCAGGCACGGAGGAAGAACCGGCGAACTGGGCGTCGGAGTGCATACGGCCCATGGTGTCGGTCATGCCGTAAGAGGCAGGGCCGGCGCCCATGTTGTCCGGGTGCAGGGTACGACCAGTGCCGCCACCAGAAGCGACGGAGAAGTACTTCTTGCCAGCCTCGAGGCGCTCCTTCTTGTAGGTGCCAGCGACGGGGTGCTGGAAGCGCGTGGGGTTGGTGGAGTTACCGGTGATCGAGATGTCGACGTTCTCGTGCCACATGATGGCAACGCCCTCGCGGACGTCGTCGGAACCGTAGCAGTTAACGGCAGCGCGGGGACCATCGGAGTAGGGGATGGTCTCGACGACCTTGAGCTCGCCCGTGTAGTAGTCGAACTGGGTCTTCACGTAGGTGAAGCCGTTAATGCGGGCGATGATCTGAGCAGCGTCCTTGCCCAGACCGTTGAGGATAACGCGCAGCGGCTTCTTGCGAGCCTTGTTGGCGTTCAGAGCCAGGCCGATAGCACCCTCAGCGGCAGCGAAGGACTCGTGGCCGGCCAGGAAGGCGAAGCACTCGGTGTCGTCGGAGAGCAGCATAGCGCCCAGGTTGCCGTGGCCCAGACCGACCTTGCGGTCCTCGGCGACGGAGCCGGGAACGGTGAAGGCCTGGATGCCCTCGCCGATGATGGCAGCAGCCTCAGAAGCGGACTTGGCGCCACGCTTGACAGCGAGAGCGCAGCCGAGGGTGTAGGCCCACTCGGCGTTCTGGAAGGCGATGGACTGGGTGTTGTTGACGATCTCACGCGGGTTGAAGCCCTTGTCGGTGCAGATCTGCAGAGCTTCCTCGAGGGAGGCGATGCCGTTGTCGGCGAGGCACTTGTTGATCTTGTCAGCGCGGCGCTCGTAACCTTCGAACGTAACAGTCATAGTTATTTCCCTCCCTTTCTACTCGTGAACCGGGAACACGCTGGCGACGGAGTGAGTCTCCTCGTCGGTGCGCGGGTCGATGTACTTGGCAGCGTTCTCCCACTGACCATAGTGGCCCATAGCGCCAGCGATGGCCTCCTCGGGGGTCTTGCCGGCCTTGACGGCGTCGGTGAACTTGCCGAGGTTCAGGAACTCGAATGCGATGATCTCGTTCTTGTCGTTGAGAGCCATGCGGGTGACGTAGCCCTGAGCGAGCTCGAGGTAACGAGCGCCCTTGGCCTTGGTGCCGAACATGGTGCCGACCTGAGAGCGAAGGCCCTTGCCGAGGTCGTCGAGGGAAGCGCCCACGGGCAGGCCGCCCTCGGAGAACGCGGTCTGGCTGCGGCCGTAAACGATCTGCAGGAAGATCTCGCGCATAGCAACGTTGATGGCGTCGCAGACGAGGTCGGTGTTGAGGGCCTCGAGGATGGTCTTACCGGGAAGGATCTCGGAAGCCATGGCGGCAGAGTGGGTCATGCCCGAGCAGCCGATGGTCTCAACGAGGGCCTCCTCGATGATGCCGTCCTTGACGTTCAGCGTGAGCTTGCAGGCGCCCTGCTGAGGTGCGCACCAACCCACACCGTGCGTAAGACCGGAGATGTCGGAAATCTCCTTAGCCTGGACCCACTTGCCCTCCTCGGGGATGGGTGCGGGGCCGTGGTATGCACCCTTGGCAACGGGGCACATGTTCTCCACTTCCTGTGAGTACTGCATGCCTCTCCTCTCTATCGTGTTGGCGTCCCGTCTGGGGGTCGTGGCTGGCGATTGCCGGGCGACCCTTCGAAAGGGACATGACATGCAGCCCCTATAATACCGCGAAATGCACGGAATATTCGGCGAACGGCTCAGTTTTCGTAGCGAGAAGTCCGGAAGTTTTAATTGAAACGGTTTAACTCTATGTTCTGTGGTCGTGAACTTCCGTAGAGGGGGTCCGTCTTGGGCAAGCTATTGGTCAGCTCTTGTAAGCATTGCGGGGGTTGACCTGTTGCAACGATGCCGTTCGCCGCCTGATTACTGCCTTTGGCCGCGCGAGTGTATTGTTTTGCGTGAATGTTTTGATGGCACGCTTCAATCGTGCTGTATTGGATGGCAAGCAGATCCCGGCGAAGGGAGCGCCATGCAGCGCGTTTGGAGAACGGTTACCGGCTTTTACCATGTCTGTGCCCGCGGTACGGGCAAGCAGCTCATCTTTGAGGGCGATGAGGACCGGTGGGAGTTTTTGGAGCTGATGCGCGAGTGCTGCCGCGAGGAGGGTGTGACGGTTATCGCTTGGTGCCTTATGGGCAATCACGTGCATTTGGTGCTTGCAGATTACGAGGACAGGATGAGCGCGGCGATGCACCGGCTGCTTTTGACGTACGCGCGGCGGTTCAATAAACGCACGAGGCGCACAGGCCATCTGTTCCAGAACCGTTTTGACCGGCGCTCGCTCGATACCGACTGGCAGGTGATGGAGGCTATTCGCTCCGTACACGCCGATCCGCAGGAGGCGGGCGTTAGCCTAATCGAGCGTTATCCCTGGAGTAGCTTTGCGGAGCATTTGTGCGCTTACGACGGTGACGCGGCTGATGTCGCGAGGGGATTTTCTGATCCTTCTTGCGTGCTTGAGCTTTTTGGTTCTGCCGAGGGCTTTATTGCCTATTCGCTTTCGACGCCCGACGGCAGCAAGCCAGCGCTGTGCGATATGAAAGAGACAGAGTGGGAACGCAATGCCTTTGCCGGCAAGTTGGCGAAGAGTCTCGGGGTTCCGCTCAACGGGGTTAAAACTGCACCGCCGGCGCAGCGCGATACTGTTATTGTTGGATTGAACAATGCCGGCTTTACGGTGCGCCAGATTGAGCGGTATACCGGGATTGGCAAAAGTACCGTTTCTCGTATCGTGCGTGCCTGTGCACGAACGGCGGTGCAGACTGGCCGAAACGTGGCGTAGGACTGCCTGTGCACCGAAGCTGGGGTCGCCCATATGCCACAACCATTGTTCTAAAAGCTTGGTACGGTAACTGCACTTCTTAATATGCATAGAAAAATCGCCATCTTGCATAAAATAACGGCTCGGTCCGGGTTTGCCCGTGCCTACCCCCGTCTGCGCCGTGCAAAAAACGGAGTTTTCAGCATCGTGTTGCTGTCGGCACCGCCGCAATCTTGCAACATACGGGTCCCGAAGCTATTGATTCCCGCCGTTGCGCCCCCGAAGCGCGTGCCTGCGTCCCGTCAGACCGCGATGCTTGTTCTAAAACACAATATATATGCGCCTAAAGACGTTGATTAACGCTTTCGATGCGTATACACACAGCTTGGCGTGCTGAATACTCGCAAAAATGCACGCCGCTCCCTATGGGACCCGTCTGCGGCAGGCGCGAAGCGAGTCGGAGCTTCGCAGAACGGGGCTTGGCGCATTGCTTGGCGGGCCCGGGGCCCTGCCGCAGGCCTTTGGTGCTGTGGAAAACGCCCGTGCTCGCGTCTGGCTGTGTGGCAAATGTCAGACGGGGCGCCGGACGCGCGGACTTTGTGCGTTCGCGCTCATTAGGTAAAAACAGAGCCGCCCGTATCGGGCGGCTCGGCAATCAAAAACCTTGGATTCGGGGCATAAACTACTGGTTAGCTTGCCCCTCGAGCATGCCGTCGAGGGTGCGCCAGGCGAGTTCGGCGCATTTGACGCGGGCGGGCATGTGCGAGATGTCCTGGAGCTGGGCGGCCTCGTCCAGGTCTTCCAGGTCTTCCTCGGAGAGCTGCTCGCCGCGGATCATGGCGAGGAAGAGCTCTGCCAGACGGCGAGCTTCCTCGACGGTCTCGCCGGTGATGAGGTCGGCCATGATGTCGGCACTTGCCTGGCTGATGGCGCAGCCGTGGCCGGTAAAGGAGGCCTCCTCGATTACGCCGTTCTCGACACGTAGCTGCAAGGTGAGCTCGTCTCCGCAGCTGGGGTTGATGCCGTCGTGCTCGTGCGTGGGGGCATCCATCTCGTACTTATAGTCGGGGTGCGAGTTGTGCTCCATAAATGTGGTGGAGGTGTACAGATTACCCATTGAATGTGCTCCAAACGTGATGCAGACCGGCGATGAACTTGTCGATGTCGGCCTTGTCGTTGTAGAAGGCCACGCTGGCGCGGCAGCAGGCAAGGTTCTCGACGCCCAGCCAGGTGAGCAGCGGCTGCGCGCAGTGGTGGCCGGCGCGGATGCACACACCGTCCATGTCCATGATGCTCGCGACGTCGTGCGGGTGGATGCCCTTGACGTTAAAGCTTACGACGCCATGGTGGTTATCCCAATAGATGGAGCCGATGATCTGGACAAAGTCGAGCTGCATGAGCTCGCCCATCAGATAGTGGACGAGCGCCTGCTCGCGGGCCTGAATGTTCTCGTAACCCACGGTGTTAACCAGGTAGTCAAGTGCCGCGCCCGTGGCGAAGATGCCGGCGGCGTCCTGCGTGCCGGCCTCGAATTTCTCGGGGACGGGAGCCCAGACGGCGTCCTGCTCGGTGACCGAGTCGATCATCTCGCCGCCGGTAAGCATGGGCGGCATGGCGTTGAGCAGGTCCATCTTGCCCCACAGCACGCCGATGCCCATGGGACCCATGGCCTTATGGGCGCTAAAGGCAAAGAAGTCAGCGCCCAGGTCGGCCACATCGACCGGCATGTGCGGCAACGACTGCGCGCCGTCGACGACCAGATAGCCGCCGTACTTGTGCACGAGCTTGCCGAGGTTCTTGACCGGGTTCTCAACGCCCAGGACGTTAGAGACCTGACTCACGGCCAAGATCTTGGTCTTGGGGCCCACCTTGGACAGAACCTCTTCGGTGGTGAGTTGACCGGTCTTGGTGGGGTAGAGGTAGACGAGCTTGGCGCCGGTCGCGCGGCAGACCTGCTGCCACGGAATCAGGTTGGAGTGGTGCTCCATGATGGTGATGACGACCTCGTCGCCCGGCTCGAGGACCGTGGGCGCAAAGCTCTTGGCGACTAGGTTGAGCGACTCACTCGTGTTGCGGGTGAAGACGACCTCGTTGGCCTGGGCAGCGCCGATGACGTCGGCGATCTGCTGGCGCACCTTCGCGATAGCCTCGGTGGCCTCGACGGACAGCGAGTACAGGCCACGCAGGGGGTTGGCGTTCATGCGCTGGTAGAAGTCGCGCTCGGCGTCGAGCACGCAGGCGGGACGCTGCGCGGTGGCGGCGCTATCGAGGAAGGCGATCTCGGGGTGCTGCTGGAACAGCGGGAACTGTGCCTTGTAGGGGTTGGTCTCGATGTCGACGGTAGGCCAGCCGCGCGAGGCCTCGTCGCTGGCGTCGAGCTCCATAGGCTCCGGTGCGGTACAGGTGTCGCATTTAACGTGCTCGGTATCGATCATGCGAGCTCCTCCTCAAAGTTGTCGATCAGGTTGTTGCCCAGACGGACGACGGCGGCGCGGGTGCGCTCGTCGGTGGCGGAAAGTGCAGCGTCCTCCAGCTTGGCCCGGATGAACAGGTCCTCGGCGGCGTTTTGGTCAAGGCCGCGGCAGGCGAGGTAGAACAGCTGCTCGTCGCGGACGTGGCCGATGGTGGCGCCGTGGTTGCCGGCAACGTCGTCCTCGTCGCAGAGGATGACGGGAACGGTCTTATTGTCGACGCCCTTGTTGGCCAGGAGCACCGTCTCGCGCTCGGTGCCGGTTGCACCCTTGCAGCCGTGCACGAGGTCGATGGTGCCGCGGTAGACCTTCTTGGACGTGCCAGTCAGCACGCCGTTGGCGTCGATCTCGCACTCGGTCTTGCGGCCGCGGTGGCGCAGCTCGTAGTTAAAGTCGCGCACCTGTTCGCGGGCACCCAGGTAATCGGTATCGATCGTCACCTTGGCGGTGTCGCCCAGCAGGTCGCCGGCAAGGCCGGTGGCGCTGGCGCCGGCACCCAGGACGGTGTGCTGCACGTTGACGCGCGCGCCCTCGTCCAGGAACAGACCGGTGTCGTCGAGCGCGATCCAGCTGTCATCGAGCGTCTGCGTGCAAGTCACGTTGACGGTGGCGTACTCGTGGGCGCACACGCGCAGCGCGGAGCCCACGACGCCTTGGCCGTTGACGGGGGAGTCCAGGGCTAGAGCGAGGTCGAGCGTTGCCTGCGGACGGGCGACGACGTCGATGGCGGCGATGGCCGCGGCGGCGTCGACACCGCTCACACGTACGGTAACCGTGGCGTGCTGGTATGCGGGCACGTCGATGACGATGCGCTTGGTGGCGTGGTCGGCCAGATAGGCGTAGGCAGCCTCGCCCATGCCGGTCTCGAAGGCCTCGGCAGGGGAGAGCTCCTCCTCGAGCTTGATGGCGCCGGCCTGGTAAACGGAGGTGGCGGGCACGTCGAGCTCGGTCTCGGGCGTGATGCGGGCGCGGTCGGCGGCGTCGCCGGGGGCGGAGGCGCGGCGCTCGGGGAAGCGCTCGGCGATGGCGTCCATGGCGGCTTCGAACGCGTCTGCCACGCCAGTAAACTGCTCGTCCAAGCCCTCGACCTCAACGGCCTCGGTGGGAGCGGCGGCAAGCTCGTTAGAGAGTTCGAGCTTGGTCTGGTTCATCTTGAGCCAACCCCAAGTGGCAGCCGGCATCGCATTGACCTGCTCAAGCGTGGTAGTAGCGGTGTTCGTGGTCTGTTTCATTATCCGATCGCTCCTTCCATCTCGAGCTTGATCAGGTTGTTCATCTCGACGGCGTACTCCAACGGCAGTTCCTTGGAGACCGGGTTGGCAAAGCCGTTGACGATCATGGTGCGGGCCTCCTCCTCGGAGATACCGCGGCTCATCAGGTAGAACACCTTGTCGTCGCCGATACGTCCGATGGTGGCCTCGTGGCCGATGTCGACGTTCTTGGCGCGGATGTCCATGGCCGGGATGGTATCGGAGCGGCTCTGGTCGTCGAGCATCAGCGACTGGCAGCTCACGGTTGCCTTGGAGCCCTCGGCCTTGGGCGTGGCCACGATGGAGCTGCGGAAGGTCTGGATGCCGCCGCTCTTGGAGATGCCCTTGGTCTCGACGGTCGCCGAGGTCTCGGGCGCGTTGAGCACCACCTTGCAGCCGGTGTCGAGGTTCTGACCGGCGCCGGCAAAGGTGATGCCGGTAAAGCTCGAGCGGGCGCGGCGGCCGTTGAGCACGCTCATGGGGTAGAGGTAGCCCACGTGGCTGCCGAAAGAGCCGCTGATCCACTCGATGTCGCCGTCCTCGTCCACGCGCGCACGCTTGGTGTTGAGGTTGTACATGTTCTTAGACCAGTTCTCGATGGTCGAGTAGCGCAGGTGCGCGCGCTTGCCTACAAAGAGCTCCACGGCGCCGGCGTGCAAGTTGGCCACGTTGTACTTGGGTGCGGAGCAGCCCTCGATAAAGTGCAGGTCGGCGTCGTCCTCGACGATGATGAGCGTGTGCTCAAACTGGCCGGCGCCCTTGGCGTTGAGGCGGAAGTAGCTCTGCAGCGGAAAATCGAGCTTGGTGCCCTTGGGCACGTAGACAAACGAGCCGCCCGACCACACGGCACCGTGCAGTGCCGCAAACTTGTGGTCGGTGGGCGGGATGAGCGTCATAAACTTCTCGTGGATGAGCGGCTCCCACTGCGGGTCGTGCAGGGCCTCTTCGATGCCGGAGTAGACGATGCCCATCTTGGACGCGGTGTCCTGCATGTTGTGGTAGACGAGCTCGGAGTCGTACTGCGCGCCGACGCCCGCCAGGTAGCTACGCTCGGCCTCGGGGATGCCCAGGCGCTCAAAGGTGTTCTTGATGTCGTCGGGCACCGACTCCCAGTTGTGTTTTTGGTCGGTGTTGGGCTTGACGTAGGTGACGATGTTGTCCATGTCCAGGCCCTCGATGGAAGGGCCCCACGTCGGGTCGGGAAAACGATTGAAGATCTCGAGGGACTTGAGGCGCAGGTCGAGCATCCACTGCGGCTCGTCCTTCTTGGCGCTGATCTCGCGCACGATGTCGGGCGTGATGCCGGCGTCGAGGCGCTCGAATCCCTCCTCGCCATAGGTGAAGTCGTAGAGGCTGCGGTCGATGTCCGCAACCTCGGTGCGGTTCTTGGTCATTGCGTCGCCCCTTTACGCCTGCTGCTCGGCAGCGTCGGCTTCGGCCTTGGCGCGTTGCTCGGCGGCCTCGCGCTCGAAGGTCTCAAAGCCGTTCTTGTCGATCCAGGAGATCAGCGAGGCGTCGTCCTCGCGCACGATATGGCCCTTGACCATAACGTGGACGCGGTCGACATCCAGATGCTCCAGGATGCGCGTGTTGTGCGTGATGATGAGCATGGAGCCGTCGCAGCTCTTGCGGTAGGCGTCCATGCCATGGCTGACGGTGGACAGGGCGTCGACGTCCAGGCCCGAGTCGGTTTCGTCCAGGATGGCGAGCTTAGGCTGCAGCAGCAGAAGCTGGAGCATCTCGACCTTCTTTTTCTCGCCGCCCGAGAAGCCCACGCCCAGCTCGCGGTTGAGGTAGGCGGTGTCCATGTTGAGCTCTGCCGCGAGCTCCTTGACGCGCCGGCGGAACTCCTTGCCCTTCATCTCCAGGCCGGGGCGGCCGGCGATGCTGGCGCGCAAAAAGCTCGACAGCGGCACGCCCGGGATCTCGACCGGGGCCTGGAAGCTCAGGAACAGGCCGGCGCGCGAGCGCTTTTCGGTGGTGAGCTCGGTGATGTCCTGACCGTCAAAGACGATGCGGCCGTCCTGCACGGTGTAGACGGGGTCGCCCATGACCAGGTGGCCGAGGGTGGACTTGCCGGCGCCGTTGGGTCCCATCAGCACGTGGGTCTCGCCGGCGGCGACGTTGAGGTTGACGTTGTGGAGGATGGTCTTTTCGTCCACGGAGGCGGTCAGACCTTCGATGGAAAGCAGCGGATTTGCGCTCATGCTGTCCCTCTCTGTATATGGTGTACTCATAGGTGTACTAAACCCTAGGAATCTTCTCGGAATAAAGTTACTATGGGTTCGGCGTTAGTCAAGGGAAAACCCGACTAATCCACTCGACTTTTTAGATGTGGGACATAATAATCAGGTTTGTTTGCCCCGCGTGCATAAGATTTGGGACAAATAGGCCTGGTATTTTGTCCCGGCAACGATGAGAGGGTAGGTATGCTCATTTCTTCTAAGGGCCGCTATGCCCTCCGGCTGATGATCTATATCGCAGCGCTTGGCGACGTCGAGGGCAAAATCGCCCTGCGCGAGGTCGCCGACCGCGAGCACATCTCGCAAAAGTATTTGGAGCAGCTGGTCCGTCCGCTCATGAAGGCAGGCCTGCTTAAGAGCGTGCGCGGCAAGGGCGGCGGCTACATGATGGCCAAGGACCCCTCCGAGGTGCGTGCCGGCGACATCCTGCGTGCCGTCGAGGGCAGCACGGCTCCGGTGGCGTGCGATGGCATCGACAACAGCTGCACCCGCAGCGATCTTTGCTCGACCGTCAAGTTCTGGCGCGGTCTGGACGACGTAATCGAAAAGTACGTCGACGGTGTGACGCCTGTCTCTTATACACATCTCCGAGCCCAC
>UQMO01000065.1 GCA_900542125.1 uncultured Collinsella sp. | reverse complement strand
ACCTATGACGTTCTGATTCGTAGTCAGACCCTCTATCCAGCTGAGGTAACGCCGCGACTTGTTGATTATTATGCACAGGGACTGAATAATGGTCAAGCAATTTTTCGAAAAAAGTTATTGAATTTGATTTTTAATCATTTGGAGGGCTTGGCGCGATCTTCGACGCATCGCGATATAAGAAAAGCCCCCGTTGCCGGGAGCTTTAAAGTCAATTGGTGCGGCGTATAGGATTCGAACCTATGACGTTCTGATTCGTAGTCAGACCCTCTATCCAGCTGAGGTAACGCCGCAGCGCAAGACATATAAAACCACTTTAGCTTATTGGAGTCAAGCACAATCTCAAACTTTTTTGTGGAACGCGGTTTTGTCATGCTGCCCCGCATATACTGCCGTTCCCCGTACGATTGATTGGCTTTTCGATCACGTCAAACTTGGCATCAAGTTCCCTCAGGAGCGATCTCACCCGCTGGGCACAATCATAATCGGCAAACGAGATGCTCAACATGCGAGCAACCTGGTTAGATGTCCGGACCCCATAGAAGTGCTCCAGGGCCACAAGCCCTTCGTGCGCCACAAAGGTCTCGACCACATGCGGCGACTCCTCAAAGCACCATTGCGTCAACGGCCCCTCGCTCGTCTGTCGAACCACCAGGCCACCCATACCCGACGGCTCGCACGTTACCAGCAGGTGCTCCCCGCCCTCATCACTCTGGAACAACACAACCCGCTCGTCGAACAGCTCCATCACATCCCCTTTCTCTTGCTCTTGGTTAGCAAAAGCATAGCAGGTAAATGCATGTATACAGAACGTTTGTTCGTGTGTTTTCTATCGAGCTGTCCGCACGGCATGGTATAGCCGCACACAAAAAGGGCGCCCCTAAAAGGAGCGCCCTCGCAAATCGCCTATGCAGCTAGTTTACGCGACCGGCTTGATCTTCTCGAGGCCGCCCATGTAGGGACGCAGAACCTCGGGAATCGTGATGGTGCCGTCGGCGTTCTGGTAGTTCTCCAGAATGGCGGCCATGGTGCGGCCGGCCGGCAGGCCGGAACCGTTGAGCGTGTGCAGGTAGCGCGAACCCTTGAAGTTCTCGGGGTCGCGATACTTGATGTTGGCGCGGCGAGCCTGGAAGTCACCGCAGTTGGAGCAGGAGCTGATCTCCTTGTAGGCGTTGTAGCTCGGCAGCCAGACCTCGACGTCGTAGGTCTGACGGGCAGAGAAGCCCAAGTCACCGGTGCACAGGCTAATCACGCGATACGGAAGGCCCAGCTGCTGCAGCAGGTACTCGGCCTCGGCGGTCATGCTCTCGAGCTCCTCGTCAGACTCCTCCGGCTTAGCGAACTTGACCATCTCGACCTTGTCGAACTCGTGCTGACGGATGATGCCGCGGGTGTCGCGACCGGCGGAACCGGCCTCCTCGCGGAAGCAGGGGGTGAAGGCGGTGTAGCGGCGCGGCAGGGTGTCGGCGTCGAGGACCTCGCCGGCGTGCAGGTTGGTAAGCACGACCTCGGCGGTGGGGATCAGGAAGTTGTCGCCCGAGACGTGATAGGCGTCGTCCTCGAACTTGGGCAGCTGACCCGTGCCAAACATGGTCTGACGCTTGACGACGATGGGCGGCCACCACTCCTTAAAACCACGGCTGGTGTGCGTATCGAGGAAGAAGTTGATGAGGGCGCGCTCCAGGCGGGCGCCGGCGCCACCGAGAACGGTGAAGCGGCTGCCGGAGAGCTTGTTGCCACGCTCGAAGTCGAGGATGTCCAGATCGGTGCCCAGATCCCAGTGCGGCTTAAAGTCGAAGTCGAACTCGCGCGGGGTGCCCCAACGACGGTGCTCAATGTTCTCGTCCTCGTCCTTGCCGTACGGCGTGGCCTCGCAAGGAATGTTGGGCAGGTGAGCCATGAAGTCGTACTGCTCCTGCTCGAGAGCAGTGCGGCGCTCGGCCAGGCCGTCAATCTTCTCGTTGACGGCGCGCACGGCCTCCTTGGCGGCCTCGGCCTCGTCCTTCTTGCCCTCCTTCATCAGGGCGCCGATCTTCTTGGACTCGGCGTTGCGCGTAGCCTGGAGCTCCTCGACCTCGGTGATGACGGCACGACGCTCGTCGTCGAGCTCAAAGAACTTCTCGCGATCCCAAGACGTCTGGCGGTTAGCCATGGCGACATCGATGGCATCGGGGTTCTCGCGAACAAACTTGATATCAAGCATTAGATCCTCCGGCGATATACATTCCATTTAGGTTGCAACCTTGTACATGTATGGGCAAGTATATACTTATGAGCGTTTACGACCCAACTCAACTACGCAAGAAGGCACCCAATGGACGCAGTTTTTTCCTTTTTGTTTGGCACCCGCACCGGTTTTGCCATCCTTTTCGCCGGCGGCATCCTGTTATTTGCGATTCTTGCCTTTGTAATGGAGAAGCGTACCCATAAGATGTACGTCGACCGCGGACCCAAGTCCGAGGATGAGGAAGACAGCTTCTGGGACTAACCTGCCAAAAAGGGACAGGTTTATTTTGGTCTGTTTTATCTGGGCAAACGCAAGCGCCCCGCAACTGGAATTGAGCCAGTTGCGGGGCGCTTTTCGCTATAGAGATAAAACCGCAGGAAAACCCGCCAAAATAAACCTGTCCCTAAATGGCAGGTTTTACTGGAGAGTTGCGTCGATTGCCTTGACCAGGGCGCTGCGCATGCCGGCATCCTCGAGCGCGATGACGCCCTTGATGGTGGCACCGCCGGGCGAGCATACGGCATCCTTCATCGCCGCAGGATGCTGGCCAGTTGCAAGCTGCAGCTTTGCCGTACCCAACACCATCTGGCTCACAATGCGATAGGCATCGGCACGCGGGATACCGTGCTTGACCGCTGCATCGCCCAGGGCCTCGATTGCCATGGCGACAAATGCCGGAGCGCAACCACCCACCGTGCCGCCCACAAACAGCAGGCTCGTATCGAGTTCGACCACCGCACCGAGCTTGCCAAGCAGATCAAGCACCACTGCGCTCTGCTCATCACTAAGCGTGGAAGCCTTCTCGCAAGCGATGACGCCCTCGCCCACCGAAACCGGTGTGTTGGGCACCGTCGAGATATGCGCGACGCCCGGCAGGACCTGCTCCCACTTGGCACTGTCCCAGGTCCAGGCAACCGACAGAACGACCTTTTTGGCAAGAGCATCCTTGAGCGGGGCGAATACCTTCTCGATCATGTACGGTTTGACCGCAGCGACCACGATATCGGATGCGGCGACAACCTCGGCGGCATCGTGGCAGGCGACCATGCCGCGCGCCTCGCAGCGCTCAACCAGTGCGTCGTAGCGACCCGCGCAGGCGCACATGTCGCTCGCAGCTACACCGGCAGCGATCCAGCCATCGGCCATAGCGCTCGCCATATTGCCAAAACCGACAAATCCAATCTTCATATCTCATAGTCCTTTCAGACACATTCCTCAAAACGAAAGGTATTGTCCCACGCCATTGTTTCGTATTGCCGACCTATTTGTGATACGGCTCGCCACGGCTGATCTTGCAGGCACGGTAAATCTGCTCTAGCAGCACCACGCGCGCCAGGTTGTGCGGCAAGGTAATGCGTCCAAAGCTGAGCATCTCGTCGGCGCGGGCGCGCACGGCATCGCTCACGCCGTCCGATCCGCCAATTACAAAGGCGATGTCGCTGTTACCTCGCAGCATGAGCTCATCGAGACGGGTCGAGAGTTCCTCGCTCGAACGCTCCTTGCCCTCGATAGCCAGCAGGATCACATGCGCCCGAGACGGCAATGCAGCAAGAATTGCCGCCCCCTCCTTGTCGCGCGCGGCATCCACGCCGCCCGCCTTAGCCGGGTCGATATCGGCCACCTCGCGGATATCAACCTTGGCATAGGCACCTAGGCGCTTGGTGTACTCAGCGCACGCGTCCTTCCAAAAGCGCTCCTTGAGCTTACCGACGCAAACGACGGTGTATTTCACGCGCGTCTACTCCTTCGAATCGTTTTGAACTTTGCTGGCGGTCAGCATCTGCTCGAACATCGAGGCCGACTGCGAAAAGTCGCTCGGCAGCACGACCGTCGAGGTTTTACCCGTGCGAGCGAACTCCGTCATCATCTCGGACCACTGCGTAAACATGAACAGTTGGTTGGCCTCGTCATTGCCGACACCCGTCTCCTGGATGATCTCGAGCGTATCTTTGATACCCAGCGCGATGGCCTTGCGCTGGTTGGCGATGCCCTCGCCCGCCTTTTCCATAGCCTCGGCCTCGGCGGTCGCCTCGGTGACGCGCTTGATGCGGTCTGCCTCAGCGAGCTCCTGTGCCGCAGCACGCTTGCGCTGGGCGGCGTTGATGTCGTTCATGGAGTTCTCGACCTCGGTCGGCAGTGCGATTTTGGTGATGAGCGTCGACACGAGGGTGAAGCCGTAGGCGGCCATCTGCTCGGAAACGGTAGCGTTGACATCCTTGGCGATGTCATCCTTCTTGGCAAAGACCTCATCGAGTGTGTAGACGGGAATCGAAGAGCGCAGGGCATCGGTGATAAAATCGCGCATCTGGTCGACGGGCTCCTGCAGCATGTAGTAGCTCTTGTAGATACCCGAATCTGCCGGGCCGGCGCCCATGTCATAGCTCACGTGGTACTGAGCAGAGACCTCAAGGCCGATGGTCACGTTGTCCTGGGTCTTAACGTCGATGCCAAAACCGTTTTTCATGGTGCGCAGACTCACCGTGGCGGCTTTGCGGTCAATCACGGGCACCTTCATGTGGAAGCCCGCGTTGACGATGCGGTTGAACTTGCCCAGACGCTCGATGATCACGGCATGCTGCTGTTCAACGACATAGCAGGCGTTGGGAAGCAGTAACAACAAAATGATGATGGGAATCAAAAGGCTGGTAAGGGCGGCGATGATACCGGACAACAGCATGGTCTCTCCTCTGATAGGCACACGTTGGCACTAGGATACCCGCACGAAGCAGCAACGTGACATCAACAAGAGGCCCATAACAAAAAGCTCCCATTGCTGGGAGCTCTTTCAATCAATGGTGCGGGCGAAAGGACGTCCGCGTATCCGCTTCGCGGATCCGCACCGGCTTCGGCCGCCTGCCGGCGTCCTCGCCAGCTCGCTAAAAACGCTCCGCGTTTTCTTTACGCTCGCTCCTTCACAGGTTCAAGTCCCTGTGATGGGCCCATAACAAAAAAGCTCCCATTGCTGGGAGCTCTTTCATTTAATGGTGCGGGCGAAAGGACTTGAACCTTCATGGGGTTGCCCCCATACGGACCTGAACCGTACGCGTCTGCCAATTCCGCCACGCCCGCGTGCAGGAATTAGAATAACGGAGCGCCACCGCGAACGCAAGAACTATTTTTGAAAAAGTTTGCAGGCATTTTCCCAAGCGGCTTGCGCGATTGTTTCGGCGTCCTCACCTGTGCGATCGACACGGTCGTTAACCAGCGCGTTTGCCGTAATGGAAATCATTGCGGGCTCACATTCAAGACCGCGGATGGGCTCCGGAGCCATATACGGGCAATCCGTCTCAAACAAAATACGACCGAGTGGGGTTGCCGCAAATGCCTCGCGCACGTCGTCGTTGCGCTTAAAGGTGGCCGCGCCACCATAGGCGATATAGCAGCCCAGCTCCACAAAGCGCTCCATCGTAGTGCGGTCCTCGCCAAAGCAGTGCAGCACACAGCCGGCCTGGGGCACGCCCACCTCACGAAGCACGTTGTAGGCGTCCACGTGCGAGGTACGCTCATGGTCCGTGTCCTCGTGACGCAGATGCAGCTCCACCGGCACGTTACGGCACACGGCAAGCTCGAGCTGGCGCGCCATGCAGTCAATCTGCACGTTATGGGGTGCCGGCACGATATCGTCGTCATAGTCCATGTGGTAGTCCAGGCCGATTTCGCCAATACCGGCGCACAAAGGGTCATCGAGTGCGGCAACGATCTGTGCGTGAACGTCGTCGGTATAGTCCGGCGCGCCATACGGATGCACGCCGACAAGATACTTGATCTGCGGGATATCCTGCATCGGCAGAATCTCGCGTGTCAGCCAGTCGCTATAGTCCGTCACGCTGCGTTTATCGGCAATGGGATCGAACATCGTCACCAACAGGTCGACGCCCGCGGCTTTGGCGCGCACGAGCGTCTCGGGCACTTCTTTGCCCCAAAACGAAAGCAGATGCGCATGCGTGTCGGCAAGCGGTGCCAAGGGCACGGGACAAGCAACCGTCTTCTTTTTCTTGGTAAACGTCACGCGTTCGACATTAGGCGTCATGGGAAAGCTCCTGAGCCAAGCGGACAAAGTCGGCAACATCAAGCGTCTCGGCGCGCGTGGTGGGTGCGATACCGCAAGCCTCAAAGGCGGCATCGAGCACGTCCTTGGCAAAGCCGTTGGCGCTCATGGAATTACGGATGGTCTTGCGACGCTGAGCAAATGCGGCGTCAATCACGCGAGCCACAAAGTCGCAATCGAGTCCTTCGGGCACCACGCCGTCAACACGGTCGATACGCACGACGGCGGAGTCCACATGCGGTGCCGGCATGAAGCAGCGCGGCGGCACCTCAAAGCGACCCATCACCTGCGCATACAGGCCCAGCTTGGCCGTATAGCCGCCATAGGTTTTGTTACCGGGAACTGCGGCAATGCGATCGGCAACTTCCTTTTGCACCATGACCACGGCACGCTTGAGCGCGGGCATCGTCTGGAAAAACTGCAAGATGATCGTCGCTGCCACGTTATAGGGCAGGTTCGCGACAAACACCGTGGGCTCGCCGCCAGCAGCCTGCTCAATCTGCTCCGGGCCCACCTTGAGCGCGTCGCCCATGATAAAACGGAAGTTGGCATAGTCGACGGCATGGGCATCGAGCACCGGCTCGAGCTCAGGATCGGCCTCAATCGACGTGACGCACGCCGCCTCCTGCAGCAGTGCAAGCGTGAGCGTGCCAACGCCCGGGCCGACCTCGAGCACGCGCTCATCGCCCGCAAGCTCAGCGAGCTCACAGATGCGTTCGATCACATGGTTGTCGATCAGGAAGTTTTGGCCCAGGCGATGCTTGGTCGCAAGGCCAAACTCCTCTAGCAGCTCCCTAGTTGCCGTGGGGTTTGCCAAAGGCGAAGTTGTCATGGTTGCCTCCTTAACATGGTGGCTGCATCGTAAAGTAAAAGGGCATGGACCGTGGCGGCCATGCCCTTACAGCTAAACAGCAAATTGCCGATATGGCGCGCTGCGTCTTAGCCCAGACGCGGGAACAGCGGCTCGCCCTTCTCGACAGGCTGACCGCCGGCAAGCAGGCCCCAAGCGCAAATGCCCTTGAGGTCGTCGGTCGCGGCCTCGTCCTCGCAGGACAGGCGGCGCAGGGCCTCGGCAGAGGTCTGAGGCATGAGCGGCATCAGCAGGTGGGCGGCAATGCGGATGGCCTCGAGCAGGTTGTAGATCACAAACGCCAGCTCGTCAGCCTTGGCCTCGTCCTTGGCAAGTGCCCAAGGCTCAGAGTCCTCGATGTAGTGGTTGGCGGCATGGATGAGCTCCATGACCTCGTCCTTGGCTCCGCCGTAATCGAGCACGTCCATCTTGGCCATGTAGCGCTCGACCAGACCATCGGCGATCTTTGCCAGCGGGTTGTCGAACGCATCGAACGATGCGGGCTTGGCGGGCGCGCAACCATCAAAGTACTTGCCGCTCATGTTGAGCGAACGCGAGATAAGGTTGCCCCAGCTGTTGGCCAGGTCGGCGTTGTAGACCTGCTCCATGCGATCGAAGCTGATGGCACCGTCGGTGCCGGGGACGACGTCGGTCATGAAGTAGTAGCGATAGCCCTCGACGCCCAACATGTCGATAACGTCCTGCGGAGCGATGGCGTTGCCGCGGCTCTTGGACATCTTCTCGGCCTTGCCGGTCTCGGCATTGCGCACGGTCAGGAAGCCGTGGGCAAAGACGTGCTCGGGCAGGGCCTCGCCGATGGCCATGAGCATGGCGGGCCAAATGACGCAGTGGAAGCGGATGATGTCCTTGCCCACGATGTGGAACTGCGCAGGCCAGCGATAGGCCAGCTCGGCACGCGCCTCGTCGGTGTCGACACCGTAGCCGACGGCCGTCATATAGTTGAGCAGCGCATCGAACCACACGTAGGTCACGTGACCCTCGTCAAACGGGACCTGAATGCCCCAGTCAAAGCTCGTACGGCTCACGGAAAGGTCATTAAGGCCGCCCTCGACAAAGCTACGTACCTCGTTCATGCGGAACGCAGGCTCGACAAAGTCGGGGTGCTCGTCGTAAAGCTTGAGCAGCTTGTCCTGGAAAGCGGAAAGCTTAAAGAAGTAGGACTCCTCCTGCACGCGCTCAAGCGGACGGTGGCAGTCGGGGCACAGGTGCTGGCCGACGCTGCCGTACTCCTCGTCGCCCTTCTGGACCTGCGTATCGGTGAAGTAGGTCTCGTCAGGCACGCAATACCAACCGTCGTAGCTGCCCTTATACAGGTAGCCGGACTCCTTCATGCGCTCCCACAGGTACTGCACGGCATGATGCTGGCGCGGCTCGGTGGTGCGGATGAAGTCGTCGTTGGAGATCTCGAGCTTGCTCCAAAGCTCCTTGAAGTGCGGAGCCTGGCTGTCGGTCCACTCCTGCGGCGTCATGTTGTGCTTGGCTGCGGCCTCGGCGACCTTCTCGCCGTGCTCGTCCATGCCGGTCAGGAACTTGACGTTATAGCCGGCGGAGCGACGATAACGGGCCTGAACGTCGGCGATGATGGTGGAATAAGCCGTGCCCAGGTGCGGATCGGCGTTGACGTAGTAGATGGGCGTCGTGATAAAGAACGAAGGCTTGCTTTGATCCATGGGGTTTGTCCTCCAGAAAAACGTTGCATACAGGGGATGATTCTAGCGCAAGGGCTGGATATCCTCCATCTATTGCATATCGAGCACCATGGCATAGACATCGCGCTTGCGGCGCGAATACTTCTGAGACAGGCGCTTGGCCACCGCAGAGGCGGGCTCCCCCTCCTCGAGCGCGGCGCGGATATCCTCGCGCAGGGCCTCGTCGGGATCCGCTGCCGCGGCGCCAACCGGCACGATACCGGCCTCCTCATCCTCGCTCGGCGGCGCGATGACCAGCGCAATCTCTCCCTTTACCTCGCCGCGAGCACGCAGCTCCTCGGCAAGCTGAGCAGCGGGCCCGCGCAAGACCTCCTCGTGCAGCTTGGTGAGTTCGCGGCAGACGGCAACCTCACGCTGGGGAAAGACCTCCGCCACGGCCTCGAGCGTCGCCACGATGCGATGTGGAGACTCGTAGAAGATGAGTGCGCCGGGCACCACGGCAAGGCGCTGCAAACGGCGCACACGGTCGCCGTGCTTTCGGCCCAAAAAGCCCTCGAAGAAAAAATGCTCGCAGGGAATGCCGGACGAAACAAGCGCCGTGACGCAAGCAGAGGGCCCGGGAATAACTTCGACGGGCAAATCGGCCTCACGCGCCGCCTCGACCAGCGCCTGGCCGGGATCGGACACGCTCGGCATGCCGGCGTCCGAGGCAAAGGCGAGGGTCTCCCCCGCCAGCAGACGGTCGACCAGGCCGGTGGCGCGGCTGGCGATCACATTCTCGTCGCAACGGACAAGCGGCTTGGAAATGCCCAGGTGCATCAGCAGCTTTGACGTCACGCGCGTGTCCTCGCAGCAGATGGCATCGGCGGCGGCAAACGCCTCGCCAACGCGCGGGGACAGGTCGCCCAGGTTGCCGATGGGCGTGCCGACCACATAGAGTTTGCCCGTATGGGCGCTGTTTTGCGTCATATCAACCTATTCAATCATGCCGCGCTCGAGCGTACCGAGCGCCGCGCGGGCGTCCCATGCTGCAATGCGCTTCTCGGTCTTCCACGTTTGGAAGAACCAACCGGCAGCCGGCGCAAACGAAGCCAGCTGGTTGGCGATAAACACGCGCTCGTAGGCATTGCGGCCCTCGGGCGTAACCGACGAGTTGGCAAAGATCGCCGCACCCGACCATTCGCCCACCAGCACGGGGAACCCTGTCGAAATCGCTTCTTTAAGCTCGCGCTTGTTACGCGAAATCGCCGTCGTCAGCCCGCGGGGGCTCGTGATGTCGAGCGCATACTCGTCGCGGTAATGGTACAGGTGAAGGTCCATGTAGACGTTCTTGTACTTGGCGCCGCGCATAAAATGCTTCCACTCGCTGGGATGCCCCGACGACGAGAAGACGACGATTTTATCCTCGGGCATATACGAACGGACGAGCTCGTAGGCATCGCGATAGAAATTGCGCAGGTAGTGAGCAGGAATGCCATCCGTCATGGTGAAGAGGCTCTTGCGAACGCTCATCTGCGGCGTGTCCAGCAGCTCAATGCCCAGCAGGCTCTCGGCCTCGCCATAGCGATCGGCCAAGCGCTCGAGCACGTCGAGTGCGACATGACGGCCGTTGGTGGACGAATGCCACTCGGCGACAGCCTCCGGCGTGGTGGGTGAATCGTTGGAATCGCCCTGGCCACCGGGCACAGTTGCCAGATCGAGCAGCACGCGGATGTCGTACTTGGCAGCCCACTCAATCGCGCGGTCGATGTAATCGACAACCGATATGTAGGAGGCATCGGACTCCTGTGAGCCAAAGGCATACCAGGGCACCGGCAGACGCACGGCATTGAGACCGATCTGCGCCATGCGGCGAAAATCGTCCTCGCTCACAAACGTCTCGTAATGGCGGCGCATGCGCTCGTTATAGGCGGCGGTACCCATGGCCTCCTGTAGCTCGGCCGCGTTGGATGCACCGGTCGCCGCGTACAACGACGGGGTAACCCAAGGCTCGGGAATAAACCAGCCAGAGAGATTAACGCCGAGTATCCTCTCCATCACTGCCCCCTTCGGATCATGCAGGTCGAACCCGCATGGTATTGCATAGGATAAGTATCGTTTTGAGTATACCCGCGTGTGCGGACAGGCGACCGAACGGTCTGCAAAGTGGCGCAAAAGCGGGAGGAATATCTGGGCGGGCCCGAGATGTGCACGCACGTCGGAAGTAAGCGCCGGAAAGCGCATCCCACTCTGAAGCCAAATTCCGGGACGTAATTTCCGCAGAGCCCTCAATAAAAGAAAAGGACCCCTTTGCAGAGGTCCTAGTCAATTCAAGGTGGCGGGGAAGGGAATCGAACCCCTGACACGAGGATTTTCAGTCCTCTGCTCTACCAACTGAGCTACCCAGCCATTTGAGGTGTGCCTTGTTTCAAGGCTTGATTAGTATAACCAAGGACGCGTTCCGGTCAACCGAGAATTTCAAAAAAGTTTTTGAGCACAGCCTCGGTTCTTTAAATCGGCACGTCAGAGGCATCAGCCGGCAGCAAGAAGTTTTTCGCTCAGAGCCGCACGGGCAAACTCACTTGGCGTCATCCCCTCGGCAGCCGCCCGTCGACGAATGGCCTCCTTCATTCCCAGAGGAATCTTGACCGACAGCGTTGCCGTCCCCTCACCTGAGAGTGGGGGCCGTCCATGCACGATCCCACCAACGGTGTGTTCGCCATCCGGAAACTCTCCGCGCTCGTACGACTCGCACCACGCGTCAATCATTTCATCCGTTACAACCTGACCATTAGCGGCCGTATACGTCTTGCCCATCATCGACCCCTTTGCCGAGCCCGTTCAATCTCCTGCCAAAATTTCTTCTGGACTGGAGACAAGGCATGAATGATAAGCCACCCACGGACAAGCTCGACCGCGACAAGCTCCACGCTTCGTCCGTCTGGGAGCCATCCAATCGCAAGCCATCTCGGCGGCTCGTCCTTCGACTCGCGACGAATGCACTCAGTAACCGCAAGCCAAGCGCTAAGCACCTGCTTTTCCGTCAGGTGCTTTTTAGCGTTGGGATGGATCTCAACATCCGTGCATCTTCTCCTCCATCTTACCCAATTTCGTATGACGAAAGTCCGCTATCGCCAATTCTTAAGCCGGCACGCGTTGGAGAGCAGGGGTCGAAACAATGATTGAAGGGCGCTCTAGTGCGGCCCAGGCGCCGGGGCAGGAGCACATACGCCAGGGACGTACGTTTTCGTAGCGCGCGAGGATATTGCCGTCGCGATCGATGAAGGCGATGTCGATGGGATAGGCCATAAAACACGTATGGACCGAAGAGCAGCGTGGAAATGCCATGACGAGCGGCAGACCGTTGGCGGCAACCGGGCACCGTCCCAGCATGCCGCGCAGGCGCACGGCAAACGACTCCGCCACCGCAAACTCGGCCGGCGTCCAGCCCAGCCTATTGAGTGCCCGCGCGTAGGCGATGTAGGACGAGACCGCGGTCACATGACCACCCCCGGACGCCATGGATCGACCGTCACCGCGCGCTCGTGTGACAACTTTGCCGGTGCCCCCAGCGAAACGCCGGCGATGCTGAGCGAGCTCGGCCACGGCTCATAGCGCATGGTGCAGGTGTAGGTCCTAAACGTGCCGGAAAGCGAAAGCAAACCGCCATCCGATGTCGTCGCACCCTGTTCGCTCGAGACCTCGATCAGCAAGTCATAGCCTTCCATGGCATGTTGGATCTGAGCCTGAACGGTCGCGGAAGCATCGATGGAGCTGCCATCGCCCTCCCCGCTCGGCGCCACGGCATGTGCTAGCACGATATCGGGCACCACGCGATCGAAGCGTGCGACCGCACCGGCAAAGACCATGACGTTGTACACGATAAGCGCCAGAACCAGCAGGACGGGCGTGACCACGGCCATCTCGACCGTCGCCTGGGCGCGCTCCTCGCAAAGGCGCGTGCGGATGCCCATTACGACCCACCGCCCAGGGCACCCGCCAGTGTGGTGACATCGACGGTAAGTGGGATGGAACCGCCGCCGGGCAGCGGAATCTCCGCAAGCGTGAACCTGTCTCTTATACACATCTCCGAGCCCACGAGACGCTCATGA
>UQMO01000064.1 GCA_900542125.1 uncultured Collinsella sp. | reverse complement strand
GGAGACGGCGAGATAGCCGGCAGGCCGGCATGTCAATCCTGGTCTAACAGAGCCATCGCTTTTCGTTGGTCCTCGCTGTCGGGTAGGAGGCCAAACAGGTACGGATTCATGACCTGTCGTCCGTATGTGCGATTCGATACGGGTATGTTGGTCGATAGGGCTGGCCCGTCATAGTCATGATCGTAGGTAAAGCTGATAAGACCGTTCTCATCTTGCGTGAGCGTTCCCGCAGGTACGCCGCAAATAATGGTCCGAAGTGATGTTCTGGCCATTGGCTATTTCCCTTCGGGCTTGGTTTGGTTAGATACGTTTGCGGCAATCGAGACTCCGAGATTGGACATGGCGAAATCGGCGAAGACCTCGTCGTAGAGTGCGGATGTAAAGGGGACATCTGCAAGAGCCGGAATGGGGGTACTACGACGGTTGCGATGATGAGGACGTTGAGTGTGATGGCGCCTGGGGATGCTGCGAGGCAGCGGATTGGCATGCGGGGCGTCGACTGGTCGCTCGTTTTTCGCTTCGCCGATATCCCCTTGAGCGGCGAGTGCCAGTCCAAGAGCATTGAAAATCGTCAGCAGCTTGTCGAGTCGAATGCCGGTGGCGTCTCCTAGTTCGAGCGATGCGAGCAGGCGCTCCGAAACACCGGCTTTTTTAGCGAGGGCGGCACGGGTGAGACCCTGAGCCTCGCGTGCCTGGCGCACATAGATGCCAGCTTGGCGCGGTGTGGTGATGGGAAGGGCATCCACGGCGATCTCCTAACGTGCAGACTTTTGCATATCAGTATGACATGCAAAAGTCTGCACGAAAAGGCATTATGCAAAACTCTGCATGAGGCCTTGTGCGGCGTTGAGTTTTGAGCGATTGTGTTTGGCGTTACAGCGCCAAAATCCCCAGATGCTCAAGCAAGATCTTAAGCCCGATGAGGATGAGCACGACGCCACCCACGATGGTGGCAGGCTTTTCGTAGCGCGCGCCAAAGGTGTGGCCGATCGCTACGCCGGCGACGGAGAAGATAAACGTTGTGATGCCGATAAGCGATACAGCGGGAACGATGTCAACCGAGAGCGCCGCAAACGAGATGCCCACGGCTAGGGCGTCGATTGAGGTGGCGATGGCGAGGATCAGGTACTCGCCCAGGTCGATTTTTTCGGCATCCTTGTCGTCGCCTTCATCCTCGTCCTCGGTAAAGGCTTCCCACAGCATTTTGCCGCCGATGAAGGCGAGCAGGATAAAGGCGATCCAATGGTCGATGGGTCCGATGATGCCCATGAATTGACTGCCGAGCGCCCATCCGATTACGGGCATGCCGGCCTGAAAGCCGCCAAAGAACAGGCCGAGCACTACGGCGACTTTAAGGTTGATTTTCTTCATGCCAAGGCCCTTGCAGATGGAAACGGCAAAGGCGTCCATCGAAAGGCCAACGGCGAGCAGCACGAGCTCTGCGAGTCCCATAGTCTGGCTCCCTCTCTGCGGGCGAGCCCGATTACGCGACTACTCCCTCATTAATATGAGACCCGATGCTACCACATGAGCAGTCAAGAGAGCCTCGTCCCAAATGAGCTACCTAAGCTGTGTTCGCTCATTCTGTAAGCATCGGATTTCGCAAGCAACGCAGGGACAAACCGTGAGAAACTATTTAGCGTTTATGGAGCGTATACGATGGGAGCGATGCCTTGGATAAGAACGAGCTGCAAAAGCGTATGGAACAGGCCATCCGCCTGACGGCACCTGGTCAGCCGATCCGCACCGCCCTCGACATGATCATCGCCGGTCACCTGGGCGCCCTTATCTGCGTCGGCGACACCGAAAACGTGCTCGCTGCCGGTAACGACGGCTTCCCGCTCAATATTTCGTTCACCTCGAACCGCCTGTTCGAGCTTTCCAAGATGGACGGCGCTATCGTTATCGATGGCGACCTCACCCAGATCCTGCGCGCCAACTTCCACCTCAATCCCGATCCCTCGCTCGCCACGAGTGAGACGGGCATGCGTCACCGCACCGCCGCTCGCATGTCGGTGCTCACCGATGCCATCGTGATCTCGGTCTCGGCCCGTCGTGCCGTCGTCAATGTGTACGTCCACGGCAAGAGCTACGAGATCCAGCCCGTCACCACCATCATGAGCTCGGTCAACCAGCTCGTAGCCACGCTCCAGACCACCCGTCAGTCGCTCGATCGCTCCTTGCTGCGCCTGACGGCCCTCGAGCTCGACGACTACGTCACGCTCGCCGACATTACCGGTATTTTCTCGAGCTTCGAGATCATGCAGCAGGCAAAGACCGAGCTTAAGGATTGCATCGTCAAGCTGGGCAACCAGGGCAAGCTCGTGCAGATGCAGCTCGAGCAGCTCGCCGGCTCCAGCATGGATACCGAGTATGACCTGATGATTCGCGACTACGCGAGTGATTCCTCCGAGGCAAACGCCGAGAAGATCCGCGCAGAGCTTGCCCGTATGACGCCCAAGGACCTGTCCGACCCACAGCATGTGGCGGCGGTTCTGGGTTACGACGACCTGGACGAGGACTCCGTCATGACGCCGCTGGGCCTGCGCACGCTTTCGCGCGTGTCCGTCGTGCGCGACGGCGTGGCCGAGAAGATCGTCGACGAGTATGGCTCGCTGCAGGAGCTCATGGACGACATCAGCGAGGATCCGGAGCGCCTGGGCGACTTTGGCGTTAACAACCCTGCCATTCTTGCGGACTCCCTGTACCGCATGAAGGGCACCAAACAGGGGAACGCATAATGGCGCCCGTATGCGCCGTGGTCGTTGCCGGCGGCAGCGGCCAGCGCTTTGGAAATCCCGGCGGCAAGCAGCTCGTTAACGTGGCGGGCCGTCCGCTCATGAGCTGGTCCATCCGCGCGTTCGATCGGAGCGACAAGGTCGGCCACATCGTCGTGGTTTGCCCTGCCGAGCGCCGTGCCGAGATGCGCCGCCTGGCCATCGACCCGTTTGACTATGACACGCCCATCAGCTTTGCCGATGCCGGCGATACCCGTCAGGATTCCACCCGTGCCGGCGTGCATGCGGTTCCGGCGGGTTTCGAATATGTCGCCATTCACGACGGCGCTCGTCCGCTCATTACCACCGAGGCCATCGATCACGCTATCGACGTGCTTGTGGGCGACCGCTCGCTCGACGGTGTCGTGTGCGGTCAGCCCGCGATTGACACGCTCAAGATCGTCGACGGCGATAATATCGTCGAGACGCCTCCGCGCGAGCTCTATTGGGCCGCGCAGACGCCGCAGATCTTTAGCGTCGATGCCATGAAGCGCGCTCACGCCGCCGCTATCGCCGAGGGCTTTACCGGTACCGACGATTCATCGCTGGTCGAGCGCATGGGCGGGCGCGTCCGCTGTGTCCAGAGCCCGCGCGATAACCTTAAGGTGACGGTGCCCGAGGACCTGCGTCCCGTAACCGCGATTCTACTCGGTCGTATGGCCGAGGGAGAGGACCTTCCCCATGTTCAGTAACCTGCGCATTGGCCACGGCTACGACGTCCACCGTTTGGTGGAGGGACGTCGATGTATCATCGGCGGGGTCGACATTCCCTACGAGCGCGGCCTGCTGGGCCACTCGGATGCAGATGTGCTCGCGCATGCCTTGGCCGACGCCATTCTGGGCGCCTGCCGCGGGGGAGACATCGGTAAGCTATTCCCCGACACCGATCCTGCCTATGAGGGCGCCGACTCGATGGTGCTGCTTGCCCGCGTGATGGACTATGCGCGCGAGCTGGGCTTTGAGTTTGTCGATGCCGATTGCACCATTGCCTGTCAGCAACCCAAGATCACCCCGCACCGCGATGCCATGCGCGCCAACCTTGCCCATGCCCTGGGCGTTGACGTCGAAAACGTGGGCGTCGCCGCCACCACGACCGAAAAGCTCGGTTGGGAAGGCCAGGGCGAGGGAATCGGTGCCTGGGCCGTCTGCCTGCTACAGAAAACCGTTAAGGAGTAACTAATGCGTATCTACAACAGCGCTACCCATAAAAAGGAAGGGTTCCAGCCCGTCGAGTCCGGCAAGGTCCGCATGTACGTGTGCGGCCCCACGGTCTACGACAACATTCACATCGGCAATGCCCGCACGTTCATCAGCTTCGATGTGATTCGACGCTGGCTCATCGCGAGCGGCTACGAGGTCACGTTCGCCCAGAACCTCACCGATGTCGATGACAAGATCATCAAGCGCGCCAACGAGCAGGGCCGTACGGCTGCCGAGGTCGCGACGGAGTTCTCCGACAAGTTCATCGGCGTCATGCGCGCCGCCAACGTACTCGATCCCGATGTGCGCCCCCGCGCCACCAAGGAGATCGGCCCCATGATCGCCATGATCAAGACGCTTATCGAGCAGGGCCACGCTTACGCAGCCGATAACGGCGATGTGTACTTTGCCGTGCGCAGCGATCCCAACTATGGCCAGGTTTCGGGCCGCAACATCGACGACCTTATGGTTGGCGCGCGCATCGAGGAGAACGAGGACAAGAACGACCCGCTCGACTTTGCCCTGTGGAAGGCCGCCAAGCCCGGCGAGCCCAGCTGGCCGAGCCCCTGGGGCGAGGGCCGTCCCGGTTGGCACACCGAGTGCGCCGCCATGGTGCATCGCTACCTGGGCACTCCGATTGACATCCACGGCGGCGGCTCCGACCTTGCCTTCCCGCATCACGAGAACGAGTGCGCCCAGGCCACCTGCGCCTGGCACCAGGGTTTTTCCAACACCTGGATGCACACGGGCATGCTGCTGGTTGACGGCGAGAAGATGTCCAAGTCGCTCGGCAACTTCTTTACGCTGGCCGAGGTCCTCGAACAGCACTCCGCTGCCGCCCTGCGCCTGCTGATGCTGCAGACGAGCTATCGCTCGCCGCTCGACTTTTCTTGGGAGCGCCTGGAGGGTGCCGAGAACTCGCTCACGCGTATCGCCGGTACGGTTGAGAACCTGCGCTGGGCCGCGAACCATGCGACGGCCGATGCCGATGCGGCTGCCGCCGAGGCGTTTGCCGCCAAGGCCGCCGAGACTCGTGCCGCCTTTAAGGAGTGCATGGACGACGACTTTAACACCGCTGGTGCCATGGGTGCCGTCTTTGGCTTTGTGACCGAGTGCAACCAGTACCTGGAGCAGGCGGGCGACGCTGCCGACAAGGCCGCCGCGCTTGCCGCCGCCGACACGCTGGCCGAGCTGCTCGATACGCTTGGCGTTGAGCTCCCCGAGCCCAAGGTCGAGTTGCCGCTGGGCCTGCTGGGCGTTGCCGCCGGTTTGGTTGCCTACACGGGTGACGACGTGGACGAGGCCGCTGCCAAGATTCTCGAGGCCCGCGCCGAGGCCCGCGCCGCCAAGAACTGGGGTCTGGCCGACGCCATCCGCGACCAGCTCAAGGACCTGGGCCTCACCATCGAGGATACGACCGCTGGCACCCGTATCAAATCTCTCTAATCCCCGCGGGTTTCCCAAGCACCCGACCTTGCCGTTCAAACCGTCGCTCGCGTACTCAAGTACGCGTCGCTCCTCTTTCACGGCAATCTCGGGCACTTGGAAAACCCGTACCGACCGCTTGAGCTATTCGTCTTAAGCGGTCGCTTCTTTTGTCCTGTTTGAAAATTTTTTAAAGGAGGCCGCTTTATGGCCGACAATCGCAAGCGTGCGCCTCGTGGCGGCAAACAGGCTGCTTCTGGCTCGCGTCCGGGTCGCCGCAACGACCGCACTGCCGCTCCCAAGGGCCAGCGCGAGCGCTCCCAAGCTCAGGCTGCACGTCCGCAGCGAGATCGCAACCGCGACAACGTTCAGGTCCCCAAGGGCGAGTTTATCGAAGGTCGCCGTGCTGCCGCCGAGGCGCTGCGTACCGGCTTTCCCGTCAAGTGCGCGCTCATTGCCGAGGGCGGGGAGCGCGATGCCGCCCTGTCTCGTCTGGTCGATGACCTCAACGCCGCGGGCGTCCGCATTAAGTATGTGCCGCGCGCGCAGCTCGATGCGCTATCGAGCCATGGCGCTCACCAGGGCATTGCGCTCGAGGTGGGCAACTTCCCCTATGCCGATGTCGCCGATATTCTCGACCGCGCGGGCGACGGTCCGGCGCTCGTCATCGTGCTCGACCATGTGACCGACGACGGCAACTTTGGTGCCATCGTGCGCTCCGCCGAGGTCGTGGGCGCGGCAGGCGTCATCATTGCCAACAAGCGCGCCGCCGGTGTGACCGTCGGCAGCTACAAGACCTCTGCCGGCGCCGTCATGCACCTGCCTATCGCGCAGGTTCCTAATATCGCCCGTGCGCTCGACGACCTCAAGGCCGCTGGCTTTTGGGTGGGCGGTGCTTCCGAGCACGCCGAGGGCAGCTGCTGGGATGCTCCCTTCGAGGGCCGCGTGGCGCTCGTCATGGGCTCCGAGGGCGACGGCATCTCGCGCCTGGTGCTTGAGAAATGCGACTTTTTGACCAAGCTTCCCCAGCGCGGCATGACCGAGAGTCTCAACGTTGCCCAGGCGACAACGGCGCTGTGCTTTGAGTGGCTGCGCCGCAACGCCGGCGAGCTCATGGGGGAGGAGTAGCGCATGTCCAAAAAGAACCGTGCCAAGTCCAAGGCCAAGCGCTTTGGCGAGGGCTCGGCCAAGCCGATTGTTTCGGCCGCGACCTACGGCGTGGGCGGCAATGCGTTTGCGCAGGCCATCGCCGACCCGGTCTCGACGGTGCACTCCAACAAGCCCGAGCTGCTGGTGGTCGACGGTTACAACGTGATTCACTGCACGCCGCGCTACGAAAAGCTCGTGTACGACCATTCCGACGATCCGTATTCCAGCGACGTTCACGATATGGCGCGCACGGCGCTCATTAATGACGTAGCTGCGTTTGCCCAGGGCCGCTACGAGGCCGTGATCGTATTTGACGGCGCGGGCAATATCTCCAGCGAGCGCCCCAACCTACCGGCCCGCGGTGTGCGCATTGAGTTTTCGCCGACGGGTGTTTCGGCCGATACCGTGGTGCAGAAGCTCTGCATCGAGGCACGTGAGGAAGGCCGCGCGTGCTCCGTGGTATCGAGCGACGGCACGATCCAGGCCGTCGTCATGGGTAAGGGCGTCACGCGCATCTCGAGCCGTATGCTGGTGGACGAGATCAAACAGATCGATAACGACGTTCACGAGGCAGAGGAAGCTCCGCAGATCAAGATGACTCTGGGCAGTCGCCTGAGCCCCGATGCCCTGGCCAAGCTCAAGGCCCTGCGCGGACGGTAGGGGATTATCCATAGAGACCCGTTTCCCAATTGGCCGGCCCGTTGATTTGTAATCAATGGACTGTGGGTTGCCGTCGCCAAAACGAATAGTTTTTGGTTTTGGCGAACGGATAAAACTATTCGTTCTGACGAAGGGTTTTGAGATGTGGTCGGTCAAAGGGTCTGTTGCACCCCGTCCGCAATTCCTTTATTCTTAACTGGCTTCGCGCGAAAGCGCCAAGTGTGCCAGTGTGGCGCAACGGTAGCGCAACTGATTTGTAATCAGTGGGTTGCAGGTTCGATTCCTGTCACTGGCTCCATGAGAGTTTCGGGTCCTGTTCCTTTGTGGGGACAGGACCCGTTTCTTATTTGATGGGTCAACGGGTTTGGTGTTTGTCTCGTTCTATAACACGAGGAAGCGGAAAACGTGTCTAGTTGTTACAGAATGAGACATTGCTAGGGTTCCGCTGATAAATATCTCAATCTGTAACAGGTGGAGGAGGAATACCGTCCTAACTGTTACAGATTTAGATCTAGAGAGACTTCGGCAACGAACTATCTCGATCTGTAACACCTGGACCAATATTCAGCCTCTTACTGTTACAGAATAAGACGGAAGCGGCGAGGCGTCTGACAGCCTTGCGCGAGCGTGAATTATCGGACACACGAGCGTGGAAAATCTCCCGCATGAAGAATGAGCGTGGATAATCTCCTACTTTGGACTCGAATCGAAGCCAAAAGTGGGAGATTATCCACGCTCGTGCGTCCTGGGGACCTGGCTAATTAGATTGGATAGGGGTCTAGGGTTAATACCGATTACCTATCGCCGGCTTCAGAAAAACGGCTCCCGATCTCATTGTGAAATCGGGAGCCGTTTGTGTCTTAGGAATCTGAACGGATTAATCGAGTTCCTAAGAGGCTTCTCTGATGCTTGCTAATGGCCTGCCAAGGATGTTCCAGATGCAAACGATAAGCCTCTACTCAATATAGTTGGGGTTCTTCTTGATAATCACGCGCGCAGCGATGAACGATACGACGATGGCGATGGCGGCGACGACACATGCCAGCACGAAGTTGCCCATGGATCCGTCGGGAGCGATAAAGATGAGCGCCGAAAGAAGGCCGGGACATGCTCCAGCAACATACTCCTTCAGAACAAAGATGCCTGCAGGGAGTCCAGCGCAGAGCGCGCCGATTGCCGTGCCGACAAGCAGGCGGGGACGCTCGATGAGGCAACCGTAGAACGCGGGCTCGGTTACGCCACAGAGTGCGGTGACGGCAACCGTGGTGACCATACCCCTCTTCTCCTTGTTTCCCTTCATGGCAGTTGCCAGGGCGAGGCTCGTGCCGCCAATGCAGAGGTTCGAGATGAATCCAAAGATAATGGGTGCCCAACCGAGCTGCGCCAGGCTCGTAACTTCGATTGCGATGTAAGCCTTATCGAGACCGAGCATGACGAAATAGGGGTTAAGGGCTGCCAGGATCGGAGTAGCGATAAATGCCACGTTGTCCATAAGCCACGTGACGGCATCGCTCAGCGCGTAGCCCATCATGCTGCCAGCGGGGCCAAGGATAATCAGCTCGACGGGCACGACGATGACCATGGTGAGCAGCGGCTTCAAGAACAGTTTGGTAACGTCGGGAATGATCTTCTGAAGTCCGCGATCGACAAAGTACATGAACACGACGCCCAGTACGATGGGTACTACCGTGCTCGAGTAGTCGTTCGTCGGGATGGGAATTCCAAGAAAGTCGAGGCCCACGGCGCCGCTAATGGACGAGCTGATCATGATTGCGCCCAGCAATGCGCCCATGATGGGCTGCATCTTCATGACGGCGGCGAGCTGGTAGCCAAGATAAACGGGCAGGAAGCTAAACGAAGCGCTGAAAATCGCCAGCAGGACCTGGGCGGTTCCGCTATCGGTGCTCAATCCGCAATAATTGACCAAGAGATTCTTGATCGAAAGAATGAGTCCGCCAACGATGAGTGCCGGAACGATGGGCATGAATACCTGTGCGGAGACGTTTCCGAATTTCTCGATCAAACCCATGGCGGTGTTGCCGCTTTTGATGCTCTCTGCAAGGTCTTTGGCGGTTTGGGCATCGTCGGCAACTGTGCCGCCGCCGACTTCGATTCCCGTGAAGTCAAGGAAGTCGTTGTAAGCTTCGGTGACGTTGGGGCCGATGATTACCTGAAGCTGCCCTCCGCTGACAACTGCCCCGAGCGCCTGGTCTGCCGACTTGGCGAGTTGGAGGTCGATAATCGAGGTGTCTCGTGCATCGATGCGAAGACGCGTTGCACAATGAGTTACCGATGAAATGTTTTCTTTGCCGCCAACAGCTTTTAGGACTGTTTCGGACATTGCCTGGTATTTCATCTCTTTCTCCTAACCTTCCTGCTCCTGATACTTCGAGATAAGGTCTCGGTACCAATACCAGCTCTTTTTGGGGGTGCGCTCCAAATTGTGCTCGAAGTCGATATGGACAAGTCCGTATCGTTTTTCGTAGCCGTTGATCCAGCTATACAGATCCATCGTCGACCAGAGGTAGTAGCCCTCAACGCGCGCGCCGTCGCGCTTAGCCCTCATCATGTGCTCGATGAACTGCCCCAGAAGCTCGATGCGGTCATCATCGTGGATCATTCCGTCTGCGTCTGGTTGCTCATAGGCGCCATGCCCGTTCTCCGTAATAAAGATGCGGGGCGCGTCATAGCGCTCGTGGATATCCATGATGGTTGAATACATGCAACTTGGGAGTATTTCGCGGCCCCATTTATTGCGGGGAACATTGCTGTCGCGGGCGCTTTCAAACAAGGGCGCAATGCATTTTCCTTCGACCTTTTTGCTCGAACTGCCCTTATTGTTCGCCGAAACGGCAAGCTCTCCACCATGCCAGTCGGTTACATACTCTCGGCAATACACGTTGAGTCCAATAAAATCGACTTTACCGTCTCTGAATTCTTCTACGTCATTTGGGGATCGATAAAGCGAGACGCCAAGTTTTTCAAGGATTTCGTCCATTTCTGGCGGCAGTTGACCCTGAAGCGCTGGTGCCAGAATCATGCGATTGGCGAAAAAGTCTGCGTATCGAAATACGTCATCGGGGTGCTCGGTTGCCGGGTCGAGTTCGACAACGCCGCCATCGTGGACGGCACCGATGATACCGTCGTAGCCCATTTGACGATATGCACGGACTGCAAGTGCGCTTGCGCGCATCAGGTTGTACTGAAACTGCATGTAGGACCGAACGTCGAGCGATCGATTGGGGGGATAGTTGCCCAGCATGTTTACGCAGTAGCTGTAGAAATGCGGCTCGTTAACGGTGGCCCAGATTTTGACACGGTCTGCAAAGCGCTCAAAGCAAATTTTGGCGTAATTGCAGAACCACTCTGCCATGTCGTTGTTCAGCCATCCGCCTTTACAGGCAAGCGCGTAGGGCAGATCGTAATGGAACAGCGTGACGTTGGGCTCTATGCCATTTTCGAGACAGCAATCGATGACTCGATTGTAAAAATCGATACCCTGTTCATTCACTTCGCCGATACCCGTTGGGATGATTCGGCTCCATGAAATAGAGAAGCGATAAGTATTCTGTCCGCCTTCTTTCATCATGCGGATATCTTCTTCGTAGCGATGGTAGAAGTCGCACGACACGTCGCCGTCAACATGGTTGATGTTCTTATTGCTCGTGTGGCTAAAGAAATCCCACTCGCCAAGGCCTTTGCCATCCTCATTCCAGGCGCCCTCGCACTGATAAGACGCCGTGGCGGAACCCCAGAGAAACGGCATGTTGTTCTCGTTGCCCATGAATCCCCTTTCCATCATTCAACACGGTGGATACGTGTGGTGGAATTACGATTAAGATGACGTCAACTGATTTGAATCATAGGAGAACGACCAAAGCTGTTTGATTCAATAAATGAATCATGATTTCGATGAGGGCGGAAAGAGGGCTCACGTGAATATCAATGACTTCGATGTACTCAATCGCATTAGCTTCATCATTAACAGCGAGTCTGGGTCAAACGATGCCGCCATCGCTCGATATCTCATCGCTCACCTTAGGCGTTCGAGCGAAATCAATGTTGCCGCGATAACCCGCGATGCATTCGTGACCCGTTCCGCTGTTCGTCGTTTTTGCAATCGATTGGGCTACCAGTCTCTTAGCGATTTGAAAGAGTCATTTACTCAATCAGTCTTTCCAAGCGACCTAAGCCATCGAGAGGAGGAATTTGGCTACGAGGAGTACAGGGCAGAGCTCGATGTGCGCATGATCGAGATGTACGCTGAGGTTGAAAGCGGCGTGTCCGATATCGTTATCAAGCACCTTGCCGACGAAATTGAGGGCCATAAAAACGTCGAGATCTGGTGCACTAATAATGTGAGCGCCAATCTCGTACGATTTCAGCAGGAAATGTTCTATGCGGGCAAGATAGTTCGTATGGTTGCCGGGGCTAATGTCGCGGAATTGAAAAACGTTGAGGACGCTTCGCAGTCATTGATAATTCTCGTATCGGTCTCAGGGCTATTTGCGTCACAGGCGCGTGAGTATCTTGATTGCCGTTCGGGCAGGAAGATTCTAATTACGGCGTTTAGCAATGATGACAACGCGAGGTCTTTTGACCGTGTATATCGTCTTGGTAATGCGGGAAACGGAATTGACCGACTCGGCGTTTATTCGAAATACGCCATGACTTATTTCTTCGACCTTCTTTCGTCGTGTTACTTGAGTCGCTACCTCTGCACCAAGGGAGAGCCGCTCTATGGATCTACTTTGGCCTGGCCCGAGTAGTTGCACTCTATAGTTCTCCCGCTAAGTGAATGAGCGCGGATAATCTCCCATTTTGGCCACAAAGTCAGGCTAAAAGCGGGAGATTATCCACGCTCAATTTCAAAAGGGAGAAAATCCACTCTCACGACCTATATATAGGTACGAATAAGCCAATTGCCAAGACGCTGCAAAGCACGTTCACTCCACTACGCCAAAGTGTTCCCTCGGGAAATGTCACCGCAATATGCAAATTCACCGTCCTTCATATCCAAACTCAGCAAAACGGCAGGTCAAAGCTATATGGATACGCCCGGAGCCGTGTATCTAGAGGTTTTCGTTGACAGCCCCCAAGGTGGCATCGTATTATCTTCTTCGTTCGCGGGGGCGGCGGTCCAAAAGACCAAAGGACCTGCGGATACTTGAACGATTGGGAGTTTGCCCGAGTGGTTAATGGGGACGGGCTGTAAACCCGTTGGCTCTGCCTACATAGGTTCGAATCCTATAGCTCCCACCCGTCAAGTGCCTGTATAGCTCAGTCGGTAGAGCACTTCGTTGGTAACGAAGAGGTCACCAGTTCAAGTCTGGTTGCAGGCTCCATCCGGCGGTGTAGCTCAGTTGGTTAGAGCACACGGTTCATACCCGTGGCGTCACTGGTTCGAATCCAGTCACCGCTACCATAGGTAACACGGTGGCTTCTCAATAATATGTTGAGAGGCCACTATGGTATAAAGGCAAAGTCCCGTCCGGGGACGACCTGTTTAGAGGAGGGCTTTATGGCCAAAGAGAAGTTTGAGCGCACTAAGCCGCATGTTAACATCGGCACCATTGGTCACGTCGACCACGGCAAGACCACGCTGACCGCTGCCATCACCAAGGTTCTCTCCGAGACCGAGGGCTGCAAGGCTGACTTCACTGCGTTCGAGAACATCGACAAGGCTCCCGAGGAGCGCGAGCGCGGCATTACGATTTCCGTCTCCCACGTTGAGTACGAGACCGCTGCCCGTCACTACGCTCACGTTGACTGCCCGGGCCACGCTGACTACGTCAAGAACATGATCTCCGGTGCTGCTCAGATGGACGGCGCTATCCCTGTCTCTTATACACATCTCCGAGCCCACGAGA
>UQMO01000063.1 GCA_900542125.1 uncultured Collinsella sp. | reverse complement strand
GAGATTCATGAGCGTCTCGTGGGCTCGGAGATGTGTATAAGAGACAGGTACATGGTCTCGGCGTAGCCCGTCTGCTTGGCACGCGCCACCACGTTGTCGAGGAACGTGCGCACGCCCGGGTAGGCCTCGTAGTAGCGATCGATCATGCCGCGCGCCTCGGCCATCGAGATGTGCAGCGACTGCGACAGACCGTAGGCCTGCTGACCGTACACGATGCCAAAGTTCACGGCCTTGGCGCGGCTGCGCAGGTCGGGCGTTACCTCAGACACGGGAACGCCAAACACGCGCGCGGCCGTCTCGGCATGAAAGTCCTCGCCCTCGTTAAAGGCGCGCACCAAGTGCTCGTCACCTGAGAGATGCGCCAGCAGACGCAGCTCGATCTGCGAGTAGTCCACCGCCAAAAAGACGCTTCCCTCGCCTGCCGAAAACGCCGTCTTGACGGTACGACCCAGCTCCGAGCGCGTCGGGATGTTCTGCAGGTTCGGGTCGCTCGAGGACAGACGCCCCGTTGCCGTGATGGTCTGGTTGTACGTAGTGTGTACGCGACCGTCACCACGGCGTAGCGGGCCCAGCGTGTCCAGATAGGTGGACTTGATCTTAGACTTCTCACGCCAGTCCAAGATCAGACGCACGATTTCGTGGTCACGCGCAAGGTCGCTCAGCACCTTGGCGTTGGTCGAATAATAGCCGCGCTTAGTCTTCTTGAGGCCCTTGGTCGGAAGCCCCATCACATCAAAGAGCACGTGCGACAGCTGCATGGGACTGCCAATATTAAAGGTCTCGTCACCCGCCAGGTCGCGAATACTGCGCTCAACCTCGGTAATCTGGGTCGCCAGACCCTCGGACAGACTGTGCAGACGGTCGGGGTCCACGAGCATGCCCGCGCGCTCCATCTTGGCAAGTACCGGAACGAGCGGCATCTCGATGCCATCGAACACGTTGGCGGCATTCTCACGGGCCATGCACTCGCGCAACGGCGCCACGAGCGCCAGCGTCAGAGCCGCAGTACGGGCGGCAGGTGCCGGAGCGTCCTCGCCGGCACCCTCTGCGCCGCGCGCCGCAGGCAGCGCCATCTGCAGATACGTATCGGCAAGATATGCCTCATCGAACTCGGAGCGGTCGGAATCCAGCAGGTAGGCGGCAACCACGGTATCGAAGATGCGCGTAGAATCGACTGCCAGCGGATCCATGAGCTCGGGCTCAGAAGAATCGATGGGCGAAAGCTCGTGCAACAGCACCTTCATATCCGGGCTCGCCACGCGACCCTCCATAAACAGACGCGCGAGCACGCCGGCAATCACGCCGTGGACGAAGTTGAAGCCCTCAACCTCAGCCGCCGCGCAGCTGTCGCCCTCCTCGAGCGCGAAGAGGCCCTTGGACGTCGCCAACCACAGCGTGCGCGTCAGTCCAAAGAGCGCGCCCTCTTCCTTGTCATCGTCCACCACGGTGGCGACCCACTCGCCCGCCTCGATCGCACGCGAAACCTCGGACGCCACGTCAGCAAGCGCCTCGGCATCGCCGGCAGCGGTGCGCTCAATCGTGGGCATCTCAAACGTTCTAGCAGCGGCAGCAGCGCCACCCTCGTCACCGATCAGCGCCAAGAAACGGTTCTGCATGGCGGTGATGCCGAGCGTACCCAGTGCCGCGGAAACCTCATCGGCAGAATACGCCGGGAAGGACGTCGCCTCAAAATCGAGTTCAACGGGCGCATCGGTGCGGATGGTCGCGACCTTGCGGCTCAGCAGAGCATCGTCGATGTGTGCGCGCAGGTTTTCGCCCATCTTGCCCTTGACCTCGTCGGCATGCGCGATGACCTCGTCCAGGCTACCGTACTGCGCAATGAGCGCGCTCGCCTTTTTGGGGCCGATGCCCGGCACGCCGGGGATGTTATCGGACGTGTCGCCCTTCAGACCATAAAAGTCGGGCACGAGCGCCGGCGTGATGCCGTGATACAGATCGTCCACGCTCTCGGGCGTCATGATCGCCACGTCGGACAGGCCCTTGCGGGTCGAGACCACGTTGACGTGCTCGGTCACGAGCTGATACATATCGCGATCACCGGTCACCAGCAGCATGTCGCAGCCGGCCTCCTCACCCAGGCGCGCCATGGTTCCCAGGATATCGTCGCCTTCCCAGCCCTCAGACTGCAGAATCGGCACGTTGAGCGCACCGAGCAGCTCCTTGATCATAGGGAACTGCGCATGCAGATCGGGGTCCATGGGCGGGCGCTGCGCCTTATACTGCGGCAGCATCTCCATGCGCACGCGCGGCTTGCCCTTATCAAACGCCACGACCACGCCGTCGGGGTTAAAGGCATCGATCATCTTAAGAAACATGTTCAGGAAGCCGAAGATCGCGTTGGTGGGGCGACCGTCCGGCGCGTTCATAGTCGGCGGCACGGCGTGGAAGGCGCGATGCATGAGCGAGTTGCCGTCGATAACGGCAAAGGTGCGGCGCTTGTCAGACATATTGAATACCTCGCTTTAGGCTGGGCACGGTTTGCTCACTCCAGTTTACACGCTCCCCGCCCCGCGGCCACCTCACATCAAGCTCCCCCGCCACCGTGAGCCCGCGCGTGATACGATGGCTCACGGTACATCAACCAGCACGATCGATCCGAAAGGAGCCTGCGTCATGGAGCGTCCCTGCGCATGGAAAAAGTACACGCCACAGCAAGTCGAGGAGCTCGAGGAGCTTTGCCGCGGCTATAAGCAGTTTTTGAGCGAGAACAAGACCGAGCGCCTGTGCGTCAAGACCGGCATCAAGATGGCCGAGGAGGCGGGATACGTCGACCTGGAGACCGTGATCGCCGAAGGCCGCGAGCTCAAGGCAGGCGACAAGGTGTACGCCGCCAATCACGGCAAGGACCTCATGCTCGTCAACCTGGGCAACGCCCCGCTCGAGCAGGGCTTTAACATCCTGGGCGCCCACGTGGACTCGCCGCGCCTAGACCTTAAGCAGAACCCCGCCTTCGAGGCCGGCGACATGGCTTATCTCGACACGCACTACTACGGCGGCGTCAAGAGCTACCACTGGGTGGCCTCCCCGCTCGCACTCGTGGGCGTCATCTGCAAAAAGGACGGTACCACCGTCGACATCAATATCGGCGACAAGGCCGACGACCCGGTCTTTACCATCTCCGACCTGCTGATCCATCTCTCGAGCGAGCAGATGTCTAAGCCTGCCAAGGACGCCGTCGACGCCGAGATCCTCGACGTGATCGTGGGCGGCCGTCCCGTCAAGTTCGATGAGGACGACAAGGACGCCCCCAAGGAGCCCGTCAAGCAAATGTTCCTGGACATCCTTAAGGAGCAGTACGACGTCGAGGAGGAGGACTTCCTCTCCGCCGAGATCGAGGTCGTGCCCGCCGGCCCCGCCCGCGACATGGGCCTCGACCGCTCCATGATTTTGGGCTATGGCCACGACGACCGCGTCTGTGCCTACCCCTCCATGCTCGCCCAGATCGACGTCGCCAACGTGGAGCGCACGAGCATCACGCTCATCGTCGACAAGGAGGAGATCGGTTCCGTGGGTGCCACCGGCATGACGAGTCGCTTCTTCGAGAACACCGTCGCCGAGATCATGATGCTCGCCGGCGAGGACAGCCCGCTGGCTCTGCGCCGCGCGCTCGCCCGCAGCCGTATGCTCTCCTCCGACGTGTCCGCCGGCTTCGACCCGGGCTATGCCGGCAAGTTCGAGACCAAGAACGCCGCCTTCATGGGTCGCGGCCTGTGCTTTAACAAGTACACGGGCAGCCGCGGCAAGGGCGGCTCTAACGACGCCGACGCCGAGTATGTGGCCCTCGTCCGCGACATCATGGACGAGGCCGGCGTGGACTTCCAGACCTGCGAGCTCGGCCGCGTCAACGCTGGTGGCGGCGGCACCATCGCCTACATCATGGCCAAGTACGGCATGAACGTCATCGACTCCGGCGTTGCCGTCCTGTCCATGCACGCCCTGTGGGAGGTCGCCAACAAGGCCGACATCTACGAGGCATATCGCGGTTACAAGGCCTTCATCGAGCGAGCCTAACCAACCCTTCATCAGTTGCGGTGAAATACGGACTAAACTGGCCCATACACGACCAAAACAGACCGTATTCCACCGCAACTTCCTTTTTGGCAGAGGAGAGTTCATGCTGCAGGTCATCATTTCGCCCGCCAAGCAGATGCGCGCGGCCCAAGATGCTTTTGAAGTCCTGGGCATACCGCCCTTTGTGCGCGAGACAGTTCGCCTCCACCGCGCACTGCTAGATATCGAGCGGAATGAAGGCAGCGGCGGCCTGCAGGCCCTTTGGAACGTGAGCGACAAGCTGCTTACAACGTGCCTGGATACGCTTCACGAATTTATGCCCGTCCTGAGCGATGCCGACCTCGCCGATCCCGATATCGCGCGTCGAATCTCCCCCGCCGTCATGTCCTACCACGGCATCCAATACCAGAGCATGGCGCCCGAGGTGATGGATTCCGCGCAGCTCGCATGGCTGCAAGACCATCTCTGGATCCTCTCGGGACTCTACGGATGCGTGCGCCCCTTCCACGGCGTGTCGCCCTATCGGCTCGAAATGGGGGCGAAGCTCTCCGTCGACGGCGCTCGCGATCTCTATGCCTTCTGGGGGAATCGACTCGCGCAGGCAATTGCGCCGGCCGGTTCCGACACCACTATCGTCAACCTTGCCAGCGTGGAATACGCCAAAGCCGTTCTGCCCCATGCTGCACAGGATACAACGGTTATCACCTGCCTTTTTGGCGAAGGCGTCCGTAACGGCAAGCCCATCCAACGTTCGACCGCCAGCAAAAAGGCACGCGGCTCCATGGTGCGGTGGATGGCAGAAAACAAGCTCGAGGATGCAAGCGAGCTCACCGCGTTCGACGTTGGTTATCGACACTTTCCCGAGCTCTCATGCCCAGGCACCCTCGCGTTCATCAACGAGCACTCTAGAGCCGGCACCCAACACTGACCCGCTCAGCTTTCTCCATATAACTTGCGGTGGAATAGTTCCTATTTGAGCCTTTTATCGCACAATCAGGAACTATTCCACCGCAACTTTTATGAATTGGCTGCTAGGCTCGACACCTATTCTGCTAGACCGTCGGCCTTTGCAATCCCATTTGTCGAACCGTCCTGATAGACAATCTTGACGTGCTCAACCTCGGACACCGCAACACCCGTCGGAGGCTCCAAACGCCATTCCGTCAGGGCGATATCCATGGTCGTGGGCACGTCCCCCTGATCTTTGAGCTTTACCGTGAGCGTTTTGAGCGCTGCATCAAACGTCACGCGTTCGATTTCTTCACCCGGAATGGATCCACCACTCAGCTGCAACTGCACAAACTCGTCGCGCGGATACCAATAATCGCCCGGAACGGCGAGCGTATTGGCATTACCGCCAGTACTCCTCACCGTCATAATCGGCAGGGCATCATCGGCCTCAAATTCCCAGGCAGCGCCGCCGCGACCGCCAAACGTCCAGATACAAAAGGCAATCACCAGCACGGCAAGCACCGCAAAACCAATCGCGACCAACCCATGGTGCGCGCGGCTCTCCTCGGCCGATACATCCCATTGCGTCTCACGATATAGATGCTTGTCTTCCATGTTCGCCTCCCCACAGGCACGCTCGTTGGCCCAATCGTACCCATTCAGGCTATACTTGAGCCCATGACATAACGGGGAGCTTGCAGGACAAGACGGCAGGCTGAGATTGGGCGCGCCCGCCCTGACCCACAAACCGATATGGGTAATGCCAACGAAGGGAGCCGTGCCAATGAGCACACAGACCGAGCCCAAGCTCGTCACGCAAATCGACTTCGCCCGCGCCGGGCAGATCACACCGCAGATGAAGGAAGTCGCCGAGCGCGAGCATCGCGACCCCGAGTACATCCGCGAGCGCGTGGCCGACGGCCGCATCGCCATTCCCGCCAACATCGTGCACATCAAAAAGGGCATGCGCGCCTTTGGCGTCGGCGAGGGCCTGTCCACCAAGGTCAACGTCAACCTGGGCATCTCGGGCGACAAGGCCGATGCCGCCGAGGAATGGAAGAAGGTCAAGATCGCCGAGGACTTTGGCGCCGACGCCATCATGGACCTCTCCAACTCGGGCAAGACGCGCCAGTTCCGCCAGCAGCTCATCGACGAGACGCCGCTCATGGTGGGCACCGTTCCCATGTACGACGCCATCGGCTACATGGAAAAGCCGCTGGTCAAGCTTACCAAGGACGACCTGTTCGAAGTCGTGCGCGCGCACGCCGAGGACGGCGTGGACTTTATGACCATCCACTGCGGCATCAACAAGTCGGTCACCAAGACCTTTAAGGAGACCGGCCGCCTGATGAACATCGTGAGCCGCGGCGGCTCGCTGCTGTTTGGCTGGATGGAGGTCACCGGTAACGAGAACCCGTTCTATGAGTTCTACGACGAGTTGCTCGAGATTTGCCACGAGTACGACGTGACGATCTCGCTCGGCGACTCCTGCCGCCCGGGCTGCCTCTACGACTCCAACGATGCCACCGAGACCGCCGAGATGATTGAGCTGGGCAAGCTGTGCAAGCGCGCCTGGGCCGCCGGCGTCCAGGTTATGGTCGAGGGTCCGGGCCACATGGCGCTCGACGAGATCGCCGCCAATATGAAGCTGCAGAAGCGCCTGTGCCACAACGCCCCGTTCTATGTGCTCGGGCCGTTGGTGACTGATATCGGCGTGGGTTACGACCACATCACCGCAGCCATCGGCGGCGCCATCTCCGCGAGCTCCGGCGCCGACTTTCTGTGCTACGTGACGCCGGCCGAGCACCTGTGCCTGCCCGACGCCCAAGACGTGCTCGACGGCCTCATGGCCACTAAGATTGCCGCGCACGCCGCCGATATCGCAAAGAAGGTGCCGCACGCCCGAGACATGGACGACAAGATGGGCCAGGCGCGCCGCAAGCTCGACTGGGATGCCATGTGGAAGTGTGCGCTCGACCCGATTACGGGCAAGAAGCGCTACGAGGAATCCCCCGCCGCCACCGAGGGCACCTGCACCATGTGCGGCAAGATGTGCGCCGTCCGCACCGTCAACAAGGTGTTCGAGGGCACGACGATCGATCTTGGCATGGAGGATTAGCCTTTACGAGGCAATCCAGCATGCCTGCTGCAACGCCCGTCTATTGTTGACTTGTGAACAATTGCTTACATTTGCGTAAAGATTGCATCGCCCGCCCGGGTTCGGAATACAGCCGACCCGGGCATCTTTATAATGCGGGGTAAAAGACCCATTTGAATCCGACCGGACAAGGGAGCGAACATGGATCGCAGTAAAGTACCCGCCGTTCTATCCATCGCAGGATCCGATTCCAGCGGTGGCGCCGGCATTCAGGCAGACATTAAGACCATCACGGCGCACCGTCTGTATGCCGAGACGGCCATCACCGCCATCACAGCGCAAAACACACTGGGCGTCACCGCCGTGCAGGATATCTCGCCAGATATCGTCGCTGCGCAAATTGACGCCGTTTTTGACGATATCCGCCCGAGCGCCGTCAAGATCGGCATGGTTTCGTCCACCGAGATTATCGAAGTTATCGCCGACCGCCTGAGCGCATGGAACGCAACCAACGTGGTCGTCGACCCCGTTATGGTCGCCACCTCGGGCGCTCGTCTGATCGCAGAGGACGCCGCCGAAGCGCTTACGCGTCGCCTGTTCCCGTTGGCAACCGTCATCACGCCCAACATTCCCGAGGCCATGGCGCTGCTCGACTACGAGGTCGATTCCGAGCGCACACAGCAAAACGCTGCCATGCTCCTCACCCGCCGCTTTGGCTGCGCGTCCCTCGTTAAGGGCGGGCATTTTGTCAACGAGGCCAACGATGTGCTAGCAGAGCCCGCGCCGCTCGATGACGAGGGCAACCATCTGGGCGATCCGCTCACCACGTGGTTCCGCCACAAGCGCATCGAGACCGACAACACACATGGCACTGGCTGCACGCTTTCGTCCGCCATCGCCTGCGCGCTGGCCCAGGGCATGAATCTTGCCGACGCCGTCAACGCCGGCAGGGCCTACCTAACCGGCGCCCTCGCCGCCGGCTTTAACATGGGCAAAGGTTCTGGCCCCGTCAACCACATGTGGCATTATTAAGATTCGCAGCCCAAAACCACCGCAAAGGGGACAGGCACCTTTGCGGTGGTTCCCACAAACATCTCGATCCGTAACAGTTAGAGTCCATTTTTCGGCCCACCTGTTACAGATTGAGACATTCAAATTCCGCTGAGAAGATAATCTCGGTCTGTAACAGTAACTCGGCGAAATCGACCCTAGATGTTACAGATCGAGACAAACGACCGATATCGACCTAAATAATCTCAATCTGTAACATCTAGCCCGTTTTCGGCCTTACAACTGTTACAGATCGAGACAAAGCAACGAAACAAGCCGCCGCAAGGGGAACTTCTGTGGTGGTTTGGGGTCGCGCTACTCACCGAGCATCTCTTGGAGCTTGGCTGCCACGGCGTGACCCAGGCTCTCGTGGCTTTCGGGCATCATATGCAGATAGTCGATATCGCCCGGCTCGGCAAAGTCGGCGGCATTCAAAAAGTCGCAGCCAAACTGCTCGGCTACGTGCGCATAGTATTCAGCAAAATGCTCCGAGGCCTCGACGGAACGCTCATCAAAATCGGTCATATATACATCGGCGATTTGCGGCTTGATCTTGATAGGTGCCATCAGCAGAATACGCGGGCAGGGTGCGGCATTGGTCCAGGGAAATGCACGCACCGCGCGAATCAGCGCCATGGCGCCACGGGCGATATCGGAAGCTGTCACGTTAAAGACCGTCTTACAGTCGTTGGTGCCCAGCATGATCACAATGGCGTCCAGCGGCTTATGGGCCTCGAGCAGCATCGGAAGTGCGCGGATGCCGTTAAGATTGGTGTCCAGATGGCACATGTCGTCGCGTACCGTCGTGCGGCCGTTGAGGCCTTCTTCAATTACATGCCAGCCCTCGCCTAAGTCACGTTGAGCCACGCCGCACCAGCGCACATCCTGCGCATAGCGCACCGCGGTGCCGTCGCGCATGCCCGCCGGATCGTAACCATAGGTGTTGCTGTCGCCAAAGCATAGAACGTTTTTCATCGTAAGCCCCTCGCTCAGTAAAAAGCCGACGGAAGCAGCCTCTCCCGTCGGCTCGACCTATCTGTCAGCACGCACCGATTACAGGTACTTGCGCCAATCGTCCTCGTCCTCATCATCCTCGGTAGCGGCCTGGGCCTGCTCGGCGGCGCGAGCTGCCGCAGCGCGAGCGGCAACCTGGGCATAGGACTCCTCGTTGCGCTCGGGGAAGTTTGCCAGCACGTGCTCGAACTTGGCAAAATCCTCATCCCAGCGCGTAGAAGGCACGGCAAAAAAGACTTGCTTGACCTTAAAGTCGCCCGACGCGAGCTCCTTGCGGAAGAGCTCAGCCACGGCCTCTGCGTCAAAGCCGTTGTTGTCGCAGCCCCAAGCGCCCAGCACGAGCTTCTCGCGACCCAGCTCGTCGCAGATGGCAAGCACAAAGCGAATGCGGTCGCGCAGGGCATCCAGCAGAGCATCGTCGCTCACGCGATACTCCTGGCGGGCGCGCTTAACGTTGGGCGCGGCGGCCACGATCACGTCGGCGTATGCATGCACGTGGTTGCGGTCGAAGCGCACCGCAGGCACCACCAGCGCACGGTTTCGGTAAAGCTCGCAGTTGATGTTGCGGCGACGGTTCTCGCCGTACCATTTGCGCTGCTTATCGAGAACGTTGTACAGATACGAATCGGCGCAGAGCGTGGCCTCTTGACCCAGATAGCCCTGGATGTAGCCGCCGCCCGGGTTGGTGAACGAGGCAAAGGCGAGCACGGCCATGTTGCAAAACTGCGCGTAGCCTCGGCCGTTATCCAGAATGGCCTGCGTGGCAGAGGCGTCGAGCACGGTGACCTCGGGCAGAAGCGGAGCGGGCTTCTCGACGGCAGGCGCGGACTCAGTCTCCGCGGCCTCCTCTGCGGGTGTCGGCTCGGCCACGGCCTCGGTCACGGCGGATGCAGCCTCAGCGGTCTCGACCTCGACAGCCTCGGACTCCTCGGCAACCTGTTTCTCGGCAGCGTCGGCCGCTTGGGCCTTGGCCTTCATCGCCGCGACAAAACCGGCAGGCATACCATCGAACTCGCACACGCCGGCAAGCGAACGCTCGATATCCTTGGCGCACGCTTCGGACACAGTTGCCACGTGACGCTCGGCGGCCTTGGCACGGGCCTCGCGCTTGGGATTGGGCTGACCCGCTCGGTTGGACCTGCGGTTACGGTTCCTGTTGTCGACGTCTGCCATAAGTGGTCACCTTTCTCGGTCTCTGCCGCTATCGGCTTTTCCCATCCATGATACCCCGCCGCGTACAAAAAAGACGGCCCCGAAGGACCGCCTTTCGCATCGATTTGCACGTACGGCAAGCACCGCCGCAATTCGCCACTAGTCGCGACGGCCGAGGATGTTCAGAATGCGCAGGAACACGTTGATAATATCCACGAACAGATTGGACGCCATGAGCACGGCGTTGGGCAGCGTAGGCGGCACCGTCGTGGCAACATAGGTGTCGTAGCCAATAAAGCCGGCGAACACCACGATCACGATCAGATCGGTGATGGTCTGTGAGACGCCCATGAACATCAGCACGATCTCAACCAGAATAGTAGCGAGCAGAATGCCAAAACCGATGCCATATACGCGCTGGAAAAACTTGGGGAACGTCACGCCCAAGGCGCCAAAGACAAAGGTGATGGCGGCCGTGGCGATAAAGGCAGTGTTGATGGTGGGCAGGTCGTAGTTGGCAAGGCCAAACGACGCGGTCAGGCCAAAGGTGCTCGCAAAGATTACGTAGCCCACAAGGGACAGGCCCACGGACTGCTTGCTGGCGGCGGCCGACATCATGACCATGCCGACGATGGTCAAAATAAACGAGCCAAAAACCAGCGGTAGGGCAGCCCCGCTCATCATCATGCGCGCAAACGACATGGTGCTCGTAAAGTAAGCACCGACGCCCATGGCACAAAAGCCCAAGAAGATGAGGGCAGACATGGCAAGATTATACGCACGCGGCGACATCTCCTTGGCACGGCTTGCGCCGGTTTCGATGGGGCCGTTCTGATAGCCCTGAATATCGTTCATAATTTCGTCCTTTCAAAAGCGCCGCGACAGCGCAGTAGCTGACAAGATTCCTGTCATTGTACCCGAATGCCGTACGTCCTTACCTACGGCGCTCGCCCTCGAGCGTGCGATCAAAGGCCCAGACCCACCAACGCATCACGTGTGCCTGCGAGCCGTCCGCCCGCTCGCGCGTCTGGTCCTCCAGATACAACTCGGTCGCGTGCCCGCCAAAACGCACCTTATAGGTTGCCGTACGGATGCCGTGAACCGTTAAGCCAAAGCCCGTGGACGAGACAATCTCGTCAATCGTAAAGCAACGACCGTCGACCCAGCAGACGGTGACCGGCACGACTTGTCCGCCCGCGAGGATGCGAGCCACGACGTCCACATACTGCTTGTGCACGCGCCGAGTTTTGCCATCTGTCTGTCGATATTCCATGTCTCCTATTATCGAACGCATGTTTGCATGTTGTAAAGCGAACAGACTGTGGTTTTGGGGTGTTGGAGCGCGCACACGCGTCCTCATGGCGTGTTAGCAAAAAGAATACCCGCGGTCAACAGGACTAATATTCAATTTTAGTGCCAAAAAATCCACTTCTCACATCAGAACTCGGTAAAGGAACCCGCAGGAGGTGATACGATTTATCATGTTTTTGTAACGTGCCTGCAAACTTCGAGAAAGCCCATATATGGACGTAACGTTCTCAACCTTCCTCGGCCAAATTGTGTCGAACCCAGTCCTTGCCGTCACCGTGATCCTCGCGTTGGGCGCCATCTTCGTCAATGGATGGACCGACGCGCCCAACGCCATCGCGACCTGCGTCACTACGCGTTGCATGCCCGCCCGCGCCGCCATTCTCATGAGCGCCGCATTCAACTTCCTCGGCGTGCTCATCATGACGCACTTTAATGCGAGCGTCGCCAACACCATCTCACATATCGTCGACTTTGGCGGAAACAGCACCATGGCGCTCGCGTGCCTCTGCGCGGCGCTGTTCTCCATCGTCGTCTACGGCGCCACAGCGTCGCGTTTTGGCATCCCCACCTCGCAAAGCCACAGCCTTATCGCCGGCCTGACCGGTGCCGCTATCGCCCTCGGCGGCGCGAGCAGCGTCAACGTCCACGAGTGGATGAAGGTCATCTACGGCCTGGCGCTCTCCATCGGCCTGGGCTTTGTCATGGGCTGGGTCCTGTGCAAACTCGTCTCGATTCTTTTCGCCGCCGCCAACAGGCGACGTGCCAATGTCTTCTTTAAATACGCTCAGATCGCGAGCGCTGCGGCCATGAGCTTTATGCACGGCGCGCAGGATGGACAGAAGTTCATCGGCGTGCTCTTTTTAGGCGTGGCCTTCGCAAACGGCCAGACCAGCGTCGGCGATGCCGGCATCCCCATCTGGATTATGCTGCTGTGCTCGGCCACTATGGGTATCGGTACCAGCGTGGGCGGTGAGCGCATCATCAAGTCCGTCGGCCAGAGCATGGTTAAGCTCGAGAAGTATCAGGGCTTCTCCGCCGACCTCGCGGGCGCCGCGAACCTGCTGCTTGCCACCCTTACCGGCATCCCCGTGTCCTCCACACACATCAAGACCTGCGCCATCATGGGCGTCGGTGCCGTCAAGCGCCTCTCGGCCATCAACTTCGGAGTCGTCAAGGACATGATGTTCACCTGGTTCTTCACCTTCCCCGCCTGCGGACTCATCAGCTTTGTCATGGCCAAGCTGTTCATGATGTTCCTCTAATCAAACCGAACGTCCATCCGGACCGCAACACTTCGCCCACCCGTCTTCGCCTCGAAAGGACCCACCCATGGCAAAGAAACCCGATTCGTTCTACTTTGACAACTACGTCGCTTGCGCCGACCTCGCCGTCCAGGCCGCAGAGCTGCTCACCAAGATTTTTGAGAACTTCGATCCCGCGCAGATTCACGACATGCTCAATAAGATGCATGCGATTGAGCATGCGGCAGACAAGAAGCACCACGAGCTCGAAGACGCCCTGCTCACCGCCTTTATCACCCCGCTCGAGCGCGAGGATCTGGATCTGATGAGCTGCGCGCTCGACACCGTGCTCGACCGTATTGAGGGCGTCGTGCAGCGCGTCTACTTCACCAACATTCAGAGCATCCATCCCGACGCCATCGTCATCGCCCACAAGGTGACTGACGCCTGCCGCGCCATGAAAGACCTGATGGTCGAGCTTCCCAACTACCGCAAGTCCAAAACGCTGCGCGAGCTGGTCATCCAGATCAACACCATCGAGTCCGAGGCCGACGAGCTCTACATCAACGCCATGCGCAACCTGCACGTTAACGGCAAGGATCCGCTCGAGGTCATCGCTTGGCGTGACGTCTACGCCTTCCTGGAGTACTGCGCCGACTGCTGCGAGAATGTGGCCGATGTTGTGGATTCGATTGTCATGAAGAACAGTTAATTGGGGGTACGTATCCCACCGGTCGCGGGCCCGACCACTAATACCTTTTTCACTCCGGCTGCAAGCAGAGTCGTTCAAAAGGTATTAGTGGTCGGGCCCGCTCCCTTACGTACCACCATTGGGAACTTTGGCTGAGGGATTGAGCGTGGTGGGGCCTTTGCTGTGATGGCCCTTGATTGCTCGGGGTTTTACTTTGGTATTCGATGAGCGATTGGCTGATTGCTGCTTTGGGTACTGTTTGGGTTACTTTGGGTTTGTGTTAGCGTCGGAATAATTTAGCCAAATATAGTCGGCCGAGATTGACCAATCCC
>UQMO01000062.1 GCA_900542125.1 uncultured Collinsella sp. | reverse complement strand
TACGAGATTCATGAGCGTCTCGTGGGCTCGGAGATGTGTATAAGAGACAGAACGTGCACTGCATCATGGGGCGTGCATCCTTACCGTATTGTAGGCAGTACAGCGTACCGTTGCTGCCCACCGGCATTGCCATCTCGAGCACAAGCGTCGTGATAAACATAGGCGTCATGCCTGGCCACAAGCGCGCGACAACAAGACATGCCACCGGCACAACAACCAGGCGAAATGCCACGGCGACATAGGCGCGCCAGTTGGTGAGCACCTCGAACGGACGATACTTGGCGATAGACGACCCCATGAGCAACAATGCCGCCGGAGTGGTCATGGTACCAACGATGGAAATCGAGTCGCCCAACACGCCCCAATCGGTCCATCCGGTTAGCACGATCCCAAGCACAACAACACTTGCAATGAGACCGGGGCTCTTGCAGCAGGCGACAATATTGCGCATCTGCTTTTTGAGGCCACCATCCGTTCCGCTAAATAACATGATGCCGACGGTAAACATAAGCAAGTTTAGGGGGATAAGCGCAATCGATGCATACAGCAGCGCCTGTTTTCCCAACACCGCCGATATAACCGGAAAACCGATAAATCCGGCATTGCCGAAAAGTACGACAAAGCGATACGAGCATTCCGTCCCTTTGGGAACGCGAAGAGCAGCGGTGATAGCAAACGCGATAACAATCGCAACCATATACATCGCAAAGGACAGACCCATGAGCGAAAACGTATCGGCAATGCTCGGAAGCTTCACATCATCGCCCAGCGCCGACGAAAGCACCAAGCACGGCAGCGCCACCTGCAACAGTAGATGTGACAGCTCGCGCTCGAACTCCGCTTTCATGAACCCCAGCTTGGAGATACACCACCCCAACAGGATCGGCAGAGAAACCGTCACCATCTGCAACGCAACGCTCGTAAAGCTCATCCATCCCCCTCTTATCCATCTCACGAGGGCCGGGGTGCCTGCTTTGTTTTGAGAAGTGGGCTTCGCGAACTTCTCAAAACAAAGCAGGCACCCCGGCCCCGGCAATGTATCGTAGGCTGACCAAAGTAAGATATACAGCTTCCAAGGCCGCACCATCAACAGCCCCATCACATTAAAAAATATCAGCCCCGCATATCGAAACGGTCGAGAGGGCCGCCTCCGGGCTGGTGCCCTTCCTCGGGGAAGTTCGCGAAGCCCACTTCCCCGAGGAAGGGCACCAGCCCGGAGGCGGCCCCAGCGCGAGACCGTCCCGGATGCCTACCTACTCATTGTCGCCTGCGGTCATCTGCGTTGCGGAGAGCGCGCCGTCGGCAGCAGTCGCGGCTGCGGCGTCGGGCCAGACCCAGTCGGTAAAGGCCGGGTGATCAAAGCCCTCGTCGCACGCGAACTCAAAGGCCTCGGTGCGGAAGGCCTCCCACTCATCAATCTGCTCGGCAAACTTATCGGCGTCGACCATGCGCAACACGTCGGCGGCCAGGGCCCAGCGGTCCATGTTATTCAGGCGCAGCATGTCGAACGGCGTGGTCGTGGAGCCCTTCTCCTCGTAGCCGTGGACGCGGAAGGCATCGTGGCCGGGGCGGTTCCAAATCAGGCGGCGAATCGTACCGGCATAGGCGTGGAAGGCGAAGAGGACGGGCTTCTCACCGCAGCCGAACAGCTCAGCCCAGCGCTCATCGCTGATGGCCTGATCGTTCTCGCAGACGTTCTGAATCTTGAGCAGATCGACCACGTTGACAAACCACACCTTAATGCCCAGCTTGCGCAGCATATCGGTTGCAGCCAGGGCCTCGAGCGTCGGCACGTCACCACAGGTGGCGACCACGACGTCGGCCTCGGCGAGCGAGTCGGCAGTCGACGCCCACTCCCAGGTCGCGATGCCCTCGGCGAGCTCGGACTTGGCCTCGTCGACCGTCTGGAAGGTGGGGGCGGGCTGCTTGCCACAGAAGATGGCGTTGACGCAGTCGGTGGACTGGTAGACGCGCTCGGCAACGGCAAGCGCCATGTTGGCGTCGGCCGGATAGTATGCGTTCACGATGTGCGTGTCGTTGGCTTTGTTGAGCAGCAGGTCGATAAAGCCGGGGTCCTGGTGCGAGAAGCCGTTATGGTCCTGGCGCCAGACATGGCTCGACAGCAAAATGTTGAGGCCGCTGATGGGAGCACGCCACGGAATCTCGCGCTTGGTGGCCTCGAGCCACTTGCAGTGCTGGTTGACCATGGAATCGACCACGTGGACAAAGCTCTCGTAGGAGCTCCACACACCCGAGCGGCCGGTGAGCACGTAGGCCTCGAGGAAACCCTCGCACTGGTGCTCGGACAGCTGCTCGACAACCTTACCGGAACCGGCCAGCAGCTCGTCGTTGGCCTCGTCCTCGTAGAAGCCGGCATCCCACTGCTTCTTGGTCACCTTGTAGGCAGCCTGCAGACGGTTGGACGCGGTCTCGTCGGGGCCGAAGATGCGGAAATCCTCCATGTTCTTGGCAAGGACGTCGGCAGTGTACTCACCAAAGACGCGGGCGGCCTCGGTGGAGCCCCAGCCGTGACCCTTCTCGGCAACGGGGATCTCGTGGGCGTGGATATCGGGCAGCTCGAGCTCGCGGCGGACCTTGCCGCCGTTTGCGCTGGGGTTGGCACCGATGCGCAGCTCACCGGTCGGCATAAAGGCCGTCACCTCGGGGCGCACCTGGCCCTCGGGCGTAAAGAGCTCCTCGGGCTTGTAGGAGCGCAGCCACTCGCGCAGCACGCGGAAGTGCTCGTGGGTGTCCTTGGCGCTCGCCAGCGGCACCTGATGTGCGCGCCAGGAGTCCTCGGTCTTCTTGCCGTCGATCTGCTTGGGGCAGGTCCAGCCCTTGGGCGTGCGGAACACGATCATCGGGTAGGCGGGACGGACCACGGTCTCACCAGCGGCGGCCTGGGCCTGCGCGGTGGCCTTGATGTCGCAGATCTCGTCAAAGACCTGCTCAAACAGGGCGGCGAAGCGCTCGTGGATGCTCGCGTGGCTCTCGTCGTCAAAGCCGGCGACAAAGAAGTGCGGCTTATAGCCCATGCCCTCAAAGAACTTGGTGAGCTCCTCGTCGGACACGCGGGCAAGAATCGTGGGGTTGGCGATCTTATAGCCGTTGAGGTGCAGAATCGGCAGGACGATACCGTCGGTTGCCGGGTTCACGAGTTTGTTGGACTGCCAAGAGGTCGCGAGCGGGCCGGTCTCGGACTCACCGTCGCCCACCACGGCCACGGCCAGCAGGCTCGGGTTGTCCATGACGGCGCCATAGGCGTGACTGAGCGTGTAACCGAGCTCGCCGCCCTCGTGGATGGAGCCGGGCGTCTCGGGAGCAAAGTGGCTCGGGATGCCACCGGGATAGGAGAACTGGCGGAAGAACTTCTGCAGGCCGGCCTCGTCATCGGTGATGTCGGGGCGAATCTCGCGGTAGGTGCCATCGAGCAGCGACTGGGCGGTGCCGGCGGGGCCACCGTGACCCGGTCCCATCAAGAAAATGGCGTTCTGGTTGTGATCGGCGATGAGGCGGTTGACGTGGCCGAACAGGAAGTTGATGCCGGGCGTGGTGCCCCAGTGACCGACCAGGCGGTGCTTAACGTCCGGACGACCAAAGTCGCGCACCTTACCGGTTTTCTCGTCGACAAAGTCGCTGCGCATCAGCGGGTTGGAGCGAAGGTAGATCTGACCGACGGACAGATAGTTCGATGCGCGCCAATACAGGTCGACGCCCTCGAGCTCGGAAGCCGGTACCTCGTGGCCCAGCTTTTGCCACGGCGTCCCCAGTGTTTTAGCCATTGTTTATGTCCCTTCGCTGTGCGGTCGCCTTCCAATACGGCAACCATTCGTTGGGACTAGTATATTTGCTAAAACGTTTTATCATGTTGAAAAAACGTTTTAGCATCCTGATTTGCCATCTGGAAAGGCAAAAGCAGACATTCACCTGCGGCATTGCCTGTCACAGGTGTTCCACATTCAGTCTCTGCAAATTGATAAACGTGTTTAGTTGTGTTTAGTAAGCTCGAGCACGCTGCCCTTCACGATAAGCGCCGGCTCCAGAACGACCTCTTCGGCACGCCTACCGCCTCTACCGGCAAGACGCTTGGACATGCAGCCAAAAGCATGCTCCGCGAGGACACCAGGATCCTGCTCAATCGCAGTCAGCGCCGGCTCAAAGAGAACGTCGGCCGCCGAGTTGTCATAGCTTACGACCGAGATATCGCTCGGAATGCTCTTCCCCATCTCGTGCAAGCGCTTGAGCAGACCGAGGGCAATGTTGTCCGAGCTTGCGAACACGGCGGTGGCGTCAGTTGCGAGCACCGCCTCCGAGGCCTCGTATGCGCTCGGAATGTAGTACTCGCTCTCAAACTCCAAACGCGCGTCAATAGGCAGGCCAACCTCGCGCAGCGCACGCTCGTAGCCGGCAAGACGCTTACGACCCGTATTGGAACGGCGCGCATTAACCAAGCAGGCAATGCGACGGTGGCCCTGCTCGATCAGGTAGCGGGTGGCCATGTAGCCACCCATCTCGTGGTCGAACATCACCTTGTCGCACTCGAGCCCCTCAATGGCACGGTCGACCATTACCGCCGGGATGGGCAGATGGCTGACTTCTTCGCGCAGGGCGCGGTCGTCGGAGAACTCATCGCCCACCACCAGAAAGACACCGTCGACGCCGCGCGTCACCAACTGGCGCAGCAGCTCAAGATCGTCCTCGGCACTTCCACCCGAGCTGGTAATAAAGAGCGCGTAGCCGTCCTCGCGGCAGCGCTTTTCCAAGCTGCCGGCGAGCGAGGCAAAAAAGCGGCTCTCGATGTTAGGGACGATAAGGCCAAGCGTGCGCGACTCGCGCATGACCAGGCTGCGCGCGATCTGGTTAGGAACATAATGGTTGCGCGCCGCAACCTCCTTGATGAGCTTGCGGTTTTCTTCCGAGATGCGACAAGGCCGATTGTTAAGGACAAGCGAGACCGACGAGGGGGAAAGCCCCACCTCCTGGGCAATCTGCTTGAGAGTAACTTTGTTGCCCATCTCGCTCCTTCCGAGTATTCGCGCAATCTCTTGAAAGTATAGCGACCGTCCCTCTACCTTGATGATAAACACTTTACCAATCCGGTAGACGGCTGTTTTATCGCCGCCAGCGCACCAAATCCGCCTGGGTGGGGTATATTGCAATCGATTGATGACAACAACCACCAAAAGGCGGATATTCGTATGCACGAGAACGACTTTTTTAACGAGGACCTGCTGTGCGCGCTTGCTGGCGTTGCCGGCGAGGACAACGTGCTGATGAGCGAGCCCATGCGCGAGCACACCACGTTTAAGATCGGCGGCCCGGCCGACGTCTTTGTCACGCCCGATACCGAGCAGGGCCTCGTCGCCACGCTCGACACCTGTTATCGCTGCGACCTGCCGCTCACCATCGTGGGCAACGGCTCCGACCTGCTCGTCGGCGACAAGGGTATCCGCGGCGTTGTCGTGGCGCTGAGCAAGGGCCTCTCCGACATTACGGTCGACGGCACGCATGTCACGGCGGCAGCCGGTGCCTTGCTTTCCGATGTCGCCGCGGCGGCAGCCGAGGCCGGTCTCACCGGCATGGAGCCCATCTCGGGCATCCCCGGATCGGTCGGCGGCGCCTGCTACATGAACGCCGGTGCCTACGGTGCCTGCATGGCCGATGTGCTAGAGTCCGTGCGCGTCTACAAACCCGCTCGCCAGCTCGACGACGGCACCCGCGGCAGCGGCAACATCATCGAATTCGATGCCGACGAACTCAACCTGGGCTATCGCAAGAGCCGCATCGCCGACGACGGCTTTATCGTGCTTTCGGCCACCTTTAACCTCGCCCCGGGCAACGCCGCGATGATCAAGGCCGACATGGACGACTACCGCCAACGCCGCGAGGACAAGCAGCCGCTCGACATGCCGAGCGCCGGCTCCACTTTCAAGCGCCCCGAGGGCTACTTTGCCGGCAAGCTCATCATGGACGCCGGCCTGCGCGGCCACGCCGTCGGCGGCGCCCAAGTGAGCGAGAAGCACTGCGGCTTCATCATCAACGCCGACCACGCCACCGCCGCCGACGTCGACGAACTCATCCGCCACATCCAGGCAACCGTCAAGGACCAATTCGGAGTAGACCTACAACCCGAAGTCCACCGAGTAGGCGAATTTTTATAGCCCGCTCGCCGCGGTCCACTTTAATTAATAACGGGACAAGTGACGTAGCTCGCTTGTCCCGTTTTCATTTATTTGCGAAGAACATCGGCCATCCGCAGGATTGAAATCATCGACCGATAAGTGAGTTCCACCTTTTCGCCCGCAAGCAGTCGTTTCGAGCCAATCTCATCTAGCCCCACAAGGCGAGAAAACAGCAAGCTACTCATCGTGCCCTCGTCAATTGATTCCTTTATGGTCTTCAAAACGTCCGTATCATGAAGCGACGCCGAGCTGTAGGGGGCAACACGAGCGGAACTCTCAATTAACGACGAGACAAAAGGATGGAGATGCTTTGGACATAGTCCGTCAAACACCACATCCCCATTGTCATCCGAGCCGACTAGTCGCCAACTATAATGATCGACCCAGTCGTCTCCGTCATATATGGTGTCCATGAGCAACTTCCCGTCTAGAGAGAAACCTGTTTGAACATCGGGGCGCAAGACCGCAATCCATCTAGGACCCGCAGCAGCTCCGACCCAACGCACCACACGACAATTGTATATTGCGACTATTTTAGATCTACATGATCAGTTCGAGTTCGCAACAAGGCGATTATTGCAGCTAGGTTATATTTCATTTTCCACTTTGATGAGCCGTCGGCTCCAAATTCCAAAACCGAAGTCCACGGAGTCGATAATTTTATTTAAAAAGAAGGCCCCGAAAGGGGCCTTCGCCATCTTTATATCAGACAACCAGTCCGGTGTATCGCGCTTTGAACCCGGAAGGTCCGGGACTGCGGGCGAGGCATAAGGTTGGTCGCGAGTTCCGCACGCAAAGAAGGCCACTTAATGTGGCCTTCGTCTTGCGCAGGACTGTAGAGCAGGAAAGTTCATATGCGGCCGTTGGCGCCCGGGCAGCGCCGGGGACCGCGCCCGTACGACTACAGCGTCATGTTTGGATCGGCATCGACGTCGAACGGCGAGATTTCGCCTCGGTCGAATTTACGGCGGGCGACCTCTGCGATCATGGCTGCGTTATCGGTGCACGCCGAAAGCGGTGGCACCGTTACGCGGATCCCCTGACGCCCAAGCTTCTTGATCATCATCTCGCGCAGATGCGGATTAGCCGAGACGCCGCCGCCGATGCAGTATTCCTTGCATCCGGTGGCATGCAGGGCGTTTTTGGCCTTCTTGTACTGAACGTCAAAGACGGCTGCCTCAAACGAAGCCGCCAGATCGGGCAGGTGAATCGTGCGCCCGGCCTTGGTCTCCTGCTCGATGTAGAGCGTCACGGCCGTTTTAAGACCCGAAAGCGAGAAACGATAGTCTCCCCTGCTGTTAAGCGCGCGAGGAAAATCGATCGCGCGGGGGTTGCCCGTCTCGGCCAGCTTGGAGATGATGGGGCCACCGGGATAGCCCAGACCCAACGCCTTGGCTACCTTGTCGAAGGCCTCGCCCACAGCATCGTCGAGTGTCTCACCAAGTACCTCGTAGTCGCCCCATGCCTTCACGTGCACGAGCATGGTATGACCGCCCGAGACGAGCGTGAAGATAAACTGCGGCCTGAGATCGGGCTGCGCCAGCAGGTTGGCGAACAGATGGCCCTCCAGATGGTTGACGCACACGAGCGGCTTGCCGGCGGCATAGGCAAAGCCCTTGGCGAAGGCGACGCCCACTACCAGAGCACCCACCAGGCCCGGACCCTGCGTCACGCCAACAGCGGCGAGTTCGCTCGGCGCGATGGCTCCACCCTCAAGACCAAGCGATGCTGCGGCATCCTCGAGCGCCGCATCCACGACACTCACAATCACCTCAACGTGTTTGCGCGAGGCGATCTCGGGCACCACGCCGCCAAAGCGGGCGTGAAAATCAATCTGTGTCGACACCTGGTTGGCCAGCATATTGCCATCCGCATCGATAATCGCCACGGCCGTCTCGTCGCAGGAGCTCTCGATAGCGAGCACTAGGCGGCGGCGCTCAATTTCGGCACGCTCCCCCTCGGAGCGCCCAGGCGCAGGCAGCGGCCATACGCGCTGCTCTGCCGCCGTCGGCTCGGGCGAGGCGTTATCGACCGGAAGTACGAGGGGAAGTGGGGCCGTCATGACGATGGCGTCTTTGCCGACACCGTAGTAGCCACGACGACGACCCACCTCGGTAAAGCCCAGAGCGGCATAGAGCGCAATCGCGCCCTCGTTGCCGTCCTCAACCTCGAGCGAAGCCGTGGTGCAGCCGAGCATCTGGGCATCATAGCTCACGTGCGACAGCAGCTTGCGGGCAATGCCCTCACGGCGATGTGCCGGGTCGACGGCGACATCCAGAATCTGCACATCACCGTCCACGACCATACCGCCGGCAAGGCCCAGCAGCTTGCCATCGTCGTGTGCCACCCACCAACTACGCGGCGCAGCGACGTCCTCGCCCAGTTCGGACAGGAACATGCCCGGCGTCCACGCCTCGTGTCCGGCACCTTCAAAGCAGGCAGCCTCCAGCGCGCTCGCGCCCTCGGCATCCGCCGCGCCCATGGGACGGAACTGCAGATGACGACCGGCGAGCTCATCGGCAACGCCCGTAATTTCGCTCTGTGCACTCTCAGCAAGACCAAGACGCTTGCGCTCGTTTTCCTCGGCATCCGAAAGGCGCGTGTAAATCGGCAGGACGCGGGCCGGATCGCCGTCACCCGCAGCGTGCGCGAGCAGCAAGCCCTCGCCCGAAGGCCACCACAGGTCGCACTCCACGCAGCGGGCGGTCTCGTCCTCACCCAGCAGCTTGCCATAGCGCACGAGACCGTCACCGGTCAGCTGAACCTGGTCCCAGTCCGCTGCTTGGCGCCACTCATCGAGCGCCACGGCGGCCTTGACCACGTGTTCGCGCTCAAATTGACGCTCGGGGCCCTCATCGGCCAGCATATACAGCGCCGGATATACCTCACCGCGCATAGCATCGGCCAAGATACCAAGCTTGCCGCGCACGCCAGCCTTCCACGCCGTCCAAGCGCAAGCGTCGAGCGTCGACACGCCCAGCAGCGGAACATTGGCACCACGTGCGAGGCCCTTGGCAGTGGAGATGCCGATGCGCACACCCGTAAACGACCCCGGACCGCGGCCGACCACGTAGCAACCAACATCGCTGCGATCCAGACCGGTTTGAGCCAGCACGCCATCAACGGTATTCACGAGCTCAACGTTGGCGTGACGGCGACACATGTGGTCGCCGCTCACGAGCTTCGTCTCGCCCGTCTGCCCATCAATCCAGCTTGCCGCGCAGGCAAGCATGTCGGTCGAGGTATCGAGCGCCACCACCAGCGCGTTGTCGTTATGCAAGCTCATCTTGTACAGCCTTATCAATCAAATGGGAAAGCTCCATTGCGCGGTCACCGTGCGCCTCAAGTGTTATCGTTCGCACATCGCTGTCGCCCTCATCACGCCTGAGCGTCACCGAAAGATACTCATCCGTCAGCTCGTCCTGAAATTGTTCGCCCCATTCCAGCAGGCAAGCACCCTCATAGCCCAGCACATCGAAAATGCCCGTATCCTCGAGCTCGTAGGCATGCTCCAGGCGGTATAGATCAAAGTGAAACAGCGGAATACGACCTTGATCGTGAACGGCCATGAGCGCAAACGTAGGACTCGTAACCATATGCCCATCGCCCAGCCCGCGCGAGACGCCCTTGGTAAAGTGAGTTTTGCCCACTCCCAGGCCACCGGTCAGGATGAGCACATCGCCGTCCTCAAGGCACGGTGCAATTAGCTCGCCAAAGTACTCCGTATCGGCAGCGCAAGTCGTTTTGTAAGTACCTACCCCCAGGCGCTCCAGGGACATATATGCTCCTTATTATTCCGAGGCGTCCTCTGGTGCGGGATGTCGCTCCAGATAATCGCCCAGCATCTTAAAGTCTTCCTCCAGCAGCTCCTGCCACGCCGGATTGCGCAGCGCTGCTGCCGGATGAAAAGTGGGCATTACTACAAAATGCCCCATCTGGTGGAACCTGCCGCGCAGCTTAGTAATGCCAATCTCGGTCTTAAGCACAAAGTGCGTCGCGGGGTTGCCGAGCGTCACGATAATATCAGGCCAGATGCTTCGAATCTGCTCACGCAAAAACGGCGAGCAAGCCAGCACTTCCTCGGGACGCGGATTGCGGTTTCCCGGCGGGCGGCACTTAAGCACGTTGGCAATGTAGACGTCTTCGCGTTTGAGCCCCGCCAGCGACAAAATGCCGTTGAGATCCTCGCCTGCCGCCCCCACAAAGGGCTCGCCCTGCAAATCCTCGTTGCGACCCGGCGCCTCACCGATAAACATGACGCGAGCGCGGGGGTTTCCCACGCCAAACACGATATTGTGACGCGACTGGTAGAGCTGGCAGAGGTGACAATCGCCCAGAACGGCCTCAATCTCCTCGAGTGCGACCTCACGTGGCGCCTGATGGCTATGACCGGGAATGTGCATGACGCCCATAGCGGCTCCTACACGTAGACCTTGTCGAGACGCATGCCAAAGCCGCAGGCGACCTCGTAGTTAATCGTTCCGCGCAGTCGGGCCATCTCGTCCATAGTGATCTCGGCATCGCCATCGCGGCCGACGATGATCATCTCGTCACCATACTCGGCCTCGGGAATCTCGTGTGCCGGGTTGGACTGAATGGCGACCATAAACTGGTCCATGCAGATATTGCCAACCTGATGCACGCGCTCGCCGCGATACAGCACATCCATACGATTGGAAAGCGTACGCGATAGGCCATCGGCATAACCGATCGGCAGCGTACAGATCTGAACGCGCGTACGCGGTACGCGGTAGGTAAAACCGTAGCCCACGCCCTCACCCATCGCAGGGTGTGCCACGCGCGTCACGCGCGCATGGACGCTCATAACGGGATCAAGCTGCATCACGCGGCCACTCAGCTCGCACGGCTGCATGCCATACAAGCCAACGCCGGCGCGAATCATATCAAAATGCATCGAGGGGTCGAGCATCGAGGACGGCGTGTTGGCGCAGTGCACGATACCGCACTCAAAACCCGCATCCTTAATGGCCTGAACGGCCTCGGTAAAGCGCTGACACTGCAGCTTGTAGTCCCAGCCCGAAGGTTCATCGGCCGTGGCGAAGTGCGTAAATACGCCGTCGCACTGAATACCGCGATGGAAATTTATACCGCGGACAAAGTCGAGCACCTGTGTGTAGTGAACGCCGATACGATTCATGCCCGTCTCGATGGCGAGATGATACTTGCCCACTTTGCCCGCCGCGACGGCGCATTCGCCATACGCAAGAGCAAAGTCAGACGTATAGACCGAAGGCATGATATCAAACTCGAGCAACGTCGGAATGGCCTCGATAGGCGGCTCGCTTAGGATGAGGATGGGTTTCGTAATCCCGCTCTGTCGGAGCTCAACGCCCTCGTTAACCGTCGCCACGGCAAACATGTCGGCACCGGCCGAATACATGATCTTGGCGCACTCAACAGCTCCATGACCATAAGCATCGGCCTTGACCACGCAGCACAGGCGCTGACGTGGATTCAGCAGGTTCTTATAGGCCCTCGTGTTGCGACGGAGCGCCCCGCGGTCGATCTCGACCCAGGACCAGCGCGTCAAATCGGCTTTATTCATGATTAGTCATCCGACCCTTCGTCCATGATTCCCAGATCTTCGAGCGCATCCTTTGCCGCCAGTTCCATGGCAGGACCGATCAAGTCGATAAGATCGGTCGCGATGACGCTCTTCTCACCATACTCCGTCGCCGCGGCAAAACCGGCGTAGCTGTGAAGTGCGACGGCGTACGAATACAGCAACTCCCAACGATCCATCTCGTCGCGCATGGTGGCAAGCGTGCCGGCCAAAATACCCGCGAGAACATCACCCGAACCGGCAGTTGCCAGAGAAGCCGGACCCGAGAGCGGCAGCAGCACACGCTCAACGCCACAGATAGCCGTCGTCGGCCCCTTGGCAATGACCACCAGATTGTCGGAGCCTGCAGCCCAGACAACCTTCTGCGCGGCCGCAATCGCGGTACCAAGGTCGTTCACCTCGTCACCGGCAACCAGACGCGAAAGCTCACGATAGTGCGGCGTCATAACCAACGGCTGTTCGCGACGATACATCTCGGGATTACTATCAATACCGTCAATGGCAATCTTAGCAAGGCAGTTGAGTGCATCGGCGTCCAAGATAAGCGGCACATCAAGCTCGAGCAAGCCCGAAACCACCTGCATAGCGCCGGCAGATGTCGTCATACCGGGACCGCACAGTACACAGCTGTACTTCTTTGCAATCTCGCACACAGTCATGCGCGCAGCGGCGCCAAAGGAGCCGCGGGAATCAGACGGAATAGCAAAGACGGGAATCGAAGGAAGTGCCATGCGAATAAGATTGGCGCAGGCGTCAGGAGCCGCGACTGCCACGTAACCAGCACCCGCGCGAGCTGCAGACTTGGCCGCCATAATGGCAGCACCAGGATATTGCGCAGATCCGGCGACAATAAGCACAGAGCCACGGGAATACTTATCGATATTCGTAGGTAGTGGGGCAAAGTAATCAACTAAGTCACCGGGCTCGACAATCTCGGCGGCGTGGTCGACATCATCGATGACCTCGTCAAGACGGTCGTAAAGATTGCCGCAGATCAAATCGCCAGCATACTCAGGACCATCAGCGCTATACAGACCAATCTTGGGCGCAATCATCGTCACCGTATGCTCGGCACGAATGCAGTCGTCATCAACAACGCCCGTCTCGGCATTCAGGCCCGAGGGAACATCAATGGATACGACACAATCGGCGCATTCATTGACCGTAGGAATCCAGATGGAGAACGGCGCACGCAGATTTCCGTGGAAACCGGTACCAAAAATGGCATCGACAACAACATCGGCCTTATCGATCAAAACCTCGAGTTCGTCACGCGAGGGGCCGACGCAAACGTGCACATCGCGGCCGGCAGTACGACGAGCAACATGACGTGCCAGAGCAGCAGGAATCTCATCCGGCTCAACCGGAGAAACGATATCCACGTCCACACCCTTATGGCTCAGGATATCGGCGGCAACCCAACCGTCACCGCCATTATTACCAAAACCGACCAGAACGAGAACCCGATCGGGATTGAGCTTCAAGACCTCGTTGGCGGCAAACTCACCCGCTAGCTCCATAAGCTCGGCCTTCGAAGTCCCTTCGCGTTCGATGATATCCTCGAGACGAACGACTTCTTCGGTACTCAAAACCGGTTTCATCTATGCTCCTAGCGTATCTTGCGAAGCATCGCCCAGGTGCTCCGTCAATGCTGAATTCTGCAGCTGCTCAAGCTCATCTAAAACAGAGCGAGCCTCTTTAAATGTCTGCGCTACGCGTTTCTTGGTGCTCACCTTTTCCTCTTTTGGCTTAGGCCGAGCATCTTCGGTAATCGCGATGGCATTCGCAACGGCCAAGTCTCCTGTAAGCGTAATGGAAAGAGCGACCTCAACAACACCCAGTTCTTGAGCGATCTCGAGAGCACGGCCCGAAAGCAGCGCCTTCGGTTTGCCGAGTTTATCACGCGTAACCGAAACATCCTTGCGACCCACGCCTTGACTAAAACCCGTGCCGAGAGCTTTAAGTACCGCCTCGCGCGAAGCAAAGCGGCTCGCATAGTGAGCAGCGGGACGCGATGATGCATCGCAATACGCACGCTCTTCTTCGGTAAACACACGCCGAGCAAACGACGGCGTCTTTTCAAGAATTGATTTCATGCGGGAAATCTCGACGATATCAACGCCGATACCAGCTTCAGCCATGTTCACCTCCATATCGCACAGACTAAGTTATTGTAGCCCGTTCGCAGAAGATGCGACAAACGAGGGTTATAAAACACAGCTACTATGTGAGACAAAAGCCCGTAAACGCAAAAAAGGGGGAGGCCGCGAGGCCTCCCCCTTCTTAAAGTCATCAGACGGCTCGGTGCCGTCCACCGGTCAGCGGCGCCCTGGCCTCCCAC
>UQMO01000061.1 GCA_900542125.1 uncultured Collinsella sp. | reverse complement strand
AGCTGCGGAAACGCGGGGTCCGTTCAGGCTGTTGCGTTGAGATTGAAAATCAACCTATTTGTTTAAACGTCTAAGTTTGTTACAAATTGATTACATTGCTGGTTTACAGCTCATTGCCTGATAAAACGTGATTTGCCGATTGTTTCCAAAGACATATACAGGCGCACTGTTCGTTAAAACCGCTTTTAGGTGGATCCCAATGCGCCTGCGTGCCGCCATTTTGTTTAAACAGACATGACTTGACTAACCGAAGCAAATATGTTTAGAACTCTAGCCCATGCAGTCATTGGATGTTAGGCGATGTGGAGTGGGTTGGCGGCGTCGACGGCATCGGGTGCGTCGGAGAGGCCGTCAGGAGCAGCGTCTGCCGGGTCCTCGTCGGGAGTCTCGATCTGTTTGATCATTACCTCTTGGCCCTGCAGCAAATAGGTCTCGCCGCTACCGCAATGGGGACAGGTCTTGCCGTGCTCGACCGTCGCGTAGTCGCAGCCGCACGCCTCGCAATGTGTCACGGCCTCGACGGGCTCCACGATAAGCTCCGCGCCCTGCGCGATAGGCTTTTTATCTGCTGCCCAGCGCCAAGCGTCGAGCAGCAAGTCGGGAACGACGCCCGAGACCTCGCCCAGTAGCAACGTCACGCTCGAAACGCGACGCACGCCATGAGCGCGCGCCACATTCTCGACATCGCGAATGATGTGATAGACGATTCCGAGCTCGTGCACTTTTAATTCCTTCCGCCGTTCTAACGAACGGCGGTCGGCTTGACGCTGCGCGAGTCCCAGACGGGAGATCTGCCTTTCAATCGTCGGGCATGGGCAAAAGCCCTATGCCCTCCTCTTTCAAGGCACCTCGCCACGCCTGGGACCCGCTCGCTGTCCAACCGCCCTCTGCGCCGTTCACTTACTTGTTAGGTCTCTTACTTCTTCCCAAATTTGATCTTAATTGCACGTTTCAATGCGTACTTGCCGAGACTTGGGAGCTTTTGCTCGTATTTGACCATCGTTGAGCACTCGGGACGGTCGCGATCCAGATGGATGGCGTCAAACGCGCACTTGGTGGTGCACAGGCCGCAGCCGATGCACTTGTTGGGGTCGACGATCGAGGCGCCGCAGCCCAGGCAGCGGGCGGTCTCGGCGCGCACCTGCTCCTCGGTAAAGGTCTCAACATACTCGCTAAACGGCGCAGCCTTCTCGCGTTCGCGGTCCACATGCGCAACCTCGCGGCTCGCGTTGTCGTAGCCCTCGAGCACAACGTCGTTGCGGTCGAGCGCGGTGTAGCGGCGCTGGTTGCGGCCGATGGTGAGCGTGGAGCCCGGCTGCACAAAGCGATGGATGGACACGGCGGCCTCGTGGCCGGCGGCGATAGCGTCGATGGCAAAGCTGGGGCCGGTATAGACGTCACCACCCACAAAGATGTCGGGTTCGGCGGTCTGGTAGGTCTGGGGATCAGCAAGGACACCCTGGCCGCGGCCAAGCTCCACCTTGGAGCCAGCCAGCAGGTCGCCCCACACGATGGACTGGCCAATCGACATGACCACGCGGTCGGCATCGACGCGACGCAGGTCGTTCTCGTCGTACTCGGGCGCAAAACGGCCCTCGTCATCGTAGACGCGCGTGCAGCGCTTAAAGGTGATGCCGCACACACGGCCGGCCTCGTCCAGGTGAATCTCCTTGGGGCCCCAACCGCAACTGATGTGCGCGCCGTCCTCAACGGCCTCGCGACGCTCCTCCTCGCTGGCGGGCATCTGAGCCTCGCTCTCCAGGCAGAACATCTCAACGTGCTCGGAACCCAGACGGCAGGCGTTGCGGGCAACGTCGATGGCCACGTTGCCGCCGCCCACCACAATGGTGCGGCCGGACAGGGAATCGATCTTGCCGCTGTTAACCTCGCGAAGGAAGTCGACGGCCACGGTCACGTCCTCGGCATCCTCACCCGGAATGCCGGCAAGGCGGCCGCCCTGGCAGCCAATGGCAACGTAGAAGGCCTTGAAGCCCTGCGCGCGCAGCTCGTCGAGCGTCACATCACGACCGACCTCCACGCCATAGCGGAACTCGGCACCCATCAGGCGAATGACCTCGACCTCGGCCTCAATGACGTCCTTCTGCAGCTTAAAGCTGGGAATGCCGTAGGTGAGCATGCCGCCCGGACGCTCGTTCTTCTCGAACACGACGGGCTTGTAGCCCTTCTCGGCCAGGTAGAAAGCGCAGGACAGGCCAGCCGGACCGGCACCGATGATGGCGATCTTCTGGTCGAAGCCGCCGGCACGCGTCGGGGTCACCACAGGTGGGACATAGCGGGTCGCGGCATCCAGATCGCGCTGGGCGATGAACTTCTTGACTTCGTCGATTGCCACGGCGGCGTCCACACGGCCGCGGGTGCAGGCATCCTCACAGCGGCGGTTGCACACACGGCCGCAGATAGCGGGCAGCGGGTTCTCGCGCTTAATGAGTGCTAGGGCCTCGTCATAGCGACCCTGAGCCGCGAGCTTCAAATAGCCCTGAACGGCAATGTGCGCGGGGCAGGCCGTCTTGCAGGGAGCGGTGCCGGACTCATGCGTCTCGATACGGTTGTCGTTGCGGTAGTTGGGCGACCACTTGGTGTGATCCCATTTGGTGGCGTCGGGCAGCTCCTGGCGCGGATACTCGGGCACCTGTCCGCCGGCCTTTTTGCTGCAGAGCTTCTGGCCGAGCTTGGCGGCGCCGGCCGGGCACACCTCAACGCAGCGACCGCAGGCAACGCACTTGTCCTTCTCGACCTTGGCGACATAGGCCGAGCGCGACAGGTTGGGCGTGTTGAACAGCTGAGGGGTGCGCAGGGCGTAGCACACGTTGACGTTGCAGTTGCAGATAGCGAAGATCTTGTTCTCGCCGTCGATATTGGTGATCTGGTGCACAAAGCCGTTGTCCTCGGCCTGGCGCAAGATGTCGTAGACCTCCTCGCGCGTCACGTAATGGCCGCGGTCGGTCTCAACCACATAGTCGGCCATATCGCCCACGGCGATGCACCAATCGGCCGGGTCGTCGGCGCAGCCCTCGCCCATCACGCGACGGCTTGCGCGGCAGCTGCAGGTGCTGGCGGCATACTTACCCTCGTATTTGTCGAGCCAGTGCTCGATATGCTCGATCGGCACCGACGTGCTCGCGGCATCGATGGCCTTCTCGACCGGAATGACATGCATGCCGATGCCGGCACCACCGGGCGGCACCATCGGCGTGGCCTTGGACAGCGGTCCCTTAGACGCCTGCTCAAAGAACTTAGCATAGACCGGATGCTCCTCGAGCTGGCTCACGCGCATGTTGAGGAACTCGGCGGAACCCGGCACCAGCATGGGCAGCACCCATTGCTTGGCGCGCTCGGGATTTTCCCAGTTGTACTCGAGCAGGCCCGTGTAGCTCATATCGTCGAGCATCTTCTCGATCTGGGCCTCGGGCATGCCGGTGAGCTTGACCATCTCGGGCAGCGTGTAGGGACGGCGCATCTTCATCTTGCAGAGTACCTCGGCCTGCTCGTCAGTCGCGGCCTCGGCAAACGACCAGTACTCGTAGCCCAGCAGCTCATCGCGATGCAGTAGACGGTTGGTGCAGTGCTCGCACAGCTTGACGATTGCCTCGCGCGGATGCTCCGGCAGCGGCGGCACGAACTCCGCGCCGATATCGGGCTCGGTATAGCTAATCCCCGGTCCGTTGAGAATCATGGTTGTCCCTTCTCTTGCCACAGCCCGGCGAGACCGCGGCACCCCTCTTTTTTGCAGGCCGGGCATGCCCCCATGCCGTTCACCCGCCATTAGTTGACATTGTGTCAAAAATAGTATTGACGAACCGTCAACAATATTCAAGACTGTTAGGCGAACGGTCAGGCAAAAGAGGATGAAAGGCGGCAAAACATGAGCAACAACACAGCAGATACCTCTGTGGTCGATGCCGTCCCCGCATCCGATAGCGCGGCAAAGCGCTTGACGGGCGACGAACGCCGTCGCGAGATCCTCGCCGCCGTGCGCACCGTGAGCTCTGAGCTAGGCGTGTCGCATCTATCCGTCTCGGCCGTGACCAAGCGAGCCGGCTGCACGCGCTCATTGTTCTACCACTACTTTGCCGACATGGACGCCGCTGTCACCGCCGTCATGGACGAGGCGATCGACGGTTTTATCTCCGAGCTCGAGCAGTGGAATGCCAACCGCACCGTCGGTGATATCGAGGGCGCACTCGACACCGTCGCCCCGCTCTTTAAGCGCCTGGTCGTCAGCGGCCACGAGCTGCCAAGCACGCTCACCTCGAGCAGCGGCGCGCTCTACGGCGGCTTTTTGCACAACGTGGTCCAGCGTGTGGCGCAGTATATCTGCGACACCACCGTGGTGGATTTTGCCGCCCATCATGAGCTACGCATCGACCATGTCTACGAGACGTTCTACACCCTCATCATGGGGTTGTTGATGTATATCCGCACGCACCCCGATGTGCCCGACGAGACGGTCAAGGAAATCATCGCCTCGACACTCCACATCGAGGGCTATACCGCCAAGTATCCGGAGCGCAAGCCCCAGAACTGACGACATTTGGCCAAACTGCCCGCGATCAGAAGAGGGGCCGCGGCTGTGTGAAAGGAGAGCAGCATGCTGTTCGATGTTTGGGGTAGCGATACCCTTATCCACTGGGCCGGCTGGGCCATGGTCTTTATTGGCCTGATCGTGCTCAACGAGGTCGGCCGCCGCACCAAGCTGGGCGCGGCAATCATCTTTGGCGTGGCTCCGCTGGCCATGACCATCTACTGCGTCGCCATCGCCATCGGCGTCTCGCAGGGTGCCGAGTGGGCGCTCACCAACCCCACCCATGTGTACCAGAACAGCTGGTTCCACTACGCCAAGGTATACGCGGCGCTGGCCGGTTGCTGGGGCTTCATTGCCATTAAGTACCAGTGGGGCAAGATTGGCAAGGCGCATTGGTTCCGCGCATGGCCGTTTGTGATCGTCGCCATCAACATCATGATCGCCGTCGTGTCCGACTTTGAGAGCGCCTATCACTTCTTTGTCCTGGGCGAGTCCACCTGGGTCACCTCCGAGGGCGCCACGCAGCTGGCCGGCTGGAACAACGTGTTCAACGGTATCGCGGGCATCATCAACATCTTCTGCATGACCGGTTGGTGGAGCGTCTACGCCTCCGAGGACAAGACCGACATGCTGTGGCCCGACATGACCTGGGTCTACATCATCGCCTACGATATCTGGAACTTCTGCTACACCTACAACTGCCTGCCCACCCACTCCTGGTTCTGCGGCTTTGCGCTGCTTCTGGCGCCCACCGTCGCCGCCTTTATCTGGAACAAGGGCGGCTGGATCCAGAACCGCGCCTTTACGCTGGCTATTTGGTGCATGTTTGCCCAGGTGTTCCCGTACTTCCAGGAGGAGTCCATCTTTGTGACCCACTCCACGCTCGACCCCGGCGCCGCCACCGCGGTCTCGATCGCCGCACTGGTCGCCAACGTCGCCGCGATCATCTACATCGCCTACCGCGCCAAGAAGCTCGGCCGCAATCCCTACAAGCAGGACGTCTTTGAGGGCACCAGCGATTGGGAGAAGGCTACCGCTCGCCGCGCCAAGGTTGATTACGCTCACGCCGAGTAACATATTTATCCCGTCCACATTTGGATGTAGGCAAACTTAGCCGATGCCGCAATCGCGCGTCATGCGCAGCCCCGGAAAGCGATTCGCCCGCTTTCCGGGGCTTTTTGTTGTTGCGCGCATTCACGCGCATATGCAAAACCTCTCTCACAGATAAAATCAGATTTCCAACCGCCTGACAGCCCTATGTGACCCCAATTTTGGGTACATTGTTGTCCCGATATTGAGCTTGGGGGATATATGAATGATGAGACGATGGGCCAAGAGGATGCGGCCCAAGATGCAGAAGCGTGTGCCGAAGCCCTGGAGAGCCTAGACCGGATTTCACTTGATGAGATTGCGTTTGACGATTCGGGCGTTGATGTGCAGGATGAGTCGGAAGCCGAGGCGCAGTCCGATGATCAGGATGCAGACGACGTTGAGCCTGCCGAAGATGAGGCAGATCACGAAGACACCGAATGCGAGGCCGACGACCAGCCCGAATCCGACACGAGCGAGGAAACCATCTTGCTCGACAGCTTGCCGGCCGAAGATTCGCTGACCCGCGAGCTTCCCGGCCTGGGCTCTGCGCCTGCCGTGGACGAGACCATCGCCATGGGCGATATCCCCCTACCGTCCGTTCCCTCAGCACGCGAGGCCGAGGTTCGCCATCGCAAGATGTCGCCCAAGCGCCGCAATCTGATGGTCGCCGGTGTCGTGGCCGTCGCGCTCGTCGCCGGCGGCGCAGGCTATGCCGCCTGGAACGGATATCAGCAAGAGCAGGCTGCCGCTGTCGCCGCCAATGCCCACACGATGATGTCAGTGCAGATTGGCGTGCATGCCGCGGGCCTCGACTGTTCTACCGGCTCCAAGATTCCCGTACAGGTGAGTGGTCAGGACGCTGATGGCTCCTCCGTGAGCGAAACGCTCTATGTTGACGAGCACGGCCGCGGCATCAAACTGCTGCCTGGCGATTACACGCTCTCCATCGCTGCCTCCCCCATCGCGGCCGACGGCACCATCTATACCGTCCCGACCACCAAGACGCAGGTCGCCGTTAAGAGCGATGGACAGGATTTAAGTGCCCAGGCCACCTTTAAGCTCAAGGTGCCTTCGGCCGACACGGTGACTGACGACCAGATCGATGCCGCCGCCAAGTATGCCGAGGAAGGCGGTGCGAGCTCCGCCGCGGCCGCCAAGATACTTCAGCAGGCGGCAACCGCGCGGCGCGACGCCGCCGTCAATGCCGTGAGCGCGATCGAAGCGCAGGCCGCGCGCGATGCCGATGCTCGGCATAAGGCAACGGACCTGTATCAGCTCGATATTCCGGTTGAGTGGTATGGCAAGGTCGCAACCTGGCAAAACGGCAACACGCTGTGCATTTATCTGGACGGCGACAGCGATACGCCGATCGTGACGCTCGTCGCGGTGCGCGAGGGCGAGAGCTTTACGCCCGATGAGGGCGATACGGTTTTGGGTGCGGCCAATCTGGGCAACGGTTATACCGTCTATGCCAGCGGCCCCGTCTATCCGTACGTGGTGCCCCAGACTATCAACGGGCGCACCCAGGATCCAGTGTCGACCTACCCCATGGACGCGGCCATTGAGCTTGTCGAGCTTACGACCGGCAACCGCTATACCTATAGCCAGATCAAGAACGTGCTGGTCGGCAAAGACGGCAAGGCCGACGCCGCCGCCAAACTCGAGACCGACTACCTCGCCCAGATTCTGATGCCAAGTATCAAAGCCCAGGACTAGCGCCAGGGGTCAGCTTCGAACATCGGCTCGCGCTCGGGGCGGCGATCGCTGTAGGGGTCGTAGCCGTCGTCGTCCTCGTTCTCGGCACGGATGTAGGGGTCGCGCGGCTTGGGCGCCGGTTTGGACGTGGGCTTGGGCGCCGGCGCGCTTGTCTTGATCTCGTCTTTCATCTGCATAGCTCCTTGCATCGCATCTGTTCAATTACATCGATTGTCGCACGAAAAAGGGCGGCGGACCCAACTGGATCCGCCGCCCTTGGCGTTTAGAGACGACTGGCAGATTTTAAGGCATGGCCAAAATCTACTCGGCGTCGGGGACCTCGTAGGTGGCCGCCGGCGTGTTGTCGCACACGACGGTAAAGCCGCCGTCCTTGTCGACATCGACCGTCACCTGATCGCCCTCGCGCACCGTGCCGTCGATGATGGCGGCGGCGATGGCGTCCACGACCTCGCGCTGGACCAGGCGCTTGAGCGGACGGGCACCGAACACGGGGTCCAGGCCACCCACGGCGAGCATCTGCTTGGCCGCCGGGGTGATGGCAAGCGTCATGCGCTCCTTGGCCAGGCGTGCGCGAACGTCGGCAAGCTGGATGTCGACGATCTTCTCGATCTGCGCCATGCCGAGCGGATGGAACACCACGATATCGTCGATACGGTTGAGGAACTCGGGGCGGAAGGTCTGAGCCATGGCGGCATCGACCTGATGGCGCATCTCCTCCTCGTCCTTACCGGACAGATCGGCGATGGCCTTGGAGCCCACGTTGGACGTCATGATGATAATCGTGTTCTTGAAGGACACCTGGCGACCCTGGCCATCGGTCAGACGGCCGTCGTCGAGCACCTGCAGCAGCACGTTGAAGACATCTGGATGGGCCTTCTCCATCTCGTCGAGCAAGATCACGGAGTACGGACGACGGCGCACGGCCTCAGTGAGCTGGCCGCCCTCGTCGTAACCCACGTATCCCGGGGGCGCACCGATCAGACGCTGGACGCTGAACTTCTCCATGTACTCGGACATGTCGATACGCACGAGCGCGCGCTCGTCGTCGAACAGGCACTCGGCAAGTGCCTTGGCGAGCTCGGTCTTGCCCACGCCGGTGGGGCCCAGGAAGAAGAAGCTGCCGATGGGCTTGTCCGGATCGGAGAGGCCCGCACGGCTGCGGCGCACAGCCGCGGCGACGGCGGAGACGGCCTCGTCCTGGCCGATGACGCGCTTATGCAGCTCACCCTCCAGGCCCTTCAGCTTGTCGAGCTCGCCCTGCATCATCTTGGACACGGGCACGCCGGTCCAGGCACTCACGACCTCGGCGATCTCATCGGAGGTCACCTGCTCGTTGAGACCCTCGCCGTCCTTCTGCTTTTGTGCCTCGAGCGCAGCCTCGGAATCCTGAATCTGCTGCTGCAGACCCGGAATCACGGAGTAGCGCAGCTCGGACGCACGGCCCAGGTCGCCGTTGCGCGTCGCGCGCTCCTCTTCGCTTCTGGCCTCGTCGAGCTGTCCCTTAAGCTCCTGCACGTGGTCGATGGCGTTCTTCTGGTTGAGCCAGCCGGCCTTTTGCACGTTGAGCTTTTCTTGGACCTCGGCGATCTCTTGGCGCAGGGCCTCCAGACGCTCCTTGGAGGCGTCGTCGGTCTCCTTCATGAGCGCCTGCTCCTCGATCTGCAGCTGGGTGAGCTGACGCGTGGTGGCGTCAATCTCGACCGGCATGCTGTCGAGTTCCATGCGCAGGCGGCTTGCGGCCTCATCGACCAGGTCGATGGCCTTGTCGGGCAGAAAGCGGTCGGCGATATAGCGATCGGAGAGGTCAGCGGCGGCCACGAGCGCGCTATCGGTGATGTGCACACCGTGGAAGATCTCGTACTTCTCCTTGAGGCCACGCAGGATCGAGATGGTGTCCTCGACGGTAGGCTCGCTCACCATAACGGTCTGGAAACGACGGGCGAGCGCCGCGTCCTTCTCGATGTACTTGCGATACTCGTCGAGCGTGGTCGCGCCGATCGCGTGCAAGTCGCCACGGGCAAGCGCCGGCTTGAGGATGTTGCCGGCGTCCATGGAGCCCTCGGTGGCACCAGCGCCCACGATGGTGTGGAGCTCATCGATGAACAGGATGACCTTGCCTTCGGACTTCTGTACCTCCTTGAGCACAGCCTTCAAGCGGTCCTCGAACTCGCCGCGGTACTTAGCGCCGGCGACCAGCGCGCTCATGTCGAGCTCGATAAGGTCGCGGTCGCGCAGGGTACTCGGCACGTCGCCGGCCACGATACGCTGGGCGATGCCCTCGACGATGGCCGTCTTGCCGACACCCGGCTCGCCGATGAGCACGGGGTTGTTCTTGGTGCGGCGGGACAGGACCTGAATGGTGCGACGGATCTCGTCGGTACGGCCAATGACCGGGTCGAGCTTGCCGGCGCGGGCAAGGTCGCAGATATTGCGGCCGTACTGTTCCAGCGCCTCAAACTGGGTCTTGTCCTCGGCGGACGTCACGCGATCATCGCCGCGCAGCTCCTCGTAGACCTGCTCGATGCGCTCCTTGGTGACGCCGGCGTCGCGCAGCACACGGCCCGCCTCGCCCTTGTCCTCGGCAAGCGCCATCAGCAGATGCTCGGTCACCACAAAGCTGTCGCCCATCTTGGTGGCCTTCTTCTCGGCCTTCTCGATGACGCGAACGAGCTCGTTGGACAGGCCCATCTGCTGGCCCTCGCCCGAAACCTTGGGCGCGTGGTCGATGGCATCCTGTGTGGAGCGTGCGAGCTGAGCCGGGTCGGCACCGATGCGCTCGATGATCACGGAGATATTGCGCTCGCCGGCACCGAGCAGGGCGGACAGCAGGTGAATCGGCTCTACCGCGCCGGCCTGCGCGTCGGCAGCCGTGCTCATGGCGGTCTGCAGCGCCTCGCGCGACGTCATTGCTAGCTTATCGATTCTCATGGAATCACCTCTCTTGGGGCGGCCGCCCTACGGGGCGGCTTCACGTTGTTCGAGAAGTATTGTTGCCAGCTTTATACGATCTTATACACAAATCTAAGTCTCTATATATAAGATTTTCTGAGTGCTCTCATGACATGCAAACCACCACAAAGGTGCCTGTCCCCTTTGTGGTGGTCCAGAGAAGAATCAGCCCCGATTAAAAGAGGCGGTATCAAGCCCAGTCTACGTTTGGCGATCCCAAATCGAAGCCCAATAGGGCCTTTTAGCCCCCCATTTCGAACGATCGCTTTCTTTTGAATATTGTCGTAAGCTTGTATCATTTATCTTAATGATTGCATATTACATGAGAGGTGCCCACCGTGAAACGCTCCACCTATATCGGCCTGCTCGTCTTAGCGTTTGCAATTACCGCAGTCGGCGTAGGCATTATCTATCTCGCATTTCTCCCTGCCTCGGCGACGCAGGCGGCGGTTGAAACCATAAGCTATCCCATCGAAATCCTCACCGATATCGTCAAACCCGATTCAATCACCGTCGATTTCGACGGTACGCCCGCAGCGCTTGGGGTCAGCAACTATCCCCGAATCGAACTTGGAGCCACGCGCTATACCCAAGATGAGCAGCTTATCGGCAAGGCAACCAGTTTACTCAAAGGCATGACGTTTAAGCGATGGTACGGCGCCGCAATATATCGAGCCAAGAAAGGCCAAATGAATGGCGGGTATTATTCGACCCTTGAACTCGATGCGGCAAACGGGAGCAGACTGTGCAACGTTTCATACGACCCCGGCTACGTGGACAACGAAGGGCCGGGAGTCTATATCTCGGATGGCAACGTGATCTACGTCATGGAAGGCGACCAGACGGCAGTCGTCGATTTTATGGATCGGTGTACCGAGGATGCCTACGAACAAACTTGCGAGCCCGATCCACAGACAGCGCGCGACAGTGGCTCAGCACGCACTTGGCTATTTGACGATGAAATAACCTGGGCCCCATCGAAATAAGGACCCGCCAGGCAGGCACCTTTGTGGTGGTTTCGGTTCCGATGTTCCACTGTCTCGATCTGTAACATCTAGCGGCCCTTTTCAATCCTAGATGTTACAGATCGAGATGAAATGATCGGCGGCGATTGTTTGTCTCAATCTGTAACAGCCGCTCGTCAAATAGGGGCCCAGATGTTACAGGTCGAGACAAACGGAACCACCGCAAAGGCGCCTACCCCTTCATGGTGGTTTTCGACAAAAAGAAGCCGCCCCGATAACAGAGGCGGCATCAAGCAAGTTTATTTTTAGCGTCCCTCAAGACCCAACGAGAACGCAGAGATGTAGCCCGGGGCTTACCCTTTCCCGAACGCGACCCTCGCGAAGCGCGTGAGCGAGCGGGAAAGGGTAAGCCCCGGGCGGACAATTAAGTGCGTTACTCGGCAGCGGCCTTGAACTTGTTGTAGTTGATCAGGCAGCCGGCCTTGACGATGGCACGCTCCTCTGCCGTCATATCGGCAATGTAGAGCTCAATCTGCTCGACCGCACCGTCGGCGCGCACCACGTAGGCAGCAATGTTCTTGAGGTCGCCATCGAGCGCGGCACGGATACCCGGCACAAAGACGTAGTCGCCCACCTCAAAGTTGGGCTCGGCCTCCATCTGGAAGGGCACCATGCCCCAGTTCATCACGTTGGAGCGATAACGCTTGGTGGCGTACTCGTGGACGATGTTGGCCAGGCCGCCAATTACGCGCTGGCAGCTCGCGGCCTGCTCGCGGGCGGAACCGTCACCGGGCTTCTTGGCATAGAGCATGGAGCCGTACTCAGTCGCCTTGGCATCGGCCGCGACGCCCGCGCCGGTCAGCGCCTCAAACACACCGGCAAGCTCGGCATCGAGCGCCGCCAGGTCACCCGCGGACTCGCCGGCAACGCGGCGCTTCTCTACGGCGTCGACCTCCTTGGAGCGGCCCACGTAAGCCGGGTCGCGGCGGCTCAGCGTAAACTCGGCCAGACCCAGCGGGTTGGAGCGGAAAGAGCTCGTCTCGCCCGAGGGAATGAGTTCGTCGGTCGTGGTGACCGGGTCCATAATCTTGGAGCACACCTTGAGCAGGATATCGTCGCCGAGGGGCTCCATCGCGGGCCACGGCTTGATGTTGGGACCCTCGACCAGCTCGTCGGCAGGCTCCGCCTTGCCAAAGCCCCAGTACACACGCTTTTTGTACGGCGCGTCGTCGAAGGTGTACTCGCAGACCTCGTCCCAAGTCTCCTCGGGCAGGTCGGTCGCCGGCGTCAGGACGCCGCCGTTGGCAGCCGTCGCCGCAATGGAGCGGGCGTCCATCAGGGCCACGGCACTCAGCTGGCCGTTGCCCGGCTTGGAACCCTCGCGGTTGGGGAAGTTGCGCGTGGTGTGGCGGATCGAAAGGCCATTGTTGGCGGGCGTGTCGCCGGCGCCAAAGCACGGGCCGCAGAATGCCGTGCGCACGATTGCACCGGCCTCCATGAGGTCGTAGATGTAGCCACGGCGTGTAAGCTCGAGCGCCACGGGCTGGCTCGTGGGGTAGACCGACAGCGAGAACTCTCCGCAGCCGGTGTTGGCACCCCTGAGCACGCGGGCAGCCTGGACCACGGAGTCGTAGTTGCCGCCCGAGCAGCCGGCGATAACGCCCTGCTGCACGTGCAGCTTACCGTCGACGATTTTGTCGAGCAAGCTAAAGTGAGTCTTGCCCTCGCCGATCTTGGCAGCCTCGAGCTCCACCTCGTGCAGGATGTCCTCGAGGTTCTCGTTGAGCTCGTCGATCTCAAAGCCGTTGGAAGGGTGGAACGGCAGCGCGATCATAGGCTTGATGCTCGACAGGTCGACCTCGACGCAACCGTCGTAGTAGGCAACATCGGCGGGCTTGAGCTCGCGGTAGTCGTCGCCGCGGCCGTGCATGGCCAGGAACGCGTGCGTGTCCTCGTCAGTTGCCCAAATGGAGGAAAGGCAGGTGGTCTCGGTGGTCATGACGTCGACGCCGTTGCGGTAGTCGGTCGTCATGTTTGCGATGCCGGGGCCCACGAACTCCATGACCTTGTTCTTGACGTAGCCCTTGGCAAAGACGGCGCGGATGATGGCGAGCGCCACATCGTGCGGGCCGACGCCGGGGCGCGGGGCGCCCGTGAGGTAGATGGCCACGACGCCGGGATAGGCGACATCGTAGGTGTCGCGCAGCAGCTGCTTAGCCAGCTCGCCGCCGCCCTCGCCCACGGCCATGGTGCCCAGAGCGCCGTAGCGGGTGTGCGAGTCGGAACCCAGGATCATCTTGCCGCAGCCGGCGAAGTTCTCACGCATAAAGGAGTGGATGACGGCGATGTGCGGCGGAACGAAGATGCCGCCGTACTTCTTAGCAGCGGAAAGGCCAAAGACGTGGTCGTCCTCGTTGATGGTGCCGCCCACGGCGCACAGCGAGTTATGGCAGTTGGTGAGCACGTAGGGCAGCGGGAACTGCTCCATGCCCGAGGCACGCGCCGTTTGGATGATGCCGACAAAGGTGATGTCGTGGCTCGCCATGGCGTCGAAGCGGATCTTGAGCGCCTCGGGATCTCCGGACGTATTGTGTGCCTGGAGGATCGAATACGCGATGGTGCCACGCTTGGCATCCTCGGGCGTCTGCGTAATACCGCGCTCAGCAGCCTCGGCCGCAGGCACGACCTCGTTGCCGTTACGCAGGTAGATGCCGTCCTCGTACAGCTTGACCATTCTGTCTCCCACTCTGCCCAAAGATTTGGGCGCATAGCATGCATTCGTTCAATATCGTGCCATAGAACGATTGCCAGCGGGTTACGAATCTCGGCGTTCACTTTATCTCGGTAAAGCATAGGGTGGTATTGGTGCAAGGGGTGTCCCCAAGTGCCGGCACAAAAGGAACGTCCCCAAGTGCCAAGTGCCGCAAGAATGTCCCCTTTGACCAGTCATTTAAGAACGTCCCCGATGACTACCGCATCCGGAGCAAGGCAACGCCGCAGGTAGAGGACGGACAGCGAGCGACGTCCAGAGCGAACAAGTTGGCATGAAAAAGGCAAGGCATAGACCTTCTGGTCATGCCTTGCCT